>JBIOUD010000090.1:0-5225 GCA_044866725.1 Candidatus Limnocylindria bacterium | reverse complement strand
GCGCGGCCCGACGCAGGAGGGAGTGAGAGGGAGGTTCTGACTTAGACGGCGCCTACCGCCCGCGCGGTCCGCGCCCGCCCGGGCCACCAGGACCGCCCGGACCACGCACGTTGTCGACGAAGTTCGCGATCTGCGTGGCGAGGTTCGCCTTCAGCTGGGTCGCCTGGTCCGCCGTGATCGTGCCGGCCGTCTGCGCGGCGTCGATCTTCGCGATCGCGTCCGCGGTGAGGGCCTGCACGAGACCGTCACGGCTCTTGCCTGAAGTGGCCGCCGCGATCTGCGCGAGCGTCTGGCCGGCGTCGAGCTTGGTGCGGAGGTCGGCCTCGCTGATGCCGAGGTATGTCGCCGCCGCGGCCTTCTGGTCGCCCCCAACGCGGAGGCCGATGCCGTGACCGGGGCCACCGCGGGCGGGGATCGGGTTCTTCGCGTCGACGAGCGTCCCGATCTCGGTCGCTGCGGCCTGAGTGAGCGCGGCGACGAGACCGTCGCGCGTCTTGCCGTTCGCAACGGCGACGTCCGCGAGGCTCTTGCCGCTCTGGAGCTCGGTGCGCAGCGCCGCCTCGGTGATCCCGATGTACGTCGCCGCGGTCGCGAGCCAGCCGTGGCCGCCGATGCCCATGTCCTTGTTGACCGCGAGTGAGATGTCGCCCGGGAGCGAGCTCATCACCGCGCTGCCGAGGTTGCTTGGGCCGAGCGCCGCGGCCGCGATCCCGCCCGAGAGCAGGAGCGCTCCGCCCGCTCCGATGAGTGCCTTGTCGAGGTGCTTCACTTTCGATTCGTCCTTTCCGCCAGTCGCTGACGACAGAACAACACCGGGCGGATGCGCACGCATGAATTGGCGCTAAGAAACGGAGGAATTCAGACCGTTCTTAGCGTCGTCTTACTGAGCGCTGCCTAGACTTCGACGCATGCACGTCCTCTTGGTGGAGGACGATCCTTCGGTCAGGGGCGCGGTGGAACGGGCGCTCCGGGGTGCCGGCCACAACGTGGACCAGCAGACCTCGGGCGACAAGGGCCTCGCCGCGGCGACAGCCACCCCTTACGACGCGATCGTTCTGGACCGCGGCCTTCCGGGCCTCGATGGCATCGAGGTCTGCCGCAAGCTGCGCGCGGCCGGCAACGACGTCCCGATCCTCATGCTCACCGCACGAGCTGCCGTGTCCGAGCGCGTCGAGGGCCTCGACGCAGGAGCGGATGACTACGTGGTGAAGCCGTTCGCGCTCGACGAGCTCCTCGCGCGGTTGCGCGCGTTCGAACGCCGGTCGCCCGCGACCGGGCAGGCGCGCGGCGCGCTGCACTTCGAGGACCTCGAGCTCGACCGCGACTCGATGACCGCGCGGCGCGCCGGGCGAGAGATCGCGCTCACGCGGACCGAGTACCAGCTCCTCGAGCTCCTGCTCGCGAACCCGCGCCGCGTCCTGAGCCGCGACGTCATCTTCGAGAAGGTGTGGGGCTACGACTTCGGCCCCGACTCGAACTCGCTCGACGTGTACATCGGATACCTGCGTCGCAAGCTCGAGACGAACGGCGCGAAGCGGCTCATCCACACCGTCCGCGGCGTCGGCTATGTGATGAAGGACGCATGACGTTCTCGGCGCGCGTCGCGCTCATGACCGCCGCGGCCGTGGCGATCGCCGCGATCGGCGCGTCGCTCCTCATGTACTTCGTCGTGCAGACGCAGCTCACGACCCAGTTCGAGAACAACCTGCGCGAAGCCGCGACGACGGTGAAGAGCCCGCAGGTCAGCGGCCCCGGTCGGCGCGGCGGGTTCCCCGGCGGACCGCAGAGCACGCTCACCGGGCGGGCCGACGTCGCGGCGCAGGTGATCACGCTCACCGACGAGACGAGCGGGATCGTCGGCCGCTCTTCCGCCGATCCGGTCACCGCGCTCGTGAACGACCAGGCCATCGCGGTCGCGAGCGGAGCTCAGACCGAGGCGTGGTTCGACACGACGCTCGAGGGTTCGCACCTGCGCGTGTTCGTGTCGCAGGGGACGCAGCCACGGAGCGCCGTCGAGGTATGGGGCCGGCTCAACGACCTGGACAGCGCTCTCGCCGAGACGCGCCTACGCCTCGCGCTCGTGGCGCTCGGCGGCGTCGTGCTCGCGGGCGCGCTCGGCACGCTGGTCGCGCGCGGCGCGCTCACGCCGGTGCGGCGCCTCACGAACATCGTCGAGCAGGTCTCCCGCACGCGCGACCTCTCGCAGCGCGTCGCGTCCGCGTCGCCGGACGAGCTCGGGCGGCTCGCCGCGTCCTTCAACGTGATGCTCGGCGAGCTCGAGCAATCGATCCGGCAGCAACGGCAGCTCGTCGCCGACGCGTCTCACGAGCTGCGCACTCCGCTGACGAGCCTCCGCACGAACCTCGAGCTCCTCGAGCGGGGACAGCCGACGGATCCGTCCGAGCGGCACCAGGTGCTGACGGAGCTCGTCGGACAGACCGAGCGGCTCTCGACGCTGGTGAGCGACCTCATCGACCTCGCGCGCGACGAGCAGGCGCAGCTCACCGTCGAGGACATCGACCTCGACCAGGTCGCGAGCGAGGCCATCGCGGAGATGCGCATGCGCTACCCCGAGGTCCGCTTCGAGCTCGATCGCACGAGCGCGTCCGTCGACGTCGTGCGCGGCGTCCACTCGCGGATCCTGCGCGCGGTGACGAACCTGCTGGACAACGCCGGCAAGTGGAGCCCGGCCGGCGGGGTCGTCGAGGTCGCGGTGCGCGGCTCGGAGATCACCGTCCGGGATCACGGCCCGGGGATCGCACCGGAGGATGAGGCCCGCGTGTTCGATCGCTTCTGGCGCGCGCCCGCCGCGCGCCAGCTCCCGGGCTCCGGCCTGGGCCTCGCGATCGTGAAGGATGTCGCGGAGACGCACGGCGGCCGCGTCACTCTCGAGCGGCCGAGCGGCGGCGGCGCGTTCTTCAGACTCCGCTTGGGGAGCCCGTAGGCATCCCGTCGTAGCCTCCACTCCAACGTCGCGCCCAGGCGCGACCTCGGGAGGCGACGTGCTCAGCTGGCTCAGCCTCGACGGCAAGAAGCTCCTCGTCACGCGCGTTCTCCGTACGTTCGCCTACGGCTATCTCGCGACCTCGCTTGGGCTTTACCTCGATCACCTCGGGCTCTCGCCGACCGAGATCGGCATCGTGCTCACGGCCGCGATCGCAGGATCCGCGCTCATGACGGTCTTCTGGTCGATCATGGCCGACCGCTTCGGACGCCGGCGGACGGTCGCGATCATGGCGCTGCTCATGGCCCTCGGTGGGATCGCGTTCGCCCTCACGAGCAGCCTCGCTGTGCTCATCCTCGCCGCGTTCACCGGGACGATCAGCGCGACGAGCTCGGAGGTCGGCGTCTTTCAGACGGTCGAGCAGGCCGTGCTGCCGCAGACGGCGCCGGACGAGAAGCGGACCTGGCTCTTCGCGATCTACAACACCATCGCGAACCTCGCCGGCGCGTGCGGCGCGCTCTTCTCGGCGTCGGTCGGGTTCTTCGCGTCGCTCGGGCTGTCGGGCGCGGACCCGTACCGGCCGCTGTTCGCGATCTACGCGCTCGTGGGGCTCCTGAACTTCCTCATCTTCATCACGCTCTCGGACCGCGTGGAGCTCGCGCGAGTCGAGGGTGAGCGCCGCTTCATCGGCATCCATCGCAGCACCGGCACGGTGGCCAAGCTCTCGGCCCTCTTCGGGCTTGACGCGTTCGCCGGTGGACTCGTCGTGCAGTCCCTCGTCGCGTACTGGTTCTATCTGCGGTGGGGGCTCGAGATCTCGCAGCTCGCGATCGTGTTCTTCTGGGTCGGGATCCTGTCCGGGCTGTCGCTGCTCGCCGCCGGATGGCTCGCGCAGCGCATCGGGCTCCTCAACACAATGGTGTTCACGCACCTGCCGTCGAACGTCCTGCTCATGCTCGTGCCGCTCGCCCCGACGGCCGGTCTCGCGGTCGCGTTCTTCCTCCTACGCATGAGCATCTCGCAGATGGACGTGCCGACGCGGCAGTCGTATTCGATGGCCGTCGTGGATGCCGACGAGCGCACCGCGACCGCCGGGATCACGAACGTCGCGCGGACGACGACGAGCGCGATCTCGCCGGCGTTCGCCGGGATGGCGTTCAGCGCCGCGATGCTGTCGCTGCCGTTCTTCGCGGCCGGGGCGCTGAAGATCGTCTACGACGGGCTCATCTGGCTCACGTTCCGCAACGTGCGCCCGCCCGAGGAGGCAGCGCTGCGTGCGAGGCGCGCCGAGGCACGGGTGCGCTGATTCAGCCGCGACGCATATGTGAACTGCGCCGTCGGTTTAGCGCGACTGTTGGTTCAAGTCGGCTCCCCCGCGTTCTACACTCGCGCGACGCGGCGGATGCCGCGATGTGGGGGAAGGGGATCCGGGAGTGCTACGTCTTCGTGTCGCGTTATCTGCAGCGATCGTCGTCGGGCTCGCGTTCGTCATCGCGTTCGCGGGATTCTCGCTCGGTCAGGCGACGGCATCGGCCCCATCAGGCGCGGAGGTCGGCGTCATCGTCCATGGTGACTGGATCGTCACCGTGAAGAACAGCGACGGCACCGTCGCCCAGGAGCATGCGTTCCACAACGACTTCAACGGCGCATCGACGGTCGCGCCGATCCTTGCGCACACAAGTGCCACTGGGCGGTACTGGCTGACGCTCTCTGATCAGACGGGTGCGGGCCAGAACCCGTGCGGAGACCCGGCGGCATCCGCCAGCTCATGCTTTGTATTCGAGGCGGACGACCCGAACGGGGCCGTCCCGTTCTGGTTCAACACCCTGACCGTGGACGCACCGTCATCCACGTCGGTCGCGGTCAACGCCACGATCATCGCGACGCGGGCGGGGCAGTTCAACCACGTCCGGATGCTGCTCTCGCGGTGCGGCGCCACGACAGCGCCGAGCGCGTGCCATCCCGGCTCGTACGGCAACTTCAGCGCACGGACGCTCCCCGCGCCGATCAGCGTGGTCGCCGGGCAGCAGATCCTCGTCACCGTCACGTACACGTTCTCGCCAGCGCCATAGGAGGTCCCGGAGGAGCGAGAGAAGGGTCGTGAGGTGACGGGAACGTCGCCCCTGAGGCGGTCGCGCAACGTGTCACATCCGCTGCGGATGTGGCGGCTGCCGCTCGTCGCCATCGCTTCGCTCTTCCTCGCGTTCTGCGGCGCGCGCGCGGTCGCGACCGCGCAGGACGTTCCCCCTCCCATCATCCTCAACCTCAGCGAAGGCATCGG
>JBIOUD010000089.1:0-4933 GCA_044866725.1 Candidatus Limnocylindria bacterium | reverse complement strand
CGCAGCCGCCGAAGATCGGGAAGAACTACCGCATGACCGGCGCGACGATGGTCACGTACCGGCAGATGGACAAGCCGAGCGGCGAGAAGGTCGCGCAGAACATCGACGCCGGGTCGAACCCGCTGCCCGGCGTGCCGCTCCAGTTCTGGCTGCGCGACAAGGCGAGGGAGACGCGGCTCGCGTTCCTCGACTCACGCGGCAAGGTCATCCGCGAATTCAAGAGCGCGCCGCCCGAGGAGGCCGCCAAGAACGGCGAAGCCAACGGGAAGAAGGAGGAGCCGCAGCAGGCGCCCCGTGAGGGGACCGCCCAGCCGCCGAAAGAGAAGGACCCGAAGGTCCCGGCCGGCGCGGGGCTCAACCGGTTCGTGTGGAACATGCGCTATCCCGACGCCACGAAGATCGAGGGCGAGGGTGGCACGTGGGAGGCGTTCGAAAACCAGCTCGTCGGTCCGCAGGTCGCGCCCGGCACGTACCGCGCGCGTCTGACGGTCGACGGCGCACGCTTCGAGACATCGTTCGAGATCCGCAAGGACCCGCGCGTCACGGCGACGCAGGGCGACCTCGACTCGCAATTTGCTCTCGCGATGCAGGTGCACGCCAAGCTCTCCGAGACGCACGGCACGATCAACGCGATCCGCGCGCTGAAGAAGCAGCTCGACCTCTGGGACGCGCGCGCGAAGGAGCAGGGGCAGTCGCGCCTGCTCACCGCATCGGCGGCACTCCGCCGCAAGGCGAGCGCGATCGAGGAAGAGCTCGTCCAGGTGAAGGCGAAGAGCCGGCAGGACACGCTCAACTACCCCGCGAAGCTCAACGCGAAGATGGCCGGGCTCCTCGGCTCGGTCGGCGGCGCGGACTTCGCGCCGACGCAGGGTATGCAGGATGTGTACGCGGATCTCGCGCGAAGGATCGACACGCAGATCCGGAAGTGGGATGCGCTCACGTCCGACATCCAGACGTTCGACCGTGCCGTGCGCTCGTCGGGCATGCCCGCGGTGGGCAGCGCCACTAAGAAGACGGGGGGAACGCGCGGGACACGTGCCCGGGCAGCTCGTGGCCGAGTTCGGAGGAAAGCCACCGCGCGGTAGCGACGATCGCGTCGAGATCGACGCCGGTCTCGATGCCCTCACCGCGACAGAGCCAGAGGAGATCCTCGGTCGCGAGGTTGCCTCCCGCCATCTTCGCGAACGGCGACCCACCGATGCCGCCGGTCGACGTGTCGAACGTCGTGATACCCAGCGACATCGCCGCGTTCGCGTTCGCGAGCGCCTGGCCGTACGTGTCGTGGAAGTGCATCGCGATCGTCGCGAGGGGGATGCTTCCGGCGAGGAGCAGCTCGAGGAGCGAGGCGACCTCATGTGGCGTGCCGACGCCGCCCGTGTCGCCGAGGGACACCTCGTCGCAGCCCATGTCCAAGAGTCTTCGCGCGCAGTCGCGCACGATGTCCGGCGGCGTCGGCCCGTCCCACGGGTCCGCGATGACCATCGAGAGATAGCCGCGCACGCGCTTGCCCGCGTCCTTGGCACGACGCACGACCGGTGCGTACGCCGCGAGCGCCTCGTCGCGAGAGCGATTGAGGTTCTTCCGCGAGTACGACTCCGACGCGGACATGAACACGGCGATCTCGTCCGCGCCGGCGGAGAGCGCGCGCTCGAGGCCCTTCTCGTTCGGGACGAGTACCGGATAGCGCACGCCCGGACGCCGCTTCAGCGCGCGGAGCAGCTCATCGGCGTCGGCGAGCTGCGGGACCGCGGCTGGACTCACAAAGGACGTTGCCTCGATCACGGTGTGGCCGGCGTCGGCGAGGCGGTCGATGAGCGCGACCTTCGTCGCGGTCGGCAGCGCCCGCGACTCGGCCTGCAGGCCGTCCCGCGGGGCGACCTCCACGAGCGTGATCCGCCTGGGTCTCGGCATCGCAGGCATCCTATGGCCATGCAGCGAGTGCCAGGCAACGTGCGACGCCGGGAGGCGTTCTCAGGACCGCCGGATCTCGCGCGCTTCTTCCGCGGCGATCGGCTCGAGACCATGCCGCGGCGCGCCAAGGACCGTGCAGCGCTGCTCGAGTACGTCGCGTCGCGTTTCGAGTCCGGTCGCGAATATCCCGAGCCGGAGGTGAACTCGCTGCTCATGTCCGCCGCTGACGATGTGGCGTCGCTGCGGCGATATCTCATCGACGCCGGCCTGCTCACGCGGGACGGCGGCGTGTATCGGAGGCGCTGATGGAATTCCAAGATGTGATCCGCAAGCGGAAGATGGTCCGCAGCTTCGAGGACCGTCCGGTCGATCCCGCGATCGTGGAGCGGATGCTCGCGAACGCGCAGCGCGCGCCATCGGCCGGGTTCAGCCAGGGCTGGGCGTTCCTCGCGCTCGAGAACGCCGATGCGAAGCGCTACTGGGACGAGCTCTGGCCGCGTCAGGCCGACTTCGGATGGCCGGACATGTTCAAAGCGCCGGTGATCATCGTGTGCCTCTCGAACAAGAGTCAGTACCTCGACCGGTATGCGATGGCGGACAAGGGCTGGACCGACCGCAACGAGAAGCGCTGGCCGGTGCCGTACTGGGACGTAGACACGGGCATGGCCGCGCTGAACATCCTCCTCACCGCCGTCGACGCCGGCCTCGGCGCGGTCTTCTTCGGCGTGTTCGACCAGGCGAAGCTTCGCGAGACCTTCGGCATCCCCGCGGAGTACACGGCCGTCGGCGCGATCGCGGTCGGCCACCCGAAGCCGACGGACCGGCCATCGCCATCGCTTAAGAACGTCGGTCGCAGATCGGCGCAGGATGTCGTGCACAGAGGGAAGTGGTGATGGAAGCGTTCTACCCGTGGGTCGTCTTCGTCCACGTGCTCGGCGCGTTCGGCTTCGCCGTAACGCACGGCGTCTCGGCCGCCGTCGCGCTCCGCCTCCGGCACGAGCGTGAGGTGGAGCGCGTGCGCGCGCTCCTCGAGCTCTCGCAGCTCGCGACCGGTGCGATGTACGTCGCGATCCTCATCCTTCTCGCCGGCGGCATCGCGGCTGCGTTCATCGCCGGCCTCTGGGGCCGAGGCTGGATCTGGGCCGCGATCGCGACGCTCGTGTTCGTCATGGGATTCATGTACGCGCGCGCGTCGCGCTACTACGGCGAGCTGCGCGGCTCAGCTGGTCTTGTGAACTACCAGCGCCGCGACGCGCCGATCGCGACGGACGTCGCCGAGATGACCAGACTCCTCGCAAGCCCGCGGGCGATGGAGCTGGCCGCCGTCGGGACGCTCGCCCTCGTCGTGATCCTCTGGCTGATGTTCTTCAAACCGTTCTAGTCTGAACTTCAGCGATCGACCGCCTCGACCGTTTCGTGGCTGTCTCGTTGTCACTCGACGAGCAGGCCTCGCGGGTCAATCCCTCGTCGCTCGGCCGTCAGGATCGAACTCCGCGAGGCGCTGTCCGCGCTCGACCTGCTGTCCGACGGAGGCGAGCACGCGTGTCACGGTGCCGTCGGCGGGCGCCTCCACGCGCAGCTCCATCTTCATGGCCTCGACGACGAAGAGGAGGTCGCCACGCCGCACGCGCGTGTCCGCGCGCGCCTGCGCGCCGATCACGACGCCGGGCATCGGCGCCGCGACCTCGCCAGCGGCGACCGCGTCGACCGCGCGCTCGGGCGCGCCGGTCGTGAGCTCGTCGAACTGACCGCGCAGCGCGACCCAGACGCTCGCGGGGCCGAGGGCCGCCGCGGCGGGCTCATCGTCGACGGTCCAGGCGTGCCGCTCGCTGGTGTCGCGCACGACCCGGTGTCCCGACGCCTCGTACGGACCGGCGCCGTGCAGCCGCACCGCCCGTTCGCGTGTCCCCTCGTGCAACACGACGCTGGTCCCGGCCGAGTCGCCAATGCGGAACGCGCCGCGCGCGGTCCACGGATCGGCGACCTGCCGCGAGGCGTCCGCGACCGCGGCTGCTGCGAGGGCGAGCGCGGCGTCGCTCGCGTCCGGGTCGTTTGGCGAGAGCCGCTCGAAGTCGCGGCCCACGAGCTCGGTGTCGATGCGTCCGCGCTGCACGTCGGGATGCGCGACGAGCCTGCGCAGGAACGGAAGGTTCGTGCGTACGCCGAGCACTTCCGTCCGCAGCAGCGCCTCATCGAGCTTCGCGAGGGCGAGCTTGCGGTGCGGGCCGTGCGCGATGAGCTTCGCGACCAGCGGGTCGTAATGGCGCGTGACCTCGTTGCCCTCGTCGTATCCGGCGTCGACGCGGATGCCATCGGGCCAGCGCAGGTGCAAGAGACGGCCGGTCGACGGGAGGAAGCCCGCGTGCACATCTTCGGCGTAGAGGCGCACCTCGATCGCGTGGCCGCGCGGAGCCGGCTCCTTCAGCTTGAGGCGCTCGCCGAGCGCGATGCGCAGCTGCTGCTCGACGAGGTCGATGTCCCACACCAGCTCGGTCACCGGGTGCTCGACCTGGAGCCGCGCGTTCACCTCGAGGAAGAAGAACTCGCCCTTGTCGTCCACGGCGAACTCGACGGTGCCGGCGTTCACGTAATCTGCGGCGCGCGCGAGCGCGACCGCGGCGTCGGCGAGCGACTTGCGCTGTGCGTCATCGAGCGAGGGCGCAGGCGTCTCCTCGAGCACCTTCTGATGACGTCGCTGCGTCGAGCAGTCGCGCTCGCCGAGCGCGACGACGTTGCCGTGCGTGTCGGCGAGGATCTGGACCTCGACGTGGCGCGGTCGCTCCACGAGGCGCTCGAGCATCAGGCGCTCGTCACCGAACGATGCCGTGGCGATCCGCCTCGCTTTCGCGAGCGCGTCACGCAGCGCCGCCGGCTCGCGTACGCGCTGCATGCCAATGCCTCCGCCGCCGGCGACCGGCTTCACCATGACGGGGAAGCCGATCCGCTGGCCGGCCGCGATGAACGCGTCGTCCTGCTGGTCGTCGTCCATGTAACCAGGCAGCACCGGCACGCGCGCACGGTG
>JBIOUD010000088.1:0-5712 GCA_044866725.1 Candidatus Limnocylindria bacterium | reverse complement strand
GTTGACCCGAACCTTCTCCTCTTCATCTTCGAGGAGCTCGGCCATCCGCAGCGCCCTTTCGATGAGAGGGAACGCCTGCTTGGGCTGGCCCAGCGCGTTATAGCCAATGGCGAGATACCGCAACCGGACGAGCTGATCGGACGCTCCGAGACCCTCTTCCAGACCCTCGAGGATCGGGATCGCCTCCTGCGCGCGCTGCTGCTCGATGTATCGACGAGCTTCGAGCAGGTGGTACTGAGGCGTCGCCGGGGCCGCCACGCCGCCGAGCAGGTCCGCCGGCTTCACACCGAGGACACCGGCGATGTGCTCGAGGGCCTTCATCGATGCACGGGTGCGCCCAGACTCGAGCATCGAGATGTAGGCCTTGGTGTAGTTCGGCTCGGCGACCTGCGCCTGCGTGAGTCCCTTCGCCGTCCTCAGCGAGCGGATGCGCGCGCCGACGTCGGCGACCATCGGGGAACGAACGGCACCCATGCGCGGGGCACTTTACGGCGCGGCAAGGGTTCGGTCAACCAAGGCTTTACCTGGCCTTTTTGGACCGAGACCGGGGCGTTGCCGGTCGGGGTCCGCGCGGGCCCAGGTGCCCGGATGTGTCTCGGTCGGCCGAAACACCCGCTGGCTACGGCCGGTCGTCACTCAAGAGCGCCTAGCAGTAGCCGCCGTTCGACGTTGGGTCACAGGCGTTGGCCGTGTCAGCTGCGATGTTCGCTGAGAACGCGAGCGCGAAGGCGACGGTGATCGCGATGACAACACGACGGAACGACATTGGTGGGCCCTCCCGACCCCACCGGCGAATTTGTCGCTGGGCCCGTCGCGGCGACTATCGCGTTGAGGCAGGCGGAAATAAAGGACGAGTCGTCGGAAAGTCAGCGCGTCAGTCGGCCGGCGATGTCGCGGGAGCTGGCTCGGCCCGTGTGCCGCCGCCCGCGGCGGCATTGAGGGCGACGGCGACGACCACCAGCGCCGCGCCGGCCAGCATGCGCCAGGTGATCTTCTCGCCGAGCGCGACCGCGCCGATGAGCAGCGCCTGCGCCGGGATGACGACCTGGGCGAGCGTCAACGTCGTCGGGCGCAGCCGGCGCGTAAGCCACATCTGCAGCACGAGCCCGACGCATGAGCCGAACACGACCAGGTAGCCGAACGCCAGGGCGGCGCCGGCGTCCCAGTGCGCGGCCTCGCCTGACTGCGCCGCGGCCAACGGGAGGAGGACCAGCGAGCCCGCCGTCGTCCCGATCGCGACGAGCGGCAGCGGCGATCCCTGACGGAGCACGCGGGCTTGCAGCACCGCGCCGACCGCCCAGCTGATCGGCATGACCGCGAGCAGCACGCTCGCCGTCAGCACCTCCGGCCGGCCAGCCGTGTCGGGCGCGCCGACGAGGACGCCGATGCCGGCGAGCCCGAGGAGCATCCCGAGCACCTTCGTGGGTGAGAGCCGGTCGCCGCGCACCAGGTAGTGCGCGAGGAGCGCGGTCCAGATCGGGCTCGACGCGCCGAACACGGAAACGAGCCCGCTCGGCACGTACTGCTCGGACCAGAAGATGATCGCCCAGCTCGTCCCGGTGTTGAAGATCCCGACGACGGCCGCGGCGAGGATGACGCGCCTGTCGCGCGGGAACGGATGCCGCATCGCGAGCGAGAGCGCGATGAGGATGATCGACACGGCGACGGCACGCTCGAACGCGAAGACGAACGGCGGGACCGCGTCGACGCCGACCTTGATCGCCGCCCAGGTGGAGCCCCAGACCGCGATGAGCACGACGTAGCCGACGCTGACCGCGAGTGGGGGCATCGCATCGATGCTGCGCCATATGCTCGATTGGTGATCCGCGCTCTCGCGCTCGCGCTGACGTTCGCGCTCGTGCTCTCGTCGTGTGATGCGGATCGCCTCTTTGGTACCGAGCTCCAGAAGAACGCTGCGCCCGACTTCACGCTGACCGACGGACTGACCGGCCGCAGTGTGACGCTGTCGTCGCTACGACCGAGGACCGTCGCGCTCGCGTTCCTGTTCACGCGCTGTCCCGACGTGTGCCCGCTCACCGCGGGTCAGTTCCGGGCCGCGCAGCGCACGCTCGCCGAGAACGCGTCGAAGGTCGTCTTCGTTGCGGTGTCCGTCGATCCCGAAGGCGACACGCCGGCGGCGGTGCGCGAGTTCTCGGATCGTCACGATCTGCGCGACGGCTGGCACTACCTCATCGGCTCACGCGATCAGCTCGCCGCGGTGTGGTCCCTCTACGGCGTCGGCGCGTTCGCGTCATCGGGCGCGCGAGCTGTGGAGCACAACGACGCGATCTATCTCATCGATGGGCGCGGCCGTGAGCGTGCGCTCGTGCACTCGAGCGATCCGCCGAACTGGCTGCTGGACGATCTGCGCGCGCTGATCAGAGAGGGCTAGCGCCCGCCGTCAGCCAATGATGTAGATGATCGTGAAGAGGCCGATCCACACCACGTCCACGAAGTGCCAGTAGATCGACGCGGCCTCGACCGCGAGATGACGCTGCGCGGAGAACTGGCCGCGTAGCGCGCGGAAGAGCACCAGCGCGTTCATGAGGATGCCGCCGGTCACGTGCGCGCCGTGGAAGCCGGTGAGCGTGAAGAACACCGCCGCGAAGATGCTGTTGTCCGGTAGGAAGCCGAGCTTGGTGTACTCGTAGACCTGTCCCGTGATGAACCACACCCCCATGAGCACGGTGGGGATCAGCCAATTGATGAGCCCTCTGCGATCGCCCTTCTTGATCGCATTGACCGCGAGCTGCATCGTCACGCTCGACGCCAGCAGCACCGCGGTGTTGATCGCCACCATCGGTACTGACACGCCGAAGATCGGCGTGACCGAGTTCCAGTGGGGCTTCTCGCAGACGTCGATACAGCGCTGGAAGATCGGCTCCCACTCCGGCACGCGTCCACGGAGGAAGAAGTACGTGGTGAACAGCGCGAGGAAGAACATCGCCTCGCTCGAGACGAACAGGATGCAGGCCCACATGCCGTGAGAGAACCGGCCGGGCTGGGCCTCCAGACCGGTCTCGTTCGCCGGGAGGCGGTCGCGGGGGCGCTCGCGCCGCCCGCGGACGATCTGCCGCTCTTCGATACGCGTGCTCAACGCGCTAATGCCCGCCGTACCCGGCGTCGCGGTCGTCGGCCGCGACGTACGCGCGGGCATCATCGATGAGCCAGGTGGCGAGCCCGATGAGCAGGATCACGACGCCGATCGCGATGAACACGATGCCGAACAGGATCCCGAACGAGAGGAACGTGACGCCGAGGCCGATGATCGGTGGCGACATGCTCGGCGACGGCAGGTGCGGCTCGTGCTCGACCGCCGCCGTCGGTTCGTGATGTCCTGACATGCCCGACAGTCTAGGGACAGCGGGACGGGCCGCGCATGGCGTCAATGACGGCGATTGGCGCGTGTCGAAATGACGCCCTAGTCTCTTTCGCGATGTTCCCGGTCCGCGTGCGCATCGCGCTCGGCCTGCTCGCCGCCCTCGTCATCGTGCTTCTCTCATCGACCGCCGCGCTCGCCGAGGGCCCGTGGCCGAACGACCCACAGGGTCCGATCGCGGCCTCGATCGCGGAGCTCTACTGGATCATGTTCGTCGCCGCCGTCGTGGTGCTCGCGATCGTCGACGGCGCCATCATCTACGCGGGCATCCGCTTCCGCGAGCGCCCGGGGCACGTCGCGAAGCAGTTCCACGGCCACAACATGCTGGAGCTCACCTGGACCGTGATCCCGACGCTCATGGTCGTGAGCTTCTCCGTCCTCTCGTGGCAGAAGCTCGACTTCATCAACAACAGCCGTGGCGGCGACGTCGGCATGGTCGTGCATGCCGAGGGAACGCAGTGGTCGTGGAACTTCAGCTACCCCCAGGAGGACCGCTTCCGGCTCAAGGACGGTTCGTTCCTGACCGATGCGCAGGAGCTGCACATCCCCGTGGGCATGAAGGTCCGCATCGAGCTGTCCGCGAAGGACGTCATCCACTCGTTCTGGGTCCCGTCGGTCGGGGGGAAGAAGGACGCAGTCCCGGGACGTGCCACCGACCTCTGGATCCAAGCCGACCGGCCCGGAACATACAAGGGCCAGTGCCTCGAGTTCTGCGGCGATGGGCACGCCGACATGCTGATCACGCTCGTCGTGCACCCGGTGAACGAGTACGCCCAGTGGATCACGGACGCGAAGGTCCGTGCGGAGCGGTTCACTTCCGAGGAGACGCGCCGTGGTCGCGAGCTATTCCGCAGTCTCGCGTGCGCGGGGTGTCACACCGTCCAGGGGCTGACCGGTGGCAAATTCCCGGGCGCGCCGGATCTGACGCACGTTGCGAGCAAGCCGAGCATCGCGGGGGGCGTGCTGTCACCCGTCAACGAAGAGAATCTCAGACGGTGGATCTCCGACCCTCCGGCGGTGAAGCCGGGGACCGCGATGCCGAACCTCGGCCTCTCAGAGCAGCAGGTCAACGACCTCGTGCAGTTCCTGCTGGTGTTGGAGTGAGCTCACTCCACCGTTAGCGCGGCTCGCATCCCCAGCTGGTAGTGGCCCGCGACGTTGCAGATCACGACGTACTTCCCAGCCGCGAGCTCCGCGGTGAGAGTCGATACCTTGCCCACGGCGATGCTCTTCACCTGCTTCACCAGCCCGTCTTCCTTGGCCTTCGCCGCGCCCGTGTCCATGGGCAGCTTGTCGAACGGGAGCTCCGACCTGATGAGCTCGAATGAGTGCTCCATGCCGCCGGCGTTCTTGATGCCGATCTTCACCGTTCCCGCCTTCACGGTCGTGACGTTCATCTCGACCCGGTAGTCCTTCATCGTCACCGCGAGGTCGACGTCCGGCGGGATCGTCTCGGCCGCCCCGGCGCACGACGCGACGGTCATGGCGACGCCGAGCAGCAGCGCGAGGGAACGTCTCACGAACGCAGCGTACCGCGCTCGCGGCGTCGCTGCGTTTCCTCCTCGTGCGCGAGCCAGCGGAAGAACGCGAGCGAGACGCCGAGCAGGAACACCGCATCGCCGACGACCCACATGAGCGCGCCACCGATGCGCTGATCGGTGAGCGCATCGATCCCGTAGGCGGCGGTGCGGTCGGCGTAGTGCGGATACAGCAGTCGTGTGGAGAACGAGAGGATGCCGCCGAGGAGCGTGTTCTGCGCGGCGCCGGCGAGGAGCAGGTAGACGATGCGTGCCGCATACGGGAGCGTCCCGCGGAACGGGACCGGATCGATGACGACGCTCCAGAAGAGCATCGCGCTCCCGAAGAAGTGCGCGTGCTCGATGACGTGCACCACCGCATCGTTCACCGCCGCCTCGTACAGCGCCGGCCAGTGCCAGAGGTACACCCCGCCCACGAAGAGGAGCACGGCGACGAGCGGATGCCGCAGCGCCTGCATCGCCCCGCGCGCCGCGCCGCTGCGCGCCAGCGGGCGCACGACGCGCGCGCGCAGGACGTCCGGCAGGCCGAGCAGCACCGGCCGCACCGGCTCGCCGATGAAGAGGAGCGGCGGAGCGATCGCGGTGAGCAGCACGTGCTGGAGCATGTGGACGCTGAAGAGATCGGCGGCGAGCACGTCGACCGCCGGCGCGAGGGCGAACAGCACGACCGCGATACCGAGGAAGAACACGCCGGTGCGCCAGGCCGGCCAGCGCCGCCGCTTCATCCGGCGGACGCCACGCGCATACGCCGCCGCGGTGGCGACGGCGAGGAGGACGGCTAGAGCCTCAATGAGC
>JBIOUD010000087.1:0-2751 GCA_044866725.1 Candidatus Limnocylindria bacterium | reverse complement strand
ACTGCAGGCGGGCCGAGAACGGCCCAATTCAGAGGAGGATTCTCATGAAGGACAAGACCCACATGAACGAGAAGACTGGTGACGACCTCGAGCTCGAGGGCAAGTTCGACGAGACCAAGGGCAAGGTCAAGGAGGGCGTCGGCAAGCTCGGTGGCGACCGCTCGACCGAGATCGGCGGCAAGTTCGACCAGGCCAAGGGCAAGGTCAAGCAGGGCGTCGGCGATCTCAAGGACGAGCACATCGACAAGCCCGTCGACCGGTAGCCCTTAGCGACCAGCGACCCTGGGCGCCAGGCGCACAATGACGTTCGTGCGCTTGGCGCCCTTTCTGTTGCTCGCGGCGATCCTCGTCGGCTGCGGCGCGCCCGCGACCGGCGATCCGGCCGCGGGACCGGCAGCGACCGACGTAGAGGAGATCTCATTCGAGATCTCCGCGCTGATGTGAAGCTCCTGCGCGTCGCAGGTGGCGACGGAGAGCAGGAAGATCGACGGCGTCGTCGAGGTCAACATGGCGCCGCTGGACCGTCAGCTCACGCTCCGCTTCGACGGTCGCGTGACCACACGCGAGCGCGTGACCGCCGCGCTGCAGGTGGTGCTCGATAGCATCGAGCAGTAGGGTCGCGCGCAGGCTCGCGGCCCACCACGCCGATCCGATCGGTCACCTGCTGGGTCGACTGTCCTTCGCGCGGCCGCGCTTCCGCGACGGCTGCTTCCTCTACGTGAGCGACCGCGGGCTCGCGCATCTGATCCTCACGCGCCGCGGTTACGTCGCCATCACCTTCGGGCACGTCCTCGTCTTCGCGCGCGAGCCGACGGACGCGCTCTGGACGCACGAGCTCCGGCACGTGAAGCAGTACGAGCGGCTCGGGCTCGCCTTCCTTCCGCTGTATCTCCGCATGTACGCGCGACACGGGTACGCGGGCCACCCACTGGAGCGCGACGCATCCGAAGTGGCTACGCTTTTCGAGTGACGCCGTACGACATCGCCATTTTGGGCGGGGGTCCCGGCGGCTATGTCGCGGCACTTCACGCGGGCATCAAGGGGGCGCGTGTCGCGCTGGTCGAGCGGGATCGGGTCGGTGGCATCTGCGTGACCGTCGGCTGCATCCCGTCGAAAGCGCTGCTCGACTCGAGTCACGCGTACTGGGTCACGACGCACGGCGAGGAGCATGGGATCGTCGTCCAGGGCGCGCGGTTCGATCTCGCGAAGGCCGTGGCCCGCAAGGACGCCGTCGTGGCGCAGAACGTCGCCGGCGTCGAGCAGCTGCTGAAGGCGCGGAAGGTCGACCTCATCAAGGGGGAGGGCACGCTCGTATCCCCGACCCAGCTGAAGGTCAAGGCGGCCGACGGGGAGCGCGCGATCGACGCGAAGAGCGTCATCGTCGCGACCGGGTCAAAGGTGGGCATGCCCCCGATCAAGGGGCTCGCCGAGTCGAGACCGCTCGACAACGTCGCGGCCCTCTCGGTCACGACCGTACCGAAGCGTCTCATCGTCATCGGCGGCGGAGCGATCGGCCTCGAGCTCGGAACGTTCTTCGCGGAGCTCGGGAGCGAGGTCACGGTCATCGAGATGCTGGCGCAGCCGATTGCGTACGCGGACCCCGAGCTGGTCCGTCTCCTCGTCCGTTCGCTGCAGTCGCGCGGCATCAGCATCGTGACGGAGGCGCGCGTCACGGAGGTGGCGCGCTCGGGCGCCGCGGTGACGGTCACCGCGGACGTCGGCGGCTCGTCGAAGACGTTCGAGGGCGACGAGGTGCTGCTCGGCGCCGGCCGCGTGGCGAACTACTCGGGCGTCGAGCGGGCCGGGCTGGCGACGAACAAGCTCGGCATCACGGTGGACGAACGGATGCGGACGAGCGTCAAGGGCGTCTGGGCCATCGGGGACTGCATCGGCGATCCGCGGGCCCCGAAGCTCGCGCATGTCGCCTCGACACAGGGCGAGGTCGCGGTGGACACGATCCTGGGCGAGGACGCAGCGATGGACTACGACGTCGTCCCGAACGTGGTGTACACACACCCGGAGATCGCGCAGGTCGGGCTCACCGAGGCGCAGGCCAAGGAGAAGCACGGCGACGACGTCAAGGCCGCGCGGTTCTCATTCAAGGCGTCGGGGCGCGCGCGGGCGCTCGGCGAGAGCGACGGCGTCATGAAGATCGTCACGGCGGGGAAGGACCAGCGCATCGTCGGCGTCCACAGCGTCGGGGCCCAGGCCAGCGAGCTGGTCGCCGAGGCGGCGCTGGCGATGCGGCTCGAGGCGACCACGGACGATGTGATCGCGACGATCCACGCGCACCCGACGCTCGCGGAGACGTTCCGCGAGGCCGCGCTCGTGGCGCGCGGGAGACCGATCCACACCGCCCGATAGCGGCATCGCGTGCTCGATAATTGACGCGGGCCGTTAGCTCAGTGGATAGAGCGGGGGCTTTCTAATCCCTAGGCCGCGAGTTCGATTCTCGCACGGCCCTCCGGATGTTCCTCGATCAGCTTGCGCCGCTCGTCTTCGCAGGAGCGCAGCTCGCGGTCGCTGTGGCACTGGCGATCTCTGCGTTCTTCGTCGCACCGCTGCGGCCCGCGCTGAAGCTCGCGCTGTTCGTGTCGCTCATGGTCTTTGCCATGGTGCTGGCGCTGGTCCTGGCCTTCGACCTCACCTCACCCAGCGGAACGCCGTCCGTCGGTGCGCCCCTCTACGTCGGTGGACTCGGCGGCCTGGTGTGGGCCACGAGCTTCTTCATCGTCTCGTACATCCCGCTGG
>JBIOUD010000086.1:0-15630 GCA_044866725.1 Candidatus Limnocylindria bacterium | reverse complement strand
TCGCGGCCGAGCGCCTCGTCTTGATCTTGATGACCTGACGGCCGCGGAACGTGCCGCAATGCGGGCACGCCTGGTGCGGCGGCTTCGGACTACGGCACTGCGGGCAGGCGACGAGGTTCTGCGCCTTCAGCGCGAGGTGACTCCGGCGCTCGCCCTGAGCGGCATGCGGGATCCGCTTTTTTGGATGACCAGCCAATGGAAACTCCTAGAGGGGATTACGCCCATTGTAGCGGCCATAGGCCACGCGCATCCGCTAGTCGCGCTCGGCGTGGAAGTCCTTGAGCGCCTCGAGCTTCGCCCAGCGCACGTCGGTCGGCTCGTCGTGAGAGTGCGGGCCGTCGTTCAGATCGCGCCCGCACGTCTCGCAGAGGCCCTTGCAGTCCTGCGCGTGTAGCGGCGCGAGCGGCATAGCGAGGATGAGCTCCTCGCGCAGGAGCGGGGTAAGGTCGATCTTGAAGTCAGCACCGATCGTCTTTGCGTCGCGTGGCGGCGCGGCGAGCGGCTCGCCGTTCGCGACACCGATCGTCTGGTAGTACTGCTCGGCGAAGTCGGTGTGTACCGGCGTCTCGAAGAGACGCAGGCAACGGCTGCACTCGACCTCCACCCGCGCGTCGGCTCGGCCTTCGAGGTATGCGCCGGGATTGGTGTGCGTCGCCTGAACATCGGCATCGATCGACGTCGCGCCGGCCTCGCGCAGCCCGGCGTTCTCGCCGTGCTCGTCGAGCGGGTCTTCGACGATGTGGAAGTCGACCTGCGCGCCGACCGGCTCTTTGAGCAGCGGCGCGACGTTGATGATCACGGTGATCAGCCCTCCGTCGGTCGGGGCGTCCGCTCCTCGATGACCTCAAGGCTCTTCTTGATGATCGACAGCGTCTTCACGAGGTCGCTCTCGAGGCGGACGAGGACGTCCGCGGCGTACTCATCGGCGCCCCGCATCGTCTCCTCCGACTTTCCCTGCGCGCGATCGAGGATGTCCTGCGCCTTCGTCTCCGCCTCGCGCAGGATCGACTGATCTTGCAAGAGGAGCGCCGCCTGCTCCTGCGCCGCGCCGATGATCTGTTCGGCCTCATCGCGCGCTCGCCCAAGCACGCGGTCGCTCTCCTGATTGATGCGCCGTGCCTGGCGGACCTCCTCGGGGATCGCGACGCGCAGCTGATCGATGAGGTCGAGGATGGTGGCCTGCTCGAGGATGATCTGGCTCGTCAGCGGCATCTTGCGCGCATTCACGACCAGGGCTTCGAGCCGTTCGACAAGGAACTGGATGTCCAAGGCTCACCCTCCTCCGCGCGAGTCACGATACCGCAGGAACAGCAGGTCCTCCTCACCGATCTGCTTCGTCCGCGCGACGGTGACGTGAGCAGGCGTCACGGGACGATGCTTTCGGAGCACGCGCGCGACGACCGTCGCGCCTGGTGCGAGCGCCGCTCCGAGGTTCGGATGAGCGATGGTCGTCTCGAGGATCGCCACATCCGCGAACGGCGGGTCCAGGAACACGAGGTCGGCCCCCTCGCCCGGAACGCCCCGGTCGAGGAATCCGATGACGTTCGCCGCCACCACCTCCGCGCGCTCTCCGAATCCCGTGGTCGCGAGATTTCGTCGCAGCGCTTCTACCGCCGCGGCCGCGCGCTCGACGAAGACGACGTGCGCGGCGCCACGACTGAGCGCCTCGATGCCCATCGTGCCGGCGCCGGCGAAGAGATCGAGCACGCGGGCGTCGCCGAGCTCGGGCTCGAGGATCGCGAACAGCGTTTCGCGGATGCGGTCCGTCGCGGGTCGCGTCCCGGTGCCCTTGGGCGCAACGAGGGTGCGACCCTTCGCCTCGCCCGCGATGACCCTCATGCCTGCGCGTAGCGGCGCCAGAGCCCATCGACCGCGGCGTTGAGCTCCGCATGTTCGGGATGTTCGAGCTGCGGATCGCTTTCGAGAAGGCGGTCGGCCTCGACGCGCGTCTCGTCGATGAGCGCGGGGTCGGCGTCCGCGAGGTCGACGATGCGCAGCTCGGACTCGCCACTCTGCTCCTTCCCCAGGAACTGACCGGCACCGCGGATGCGGAGATCACGCTCGGCCAGCTCGAACCCGTTGAGCGCCTTGCCGGTCCGCTCGCTGATCTCGGTCATCGCGGCGAGCCGCTCGGACTCCTCGGCCTTCTCCGAGACGAGGATCGCGAACGCGCGCTGTCCCCGGCGTCCGACCCGACCGCGCAGCTGGTGGAGCTGCGCGAGACCGAAGCGCTCGGCGCCGAGCACGATCATCACCGTCGCGTTCGGGATGTCGATGCCGACCTCGACGACGGTGGTCGCGACGAGGACGTCAAGCTCCTGCGCCGCGAAGCGGGCCATGATCCTGTCGCGATCGCGCGCAGGCATGCGTCCGTGCAGGAGCGCGACGCGGACGCCCGCGAGCTCCTTCTTCGAGAGGTCGCGGTACGTGGCTTCCGCGCTCGGAAGCTCGTCGTTCGGGTCCTCCTCGATGCGCGGCGTGACGATGAAGGCCTGCTCCCCCGCCGCGATGCGCTCCTTCAACCAGGGCCACACCTTCGGCAGCGCCTCCGACGGACGCACTTCGGTGCGGATGCGCTGCTCGCCCGACGGCAGCTCGTCGAGGATGCTGATGTCGAGGTCCCGATACAGCGTCTGCTGGAGGGTCTGCGGGATCGGCGTCGCCGTGGTGAGAAGTAGGTGCGGGTCGACGCCCTTGTCGCGGAAGCTCGCGCGCTGGCGGACGCCGAAGCGGTGCTGCTCGTCGACGATCGCGAGGGCGAGGCGTTTGAACGACACGCCCTCTTCCACCAGCGCATGCGTCCCGACGAGCACGTCGATCGCACCGGACGTGAGCGCCTCGAGCGTCTGCGCGCGCGCGGCGCCGGTCACGCTCGACGTAAGCAGCGCGACGCGCGGGCCCGGGGAGAGGGGCACCGCTTCGGCGACCCGAGGTCGCGTCTCGAAGATCTTCGTGAGCGAGTCGTAGTGCTGCTGCGCGAGGAGCTCGGTCGGCGCCATGAGCGCGGCCTGCGCGCCCGACGCGACGGCCAGACGCGCCGCGAGCGCGGCCACGACCGTCTTGCCGGAACCGACATCACCTTCGAGGAGGCGCGACATCGGCACGGTCCGCGCGACATCCTTGCGGATGTCCGCGACCGAGGCCCGCTGGCCCTCAGTCAGCGAGAACGGGAGCGCCGAGATCCAGCCCTCGACCGTCGCGTCGCTCACGCTCAGGCGGAGCGCCTTCGCCTCCTTCGTCCATCGCGCGCGCTTCTGGCCGAGCGCGAGCTGCAGGACGAAGAGCTCATCGAACGCGAGCCGTCGCCGGGCGTCGAAGTTGCCCTGCCAGGTCGTCGGGAAGTGGATCTCCCGGAGCGCGTCGCGGATCGGCATGAGGCGGCGCCGACCGCGGATCGCATCGGGTAGGCGCTCGACGACCTCGTTCACGACCGGCGAACGGCGCGGGCCGCCCTCGACCGCCGTGTGCAGCCATCGGCGGAGCACGCCCTCCTTCAGTCCTTCGGTCAGCCGGTAGATCGGCACGATGCGGCCGGTGTGCACCGCCTCGCTGTCGGCACGCTCGATCTTCGGATTCGAGAGCTGCAGGGCTCGGCCGAAGAAGCCGACCTTGCCGGACAATCTCACGAGCTGGCCCTCGGGAAAGCGCTCCTTGATGAACTGGCGCCCGAACCACGTCGCGCGGATGTTCGTCGGCGCGTTGTCCGCTGGGTCGATGAGCTCGACCTCGGTCATCACCTGGCCGCGCGCGGTGCGGCGCTGGCCGATGCGGCCGAGGATCGCCTCGACCGTCGTCTCTTTCGCCGGTCGCAGCTGGCGGAGCGGCGTGAACTTCGAGTAGTCGATGTACGTCCGCGGCAGGTGCCAGAGAAGGTCGCCCATCGTCCGGATCTCGAGGCGCTCGAGGAGCTTCTCGTACTGCCGGCCGACGCCCGGCAGCGCGGTGACCGGCAGATCAAGCGATGAGGACGGCGCGCGGCTCGCCTTTGTGCCGCTGCCCGCGGCCGCATCCGTCGACATGAGCGCAATGGTGCGCCCTGAGCCGGCTACTCCGCCGCGACGATGAAGGGGTAGTGCGACTGGCCGCCGGACACGACCTCGACCGACGCGCGCGGGCACGAGGCACGGAGGCGCTGCGCCGCGTACTCGACGCGTGTCGCGTCGACGTCGGCGCCGCTGTAGAGGGTGAAGACCTCGGTCTCGGAGAGACGCTTTGCCGCCTCGACCAGTACGGTGACCTCATCCTCGCCGTGCGCGACGAGCCGGCCGTCGAGGATCGCGATCGCCTCGCCCTCACGGATGCGCTGACCGTCGATCGTCGTCGTGCGGATGGCCCGCGTGACCTCGATGCCGTGCGCGCGCTCGGACACTTCGCGCATCTCCGCCACGACCGTCTCGGCGTCCTTGTTCGGATCGAACGCGACGAGCGCGGCCATGCCCTGACCGACGTTCCGCGTGGGGATCACCGTGACCGCGTGCTCGGCGAGCTTCTTGGCCGACTCGGCCGCGAGAATGACGTTCTTGTCGTTCGGCAGGACGATGACATGACGGGCGTTCGCCTCATGGATGCCGGCGAGGATCTCCTCGGTGGATGGGTTCATCGTCGCGCCGCCGCGCATCGTCGTCGCGCCGAGCGACGCCGCCACGCTCGCGAAGCCGTTGCCGGGGACGATCGCGAGGACGCCGACGTCCGCCGTCGGCTTCGGTGGCTCGACGACGATGCCGGTGGCGCGCTCGTGCTCCGCGGTCATCGCGTCGAGGTCCTCGACGACGACGTCGGCGATACGCCCGGCGGTGAGCCCGATGCGCACGATCTGATCGGGATGGAGCGTGTGGACGTGGACCTTCATGACGTCCTCGTCGCCGACGACGAGGACGCAGTCCGCGCCGAACGCCTCCATCTCCTTGCGCACGACGCCGATCGCGCGCGCGACGGATGCTCGACCAGGAACTGCACGTCGTACGCGCCCTTCCACGACGCGACGCCCTCGGCCTGCGCATGCGCGGCGGCGACCGACGGCATCGTCACCGGCGCGGCGGCCTTCGCGGGCTCGATCGTCTTGCCGGAGAGCGCCTCGTGGACGCCGACGAGGAGGAAGTACAGGCCACGCGCGCCAGCATCCACCACGCCGGCGGCCATGTTCGTCGGGTTCTCCACTTGCGTCCTCTTCACCGCGGCGTCGGCCGCCGCGACGATGCGCTCGAGCATGCCCGCGACGTCGCCCGAGTCGTCGGCGCCCGCGTCCTCGATGGCGACCGTGACGGTGAGGATCGTCCCCGGCGCGGGCGCGGTGACAGCATCGTGCGCGTGGATGCGCGCGAGGTTCAGCACCTTGCGCAGCTCCTTCGGACCGAGGGTGTCGGCGCTCGCGAGCGCTTCCTTCAGACCGCGCACGACCTGCGACAGGATCACGCCGCTATTTCCGCGCGCGCCCATGAGCGCGCCGTGCGCGGCGCCCGCGCTCACCGCGGCGAGCGTCGGCTCCGCGGCGCGCGCGTACTTCAGCGCCGAGCGCACCGTGTGGAGCATGTTCGTGCCCGTGTCGCCGTCGGGGACCGGATACACGTTGAGCGCGTTCACTTCGTCGGCGCCGCGCTCCAGACGATCGGCGGCGGCTTCGAGAACGCGCAACAGGGTCGTGCCGTCGCATTGCGTCGCGATGCGCGCGACTGTAACATTGGCGTTCAGTCCCCCTGAGGAGTTGTCGCCGATGCCACGCGCCTGCGCGATCTGCGGAAAGACCGCAACGTTCGGATCCAACGTGAGCCACTCGAAGGTGCACACGCGCCGTCGCTTCGACGCGAACCTGCACCCGGCTGTCGTCAACGGCGACAAGCTGCTGCTCTGCACGCGCTGCCGTCGTGACCAGACGAAGGACGCGCGCATGGCGAAGAAGCGCGAGAAGGCAAAGGCCCGCTAGCTCGTCGCTGCCTTTCCTTCAGGGACTTTCAGCTGACCACACCCCGCGGCGATGTCCTGCCCCTTGCTGATGCGCAGCGTCGCGGCGATCCCGTGCTCCTGCAGCACTTCCGCGAAGCGCTCCATCCGCGCGACCGGCGGGCGCGCGAACCCACCTGGACCCGCGTTCACCGGGATGAGGTTCACGTGGTAGTCGCCGACGCGCCCAAGCCGGGCGATCCGCTCGGCGAGCTCCGTCGCGTTCAGCTCTGAGTCGTTCACGCCCGAGAGCAGGACGTACTCGAACGTGATGCGACGCTTCGTCCGCTCGACGTAGCGCTTCGAGGCCGCGAGCACTTCATCGATCTTCCAGCGCTTGTTCAGCGGCACGATCTGCGAGCGGATCTCGTCGTTCGGCGCGTGGATCGAGACGGCGAGGTTCATCGGCAGGTCGAGCGCGCCGAGCTCGTCCATCGCGGGCACGACGCCCACGGTCGAGATCGTCACGCGCCGCGGACTGATGCCGAAGAGCTCCGGGTCGATGAGCATGCGCACCGCTGCTACGGTCGCGTCGAGGTTGGCGAGCGGCTCGCCCATCCCCATCGCGACGACGTGCGACACACGCTCGCGCCGCGCGACGAGCTCACGCTGCCAGTGGCGGATCTGGTCGACGATCTCGGCGACGGTGAGGTTCCGCACGAGGCCCATCTCGCCCGTGGCGCAGAACGCGCAGGCCATCGGGCAACCCGCCTGCGTGGAAAAGCAGACGGAGTTGCGCGCGCCGTGATGCGGCATGAGGACGGACTCGATGTGATGGCCGTCGTGGAGCCGGAGCAACGCTTTCCGCGTCTCGCCGTCGGCGCTCTCCACCTCGTGCGCGAGCTCGACCGCGCTCCATCTAAAGGAACGCTCCAGCGCGTCGCGGAGCTGCGTCGGGAGATCCGTGAGTCCACTCCAGTCGGCCGCTGTGCCGCGCGCGACCTGGCGGCGGATCTGGCGCGCACGGTACGCGGGCTGGTCGCGGTCGCGGAGCCACGCGAGGAGCGCTCGCTCATCGATGTCGGTGATCGCGGGGCGGCTGTCGCTCATGGTTCGAGGGTACCGGGCTAACGCTTGCGCGCGGTCCAGATCTCTTCAGGCGGCCACTGGCGGGCCCACTCCGGTGACACCCAGCCGTAGAAGTCGTGTCGCTTCGAGTCCTCGTTGGCGTACACCTCGATGAGCCGCTCGATCTCGAAGCCACTCGCGCGAAGCAGGTCGATCCATTCGCCGTGCGGCAGATGGAACTCGACGCCGACCTCGCCGGGCCACTCGTACCGGTACATCCCCTTCTGGGGCCGCATCAGGCGATCGACGACATCGCCGGTGTCGGGAGAGCAGAGGATCGCGAGTGGGGAGTTCGTCATGAAGACGAGACGTCCGCCCGGCCGGAGCAGGCGGGCAGCCTCGCGGAGCCACAGCTTCGGCTCCGCCCAAAGGGACGCTCCGTACTCCGAGACCACGAGATCGAAGGACGCGTCCGGCAACGGGACGCGCTCTCCCGGTGCCTCGACGAGCGGGAAGATGATGCCGGTCTCCTTCTGCATCCGTCGAGCGGTCGCGAGCTGCGCCGGTGTCGGATCGGCGCCTGTCGGACGCGCGCCGAGCTTCGCGAGGATCGCGGAGAAATAGGCGGTCCCGCACCCGAGCTCGACCACGTCCTTGTCGCGCACGTCCCCGAGCGGCGAGCCGAGGTCCTGCTCGCGGATGCCGAAGATGCCCCAGGTGACCGATGATCGCGCCCACGCATCCGCAGCCCGCGCGTCGAGGCCCTTCCTGTTGTTCGCGGTCCAGTGCTCGATGTTGCTCGTGATCGAATCGCGTCGTTCGCCCGCCATCTGGTCAGGCTAGCGCCGCGGGAACGGATTGATCCCGATGTTCATGCGAGACCCGCTACTCACGCGCCACTAGCGCCATTCGGTCCTGTCGCGGGCGCCGTGCTCCTGTACCTCGCCTGACCTGGATCTGTGGGCGACACTTCCCCGGACGTTCTCAGGGCGAGTCGTCATCCCCGAGGGCTCACGAAATCGTTTAGTCGCAGGATCCGGTCGGGGATGTCGCGGCAAGGGTGACGGGGCTTTCGGCCGAGTTGTTCGCGAACGCGCCGAGGTGCACGTACCAGTGGAAGTTGTCGAAGGCCTTCTGCGGCCCGTTCGCTGTCAGGCCTCCTGCGATCGCGTGCGTGCCGCCGGGGTTCGTCAGACAGTGAAGATGGATCGGCACCGCGTGGGCAGGTGATGCGGCGCTGATCGTCCACCCAAGCGCAAGCGCGATGGCCACGATGATCGACCGCATAGAGACCTCCTCTGACTGACTTCGCATCTGCACGGTACGGGTCGCGCCACACAGTAGGACTCAGCTGGGCAGCGACCGCTGCCTCGAGCTACGCCCTTGCGCTCCCAGTGTCCGCATCCTTAGCTCGGGACTCGCGCACCCTCGAGACCTCGCGCTCCACGCGCCCAGTCCGCGCCGCTCATCGTCCGCTTCCCCGCTGGGCGCACTTCGTCGACGCGGACCCAGCCCGCTCCGCCCGCGATATGCGGCACGCCGTCCCGCAGCTGCACGGTGCCGTTGCGGCTCGGCGCGCCCCCGGCGATCGCGGCACGCGTGATGACGAGCCGCTGGCCGCCGAGCGTCGTGTGCGCGCCCGGATCGGGCGACGCACCGTGGATCCGCCGCACGATCTCGTCAGCCGGTCTCGTCCAATCGATGAGTCCGTCGGCGGTCGTCATCTTCGGCGCGACCGTGACGCGTCGCGGGTCCTGCGGCTTTCCGCGCACCTCACCGTTGAGGTAGCGCGGCAGCTCGCGCTCCAAGAGTCGTGCGCCGATCTCGGCGAGACGCGCGCTGAGCTCGCCGGCGGTCTCCCCCGGCGCGATCGGCGTCCGTTCCTGCGCCAGGATCGGGCCGGCGTCGAGCTCGGGCGTGCCTTCCATGAGCGTGATGCCGGTCTCGAGATCGCCGGCCAAGATCGCGCGATGCACCGGCGCCGCGCCGCGCCACCGCGGGAGAAGCGATGCGTGCACGTTCACGGCGCGCCCGCGAGCCGCGTCGATGAGCGCGCGCGGGATGAGGTTGCCGTACGCCGCCCACACGAGGACCTCGGGACGCTCTGCGACGATCTCGTCGATCGCGTCGCGACCGAGCTTCGGCGGCTGATGCACGCGCAGGCGGAGCGCCGTCGCGCGCTCCTTCACCGGCGGCGCGGTCAAGCGACCGCGATTGCCCGCGCGGTCCGGCTGCGTGACCGCAGCGACGAGCTGGATCGCGCCGGCGTCGTGGAGGCGGCGGAGCGCGTCGAGCGATGGGACGGCGAAGTCGGGGGTACCGAGGAAGATGACCCGCGGCCTCATGCCGACTCTCGCTCGCGGTCCTCCTCATCCGACTCGACGGGATGCAGGTCGGCGCGCGACTTCAGGCGATCGACGTAGAGGACGCCGGCGAGGTGCTCGGTCTCGTGGATCATGCACTGCGCGCCGAACTCCTCCCCCTCGATGGTGAACCGCTTTCCGTTGATGTCCTCGGCGCGCACGCGCGCGGCGACGGGACGGTCGAGCATCCCGTAGAGCCCGCGGACCGAGAGGCAGCCTTCCGAAGTCTCCTCGACCGTCTCGCTTGCCCACTCGAGCTCCGGCTCGATCGCGACGACGCCCGCGTCGTCCACGTCCATGATCGCGATTCGCAGCGGCACACCGATCTGCGGCGCGGCGATGCCGACCCCGCGCGCGAGGACCATCGACGCGAACATTCGCCCGACGATCGTCTCGAGCTCAGGCCGCGAGAGACGAGGCTTCTTCGCCGGCACGTGGAGCACGGGGTCGCCGATCTGCCGGACCTCGACGGCATTCGCTGCGACGAAATCGGGGCGCGACCACTTCTCGCGCCGTGCGCCGTCGATGATCCACGGCGAACCCTTCGTCACACGCAGCCGCGGAGGCGGCGGTGGGCCCGGCTCGTCCTGCTCCTCGGTCACCCGAGCAGTGTCACCGGGTCAACGTCGACCGTCCACTCCTCGCCAGGGGGGACGCGCTCGAGCAGCGCGATCGGATCGCGTCCACGCAGGATCACCTGCATGCGGAACGCGCCGCCGCGTTTCGCGGCGAACGCCGGTGCCGGCCCGAACACCTCAGCGTCGCCGGACGCCGCGCTGCGGAAGGACGACGCGAGCGCATCGGCGCGCTTCGTGACCGTGTCGAGCCGCTTCGCCTGCGTCTGCAGCAACACGAGCCGGCCGAACGGCGGGTAGCCGAAACGCTGTCGCCCGGCGAGCTCCGCTTCGGCGAACGTCGCGTAGTCGTGCGCCGCCGCGGCACGGATCGCGTAGTGGTCGGGGAGATACGTCTGGAGGATGCCGCGGCCGCCGGCCTCGCCGCGCCCGGAGCGCCCGAGCACCTGCGTGAGCAACTGGAAGGTGCGCTCGGCCGAGGTGTGATCGGGGAGGTTGAGGATGGTGTCGGCGTTCACGACGCCGACGAGCGACACGCCAGGCAGGTCGAAGCCCTTCGCGACCATCTGCGTCCCGACGATGACCTGGGCACGACCGCTGCGCATCTTCTCGAAGAGCGCGGCGTGCGCTCCCTTCAGGCGCACGGCATCGCGATCCATGCGGATGAGCGGGGCGCGCGGGACCACCTCCCGCACGTGCTCCTCCACGCGCTGAGTACCCACTCCGAGATTGCGAATTCGCCGGCCACCGCAGGCTGGACAGAGCTCCGGCGGGACGCCGCGCCGTCCGCAGCGGTGGCACACGAGCGAGCCGTCGAGGTGGTACGCGAACGGGATGTCGCAGGCTGGGCAGTTCACGACGAAACCACAGTCGCGGCACAGGACGATCGTCGCGAAGCCGCGCCGATTGAGATAGAGGATGGCCTGCTCGCCATTCGCGACGGTCCTCTCGAGCGCGACGCGCAGCGCGCGCGAGAGCGTCCCGCGATTGCCGGCCTTGAGCTCGACACGCAGATCGACGATCGTCGTCTCGGGCAGCGGCAGGTCGGAAACCCGCACCGGCAGCTTGAGCAGCCGCATCGCACCAGTCCGCGCGGCGTGGAAGGTCGTGACGCGCGGCGTCGCGCTGCCGAGCACGACGACCGCGTCGGCGAGGCGACCGAGGGCGAGCGCCGTGTCGACCGCGTGATAGCGCGGCGCGCTCTCCTGCTTATAGGAGGGCTCCTGCTCCTCGTCGACGACGATCAGACCGGGCCGCTCCAGCGGCGCGAACAGAGCGGAGCGCGAACCGATGACGACGTCCGCCACGCCATCGAGCACGCGACGCCACTCGTCGTAGCGCTCGCCGGCCGAGAGCGCCGAGTGGAGCAGTGCGACGCGATCGCCGAAGCGCGCGACGAAGCGCGCGACCACCTGCGCGGCGAGCGCGATCTCCGGCACGAGCACGATCGCGCCAAGGCCGCGCTCGAGCGCGGCTGCCGTCGCGCGCAGATAGACCTCGGTCTTGCCGCTCGCAGTCACGCCATGGAGCAGGAACGGGTCGCCGCGCCCGAGGCGCTCGGTGATCGCCGCGATAGCCTCGCTCTGCGCGGGCGTGGCCCGTGCGTCACGCACCGAGTCGTCCTCGAGGAGCGCGAACTCCGAGGGGACACGCCGGACGGAGCGTGCACCCTCGATCGCGAGCCCACGCCGCGCGAGCGCACGCGCGGCGACGGCCGACCCGCCGCCGTCCGCGAGATCGCGGGCGGTGCGCGCGCCGAGCGAGAGCGCGCGGAGTGTCGCGACCTGTCGTGCGCCGATGCGCTGAGGCGACAAGAGCGCGGCGCTGCCCTCAGGCGTGAGCGCAAACACCGCCTCGCTGCGCTCGCCACGCGGCGCCGGCAGCGAGGTACGTGCGCGTCCGGCGAGCGCGGGCGGCAGCATCGCGCGCACGGCGTCCGCGATGCCGGTGCGGTACTCGCGCGCGATCCAGTCCGCGAGCGCGAGCTGATGCGCGCGAAGGAGTGGCAGGGGGTGCACCAGCGCGTCGATCGCACGGAGCGTCCCGTCGTACGGGACGTCGAGCCCGGTGACGACACCGGCGACGGAACGAGGCCCGAAGCCGACGCGCACGAGCTGACCCGGGAGGAGTTCGAGGCCATCCGGGACGCTGTAGGTGAACGTGCGCGCGGGTCCGCGGATCCCGGCGAATACCGCGACCTGTGCAGTCCTCGGACTCACAAGTCGTACCTCCGCATCGGCTCGCTACGCTCGCCAGCTCCGGCGCCTTGTGCCCGCTCCGCGGTCACAAGTCGTAGTGCCGAGGCTTCTTGCTCTCCTTGCGGATGATCTCCGCGATCTGTGCGCCTGTCTCGTCGATCTTCCCGTCCTCGTTCACGACAACGTAGTCGTACTCGGGTGCCGCGGCCATCTCGATCTCAGCATTCCGCAAGCGGATCGCGAGCTGCTCGGGCGTCTCGGTCCCGCGGCGATCGAGCCGCTTGCGGAGCGACTCCACCGACGGCGGCATGATGAAAATCGTCAGAGCCTCCGGCAGTTGCGCCTTGATCTTCCGCATTCCCTGCGGATCCGGGAGGACCAGCACGACGGGGTGCTCGCGCAGGGTGTCGGCGAGGATGTCACGACGCACGCCCTTGAACTCGCCATGGACGATCGACCACTCGAGGAAATTCCCGGCCTCGATCTCCTCGCGGAACTTCTCCGGGGAATAGAAGTAGTACGAGTCGCCGTCCTTTTCGCCTGGACGCGGCTTGCGGCTCGTCGCGGTCACGTAATGGACTGACCCTGGGATGCTCCTCAGAACGCCCGGAAGCACCGTGTCCTTTCCCGCGCCCGACGGAGCGGAGATGATCACGAGTAGGCCCTTGCCGTCGATCGCGGTCATGCGAGGGCCTCGACGAGGAGCGGACTGCGCTTGGTCGGCGCGCCGAGCGCGTCGACGAACGCGCGCAGGTCATCGGCGAGCGGTGCCGTGAACGTCCGCTCGCCGCCGTGTGGAAGCCGCGCGGTGAGCCGCCAGGCGTGAAGGAACTGTCGCGCGAGGCCGCTCGTGTCGCCGCGCCGTCCGTACACCGGGTCGCCAACGATAGGGAAATGGGCGTAGACGAGATGGACGCGGATCTGGTGGGTCCGGCCGGTCACGGGACGCACGTGCAGGAGCGACATCGCTGAGTCGGCGCCACCCTTCTGTCCGCGTGCGGTGCCTGCCCACGAAGCGATGCGGGTGAAGCGGGTCGTTGCGTCGCGCCCGCCCGCTCGCACGACCATGCGGCGGCGGTCGTCGGTGTCGCGTTGCAGCGGTGCTTCGACCACGACGTCAGCGTCGCCCGGGTCGCCCCACACGAGCGCGAGATACTCCTTCGCGAAGCGCTGCTGCTGGAGCTGACGGCTGAGCGCGAGCTGGGCGACGTCGTTCTTCGCGACGACCATGACCCCGCTCGTGTCCTTGTCGAGCCGATGCACGATCCCTGGCCGGCCCGACTCGCGCCCGGTCCGGGAGTCGATCCGGCCGAGCATCGCGTTCACGAGAGTGCCGGTCTTGTGCCCGTGCGCGGGATGCACGACGAGACCGGCGGGCTTGTTCACGACGACGACGTCCTCGTCCTCGTAGAGCACGTCCACCGCGATGTCCTCGGCGCGCAGCATGGCGTCGGGCTCGGCCGCCGGGATGTCGACGACGATCTCCTGTCCGGCGCGGAGCTTGTGCGACGGGTCGACGGCCACCCCGTCCACGCGCACATGTCCCTCTCGGGCCAGGCGTTGGACCGCACTCCGTGAGAGCAGACTTTTCGCCGCGAGGAACTTGTCGACGCGCTGCCCGTTCTCGTCGACGCGCAGCGTGAGCTGCTCCGCGCCGGTCATGCCGGCTTCGCGGCTCCTTTCCGCTCCTCCTGCCACAGCAGGAACGTCACGAGGAAGATGCCGACGACGATCGAGGAGTCCGCGACGTTGAACGCCCAGAAGCGCCAGCCGCCGGGGATGCCGACGTCGACGAAGTCCACGACGTAGCCCTGGCGCACGCGATCGACGAGGTTGCCGAACGCGCCGCCGAGCTGCATCCCGAGGGTGGCCGCGATCAGCGGCGAGCTGCTCGCGATCTGCCGGTAGTAATAGAGGATGGCGAGCACGGCGACGACGGAGAGGACCGACAGGAGCGTCGTCCGTTCGGGGAGGAGCCCGAAGGCCGCGCCGGTGTTCTGCGTGTGCACGAGGCGCGCGTATTCGCCGATCACCGGACGCGCTTCGCCGAGCGGGATGTTCTGCTCGATCCAGGCCTTGGTGACCCGATCCAGTGCGAACGCGATGATGGCGACGAGGCCGATGAGACCGAGGCGACGCGGCGTCACTAGGTGACCATGCCTCCGTCGATCTGCAGGACCTGACCGGTGATGTACGAGGCCTCCTCGGACACGAGGAACGCGATCGCGTTCGCGACATCGTCCACCGTGCCAAACCGGCCGAGCGGGATCTGCTTGAGGATCGTCTCTTCCATCTGCTTGATCAGGCTATTCGTGAGATCGGTCGGCACGAACCCTGGCGCCACGGCGTTGCAGGTGATGTTGCGGCTCGCCATCTCGCGCGCCACGGTCTTCGTGAAGCCGATGAGTCCCGCCTTGGCCGACGCGTAGTTCGCCTGCCCGGCGTTCCCCGCGACGCCCGCGACCGACGAGACGTTCACGATCCGGCCGAACCGCGCCTTCATCATCGGCCGCATGACCGCGCGCGTGACGAGGAACGCGCCGCGGAGGTTCAGGTCCATCACGGTGTCCCACTGCTCCGGCGTCATGCGGATGAGCAGATCGTCCCTCGTCGTGCCGGCGTTGTTCACGAGGATGTCGAGCTTGCCCTCGCCGAACGCGACCGCCTCTTTCACGACACGGTCCGCGTCCGCCTCCTGAGACACGTCTCCCTGGACCAACACCGCGGTCGATCCAGCCTTCTCGACGAGCTCCTTCGTCTCCTCGGCAGCCTCGGCGTTGCCGCGGAAATTGATGGCGATGCGCGCGCCCTCGCGCGCGAGACGCCGCGCCGTCGCGCGGCCGATGCCGCGGCTCGCGCCCGTGATGAGCGCTGTCCGGCCCGTGAGGGAGCTCACGCCAACATGATGCCCGGTCGTCGCGACCGGTCGCTCAGGCCTTGCGGAAGATCAGCGAGGCGTTGTGCCCGCCGAAGCCCATGCTGTTCGAGAGGGCCGTGCTGATCGCCTTCGCGCGCGCGCTGTTCGGCACGTAATCGAGGTCGAGCGCCGGGTCCGGCGTCGTGTAGTTGATCGTCGGCGGAATGCAGCCGTCGCGGATCGCGAGCAGACAGGCGATGGCCTCGATCGCGCCGGCCGCGCCGAGCAGATGCCCGGTCATCGACTTGGTCGAGGAGACCAACAGCTTGTAGGCGTGCTCGCCGAAGACCTGCTTGATCGCGGCGGTCTCCTCGCGGTCGTTGGGCTGGGTCGAGGTGCCGTGGGCGTTGATGTAGTCGATCTGCTCGGGGCGCAGGCCGGCCTCTTCGAGCGCCATGCGCATCGCTCTGGCGTTGCCCTCGCCCTCGGGGGAGGGCGCGGTGATGTGGTACGCGTCGGCGGTGGCGCCGTAGCCGACCAGCTCGCCGTAGCTGCGCGCGCCGCGGGCGCGGGCGTGCTCCCGCTCCTCGAGGACCAGCACCGCGGCGCCCTCGCTGAGCACGAAACCGTCGCGGTCGCGGTCGAACGGACGCGAGGCCGCCTCGGGGGAGTCGTTGCGGCGGCTCGTGGCG
>JBIOUD010000085.1:0-7026 GCA_044866725.1 Candidatus Limnocylindria bacterium | reverse complement strand
CCACCCCACTCCGGTGGTTCGGAGATGAAAGCGCTGTTCACCTGGCCGGTACGCACGATCGAGAGCGACTCCGAACCACCGGAGTGGGGTGGCCTGCTCGCGAACGCGCGGAGCATCGAGAGCCTTTGGTCTACGCGGTTCTTGGTCCTCGTGCCCGGTGTCGCGTTCGCGCTCGCCTCGGTCGCCATCGCCGCCGTCGGGATCGGCATCGCGCGCCACTACGCGCGGCGGAACTTGCTGCACGATCTTCGCAGCCGCGGCGCGGGCTTCCTCGCACTCGCGTGCGCCGGTCTCGTGATCCTCGCGCTCGTCACTCCCGATCGCTACGCCGCCGCACGGGAGTGGGCCGATGCGGCAAGAGCCGCGGTGCGATCGACGGACGACATCGCGGCGTCGCTGAGCGACGCTGGGCTTCGACCGATCGGCGGCTCGTACGAGGTCACCCGCGATGTGGAGCAGATCGCGAAGACCGGGGCGGCCACTATTCGCGTGGGCTCCGTCGAGCTCCGCGAGAACAACGCGGGTCCGCTCAGCGTGCGCGCGTTCGTCTACGCGGATAGCGGCGGCGGCACGATCGACGCGCCGTTGGTTTTCGCTGGTTGGGGGATCTCGCCCTCGGACTATCCGCGCCAGCCGCAGCGGCTCTTCGGAGTGGACTTCGGCGAGACCGTCGAGACGTTCCCGGACGACTACGCAGCCGTCGACGTCCGCGGGAAGATCGCCGTGCTCCTCAAGTACACCGGCGTCGTCACCGGCCGCGGCCCGGCGCCGGGCCCCGACGCGCAGACCCATGTGCACAACGCGATCAAGCGCGGCGCCGCCGCGGTCGTCCTTGTCGATCCGCTCCTGGAGCGCCTACCGCGGCTGACGACCGGCGTCCTTCAGAATCCGTACCAGCGGATCGAATCTGAGGCACCAGTGCAGCGTGTGACTGGGACGCCGGTCATCGTTGTGAGCGCCGGCGCCGCTGATCAGCTTCTCAAGCCGCTCGGACTCGTGGTCAGCGATCTCTACCGCGCGCTCTCGTCGGCGGCCGCGCCGGGAACGATCGCCGTCGCCAATGCCTGGATACCGTCCGACAGCGACTTCGCGGAACGCTCGATCGCGCGCGATCTCGCGACGCGTGCGAGCGTCGCGCTTCCACTCGCCCGCGTTCGCGCGCACGTTCGCAGCGTCATCGCCGAGTCGCCGGCGCCCGTGGACACGCCGCGCATCGTCGTCTGGGCGGTCGCCCACCCGTCGAGCGCGGGTGATCGCGAGCCCATCGAAGCGCTCGCGGCCGCCGCCCGCGCGATCGGCCCGCGCGCGGTGCCATTCATCTTCGTTGCCTTCGATCCGTCGGTCGACGCGACCGGCAACGCGCGGATCGTGGCGGAAGTCCTCGGCGCGCGGCGGCTGGGGATGTTCATCGTGGTCGACGACCTCGTCGGCACGGCGCTCTCCTTCCGCACGGCATTCGGAGACCTCGTGCCGGCGTTCGATCGCTACGCAGACAAGGCCGGCGCGCCGCACCTTGTGACACGCGGAACGGTCAGCCGCAACGCGGAGCTCTGGACGTGGCCCGGCATCGCGCCGTTCATTGACAACAAGTCGATCATTGTCAGCGGGAACGGCGGCACGGGCGACCTGCGTGCCGACGCCGCGGCGCTCATCGCCTACGTAGCGGGCCGAGCGTCCCTTGGTGCTGAGGAGCTGCCGCGATGAGCTACGTCGCTCGGCGTCTCCTGCGCGTGCCGCTGGTCGTTGCGGTCATCGCCTTGATCCTGATCGCCCTGGTCCCCGTCGCGATGCGCCTTTACGATCCATTCACTGTCGGTCGCGTCACGCCGGCGGTGCAAGTCGCGTTCGGACCACTCGGCACGACGACGATCGTCATTCAATCGCGGCCGCTCACCGTCGTCTACCAGCGTCCCTTCCTGGAGCTCATGGTCGATGCGACGGCGCGCACCCTCGTGCTCCTCGCTGGTGCCGCCGTCCTCGCTCTCGTTCTCGGGTCGCTGATCGGGATAGCGCTCGCGCTCATGCGGCGAAGAGCGCTCGCCAGCGGCGGCATCATCGGCTTGCTCGCTCTCATGGCGGCTGTCCCGTCGTTCTTCCTCGCGTACTTCCTTCAGATCGGCGTCATCGTGCTCGGCGCGGACGAGGCGGGCGGCCGGCTCCTCCCGGTGTTCGGCTTCGGGTACGACGAGCACATCATCTTGCCGCTGATCTCGATCTCGATCCCGGCCATCGCGTACACCGCTCAGCTCACGGCGACGCGGATGCACGACGTCCTCGATGCCGAGTTCATCACGACGGCGAACGCGAAGGGCCTTCTGCAGTCGCGGATCGTCCTCGTGCACGTGCTGCCGCATGTGCGCCCGGTCCTCTTCGAGGCGCTCGGAAGCGGGTTGCGCGTCTCCGTGGCGAGCCTCCCGATCATCGAGTTCCTCTTTGGTTGGCGCGGGATCGGTGCGCTGGCTCTCGAAGCGGTCGGCGCGAGGGACAGCGCGGCGTTCGTATTCACCGCCATCGCGCTGGCGGGCGTCTTCGCGATACTCGGGGCGGTCGCGGACCTCTCCCGGCCACGCGTCCTTTACCGCGCTGCCTAGTCCTCTTCGAGCGTCCGGATCACCAGGCCCGCCGGCACCTTCGGGTAGAAGTACGTCGTCTTCTGGGGCATGCGCTCGCCCGCGTCGCTGACCGCACGCAGCGTCGCCGGGGAGATCGCGCGGAGCAGCACCGCGCTCACGTCCCCGCGCGCCTGCGCGATCACCCGCGCGGCGTCGTGCTCGTAGGTGACGTCGGCACCGGCATCGCGCGCCGCCCTGAGCAACAGCTCCTCCGCGAGCGCGACCGGCAGCTCGCGCCAGGCCGCGGGCATGCGCGAGCGATCGGCGCCGGCCTTCGGCTCGAGGCGCGTGAAGCGCCCATCGCGCGCGAGCACGATCCCCGGCTGCGTATCGCCGAGCGCACCAGCATCGATGGACGACGCGTCAAAGGCGGCCGCGACCGCCTTGTCGAGCGCGGCCCGGTGGCCGCGCACGAGGCGATGGGTCGCGAGGATGCGCACGCCGGGGTCGTCGAGTGCGGTGAGCGACACCAGCGTGAAGCGCTCCGGCGAGTCCCTCGGCGTGCCGTCGGCGTACGCCAGCGCGGTCTCGTAGCGGTGATGGCCATCCGCGATGTACACGCGCGTGTCCCGGAGTGCCGCAGCGAAGGCCGCGACGGCGTCAGGGTTGGTGACCCAGGCGAGGCGGTGCTCGTCTTCGTCGACCGCCGCGCGTGCGATCTCGTGGGCAAAGGGCGTCAGGGCGCTGACGGCGCTCCCGATCTCCGCCAGACCGAAGATCGGACTCGTGTTCGCGTGGGTCGCCTGCATGAGCTCCAGCCGGTCGGCCTTCGCCTTCGGGAACGTGTGCTCGTGCGGGAGGACGACGCCCTCGTCGAGCGGATGGAGCCGGAGCGCGACGAAGATGCCACGCCGCGTGGCGCGCGCGCCGCCGATCGTGAAGGTGTGGTCGTGGACGTAGAGCGCCGTCGGCAGGTCGCGTGTCAGCGCGCCCTGGGTCCGCCAGTCGCGCAGGAGCCCTGCGGCCGCGGCGTACCCGGCGGGGTCGGACCGCGGCAGCTCCACGCGCACGAAGTTCCGCGGGTCCCTCGCCTCGAGCGCGGCCCGCTGCTCAGTGGAGATGACGTCGTATGGCGGGCAGATGAGCCTCGAGAGCGGCCCGGCGACGCGCTCGTCGTAACGAATCGCGCGGAAGGCGCGCACATCTGCCACGTCTTCGATTCTGCGTTAACGTGCCGCGGTGCCGCTTCCCATCGAGACACCGCGCCTCGTCATCCGGTCGTTCACGCTGCAGGACGCACCGGCGCTGCACGAGCGCGTGTTCGGCGATCCCGAAGCGATGAGGTTCATCCCACGCGGGGCGTCGCCCTCACTGGATCGCACTCGTGCCTCGGTCGAGCGCTTCATGCGCCACGAACGCGAGCACGGCTTCGGCCTCTGGGCGGTCGAGCTGAAGGAGACAGGCGAGCTCATCGGTGACTGCGGCCTCTTCCTCGTCCAGGGCGTCGGGCCGGAGGTCGAGGTCGCGTATCACTTCGGGAAGCCGTGGTGGAACAAGGGGTACGCGACCGAGGCCGCGAGCGCATGCCTGGCGTTCGGCTTCACGGAGTGCCGGCTGACCGAGATCATCGCGATCTGCTTCCCCGAGCACCTTGCGTCCAGGCGGGTCATGGAGAAGGCGGGCATGAAGTACGTCGGCCCGGCGCGCTACTACGACCTCGACCTCGTGAAATACGTGAAGCGCCGATGATCCCGCTCGACGAGATCCGCGCCGCGCGGAAGCGCATCGCCGGCTCCGTCCTGCGCACGCCGCTCGTGCGCCTCAACAGTGACGATCCGGACGCCGAAATCTACCTGAAGCTCGAGTGTCTTCAGCCGATCGGATCGTTCAAGATCCGCGGCGCGAGCAACGCGATGGCGCTCACGTCGCGTGAGGCGCTCGCCCAGGGCGTCTGGACGGCGAGCGCTGGGAACATGGCGCAGGGCGTCGCCTGGAACGCGCGGCGCCTCGGCGTCGCGTGCACGGTCGTGGTCCCGGAGGGCGCGCCGCAGACGAAGCTCGCGGCGGTGAAGCGCATGGGCGGCACGATCGTGGCGGTCCCGCACGACGAGTGGTTCGACACGTTCCGCACTCACAAGCGCGAGGGTCTCGACGGCCTGTTCGTCCACGCGTTCAGCGACGATGCGGTGATGGCGGGCAACGGCACGATCGGTCTCGAGATCCTCGAGGATCTCCCCGAGGTCGACGCGATCGTGGTCCCGTTCGGCGGCGGCGGTCTGGTCAGCGGGATCGCGTCAGCAGTTCGTGCGCTGCGCCCGAAGACGAAGGTCTTCGCGGCGGAGGCGAGCACGTCCGCGCCGCTCGCCGCCTCGCTGGCGAAGGGCGTGGCGACCGAGATCGACCACCAGCGCTCGTTCGTCGACGGGATCGGCGGGCCGCGTGTCTTCCCGGAGATGTTCGCGCTCGCGAAGGAGCTGCTCGACGGCGCCGTCGTCTCATCGCTCGAGGAGATCGCGTCGGCGATCCGTCTCATGGTGGAGCGCAACCGCGTCGTGGCGGAGGGAGCGGCGGGCGCATCGGTCGCCGCCGCCATCGCGGGCCGCGCCGGCCGGGGCAAGATCGTCTGCGTCGTGTCCGGCGGGAACATCGACACCGCCGCGCTCGTGACGATCCTGCAGGGCGGCGTGCCGGCGTAAGTGGCGCGTCCGTACGTCATCGCGATCATCGGCAAGAGCGCGCGTGACGCGGCCGACCCGGTCCCGCAAGCGGCGCTCGCGGCGGCCGAAGAGGTGGGCCGGCTGCTCGCCGAGCGTCGCGCGGTCGTGATCAGCGGCGGCCTGTCCGGGGTGATGGAGGCGGTGAGCCGCGGCGCGAAGAACGCCGGCGGCCTCGTGATCGGGATCCTGCCCGGCTTCGACAAGCGCGACGCGAACGAGTACGTCGACGTCGCGCTCACGACGGGCATGGGCTTCATGCGGAACACGCTCGTCGTCCGCGCGGCCGACGCGGTGATCATGATCTCCGGCGGCATCGGCACGCTGAACGAGCTCACCGTCGCGTACCAGGACAAGCCGACCGTGATCCTCGAAGGGACCGGCGGTTGGAGCGACCGCATCCGCGAGATCGCCTACGACGGGAAGCACCTCGAGGAGGCGCATCGCTCGGAGCTGCACTTCGCGAAGACGCCCGCGGAGGCGGTGGACCTTGCGCTCAGGCTCGCCGGTCGTGGTGGGGGAGCGGACCCGCGCCGCGAATTCGAGACCTAACACCAATCACGTTCGGCGCGGCTCGGCTCGTCATATCTCGAACAGCGTGGTCCCACCCCAGACCGATGGCCCCTCCGGCTGGAACGCCTCGGCCTTCTGGTCGTACGCCTGGAAGTCGGGGTCGCTGTCGTGCTTCGTGTGCGCGCGCATGTCGCGCAGCTTCGCGACGACGACGTAATTCACGTACTTCCCGCGCTTGGCGTCATCATCCTCGCTGCCGAACTCAACGCGGGTCAGCGACGCCGCGAGGAATCCACCATCCTTCTTGTGCTTGCGCCAGTTCGGGTACTGCTCCTTCTCGAACAGCGCCTCGAATTCCTTCGTCTTGTCCTTCGCGATCCGCAGAACGATGACGTTCGTCTGAGACATGACTCCTCCCTGTCGCGTAGTGACTACAGCGGTGGCATGGCCCGCCACCCGATCACGGACTCCGCCCATGCCGCGGCTCGGAGCAGCCGCTCATCGTCTCCGGGCGCGGCGACGAGCTGCAGGCCCAGCGGCAGCCGGTCCGGGCCCAGGCCCGTCGGGATCGCGATGGCCGGCGCGCCGGTGAGCGACCACCGCGAACAGAAGCGCGGGTCGCCGGTGCTGTCCGCGGCGGGCGCCTCGCCGGTCGTCGGCGGCGTGAGGATCGCGTCGTATGGCGCAGCCCAGTCGGCGAACGCCGCGATGAGACGATCACGCTCGAGCAGCGCGTCCTGGTAGGCGCGCTCACTGGTGCGCGCGCCCTCCGCGAGCTGTTCGCGCGCGAAGGTGCTCACGGCGTCCGGGCGTCGCGCGATCTTCGGCAGCACGACCTGCGCGGCCTCGTACAGCATGATCGTTCGAAGGACCTGCGGTGCGTCGTCGAGTCCCGACGGAGGCGCCGGCCACTCGACCGGTCCACCCGCTGCGGCGAGCGCGTCGACGTCAGCCTGGAATCGCTGGCGCATCGACTCGCCCGCGTGTTGCCACTCGCTCGTGCGCAGCGCCGCGAAACGCGGCACCCGCTCGATGTCCGAGCGCGGCGCCCGTTCGCTGTCGCCCGCCAAGATCGCCGCCACGAGTCCAGCGGACCTGACCGTGCGCGCGAACACGCCCGCATGATCGAGCGTCCGCGCGAACTCGAGCGCGCCGTCGAGGCTGATGCGCCCGAGCGTCGGCTTGTAGCCGACGACGCCGCAGAACGCCGCGGGGCGGATCGTCGATCCGTTCGTCTGCGAGCCGAT
>JBIOUD010000084.1:0-8218 GCA_044866725.1 Candidatus Limnocylindria bacterium | reverse complement strand
ACGTCTTCAACCAGCACGGGTCGTCAGCGAGCGGATCGGCGAACTGGATCATGCGCCGGTCCGACGGTCTGACCCAGGTCAACACCGACTGGCTGCTCGACCCGGGACACCCCGACGCCGCGCAGTGGATCGTCGACGTGGCGACGAGCATCGTCCGCAATTACCAGATCGACGGCATCAACCTCGACCGCATCCGCTACCCCGACAACAACCTCGGCACCAACGTCCCGTCGTGGGGCTACAACCCGACCGCCGTCGCGCGCTTCAACGCGGAGACCGGCCGGACCGGCACTCCCGCGAACACCGACGCGCAGTGGACGCAGTGGCGCCGCGACCAGATCACGAACATCGTCCGCAAGATCTACGTCGAGTCCTACGGGATCCGGCCAGCGGTGCGCATCTCGGCCGACACGATCGCGTATGGCTACGGCCCGCAGCACGGCACCGGCTTCACCGGATCGCGCACGTATGCCGAGGTCCTCCAGGACTGGGAGGGCTGGATGCGCGAGGGGATCATCGACATCAACATCGTCATGAACTACAAGCGCCAGCTCACCACGAACCAGGACGTGATGTACCAGGAGTGGTCGGACTACGCCAAGGACCACGCGTACGGCCGCTTCGCCGTGATCGGCACGGGCCTGTACCTGAACGATGTCGCGTCGAGCGCGACACAGGCGCGCATCGCGGTCGCGCCGAGCAGCACCGGCAACCTCGGTGCTGGGTGGGCGGGGTACTCGTACCGCACGCCGGACTCGCTGACCGACGCCGGCACGCGCAGCGGCGCGGCGTCGCGCGGTGCGCTCATCGCCGCATTCGCGCAGGCGGGCGTGTTCACGCAGCCCGCGCCGGTGCCGAACATGCCGTGGAAGTCGACACCGACGACCGGCCAGCTCTCAGGCTCGGCGATGCCGGGCGCGCAGGTCCTCCTCACGTCGGTCGCGAGCGGCGCGGTCGTGCGCTCGGCCAAAGCCGATGGCAAAGGCTGGTACGGATTCGTCGACGTCGCGCCGGGCACATATCGCGTGTCGACGGGCGGCAGCGTCCTCGGCATGGCGCAGATCGTCGCGGGCCGACTCGCGGGTGTGACGCCGGAGGTCGGACCGTGCCTCGGCAGCGTCGGGCCGGGGATCGCCGCGCCCCCGAGCGTGCCATCAGGAGTACCCGGTTTCCACGCGTCGTGGTACGGGCAGTCGGGCTACCCGACGCTCTGCGCGGGCCAGCGCTCGACCGCGGTCGTCGCGTACTACAACTCGGGGACGCACGGCTGGGTGAGCGGGCGCATGGGCGAGGTCGCGTACCTCGGCACCTGGAAGCCCGAGCCGGGACAGGATGCCGTGTCGCCCCTCGGCGGCGATGGGACGGCCGGCTCGCTCGACACCGATTGGCCGCGCTACAACCGCATCGCGCTCCAGCCCGCCGACTACGTGGGGCCGAACCAGGTGTCGTGGTTCTCGTTCACTATCCAGGCACCCAGCACACCGGGCGTGTACCGCCTGTACCTCCGGCCGCTCATCGAGGGCGCGCAGTGGATGGAGGATTACGGCGTCTTCTGGGTCGTGACCGTCAAGTAGCGAACACTCACCTCACACGGTGAGCGCATGTGCCGTTCAATGGACTGGATGCGCTCCTCGCGATCGACCTGGCTCACATTCCTCGCGCTCGCGCTCATGTGGGGCTCGAGCTACCTCTTCATCAAGATCGCCGTCGATGACTTCGGCACGTTCACGCTCGTCGCCCTCCGCCTCATCGTCGGCGCCGCGCTCCTCTGGACGGTGCTGCGGCTGTCGGGCAAGGCGTTGCCGCGCGACCCCAAGCTCTACCGACACCTCATGGTCATGGGCCTCATCAACATCACCGCGCCGTTCTTGCTCATCACCTGGGCCGAGCAGACGGTGGACTCGTCGCTCGCGGCGATCCTCACCTCCATCGTCCCGCTCTTCGCCGTCGTCATCGCGCCGCTCTTCATCCACGACGAGCCGTTCCGCGTGAACACGGTCGTCGGGCTGCTCGTCGGGTTCGCCGGCGTCGTCGTCATCACGAGCCGCGGCCTCGGCGTCGGATCGTCCGACCTCGTCGCGGACCTCGCGCTCATCGCGTCCTCGGTGTTCTACGCGGCCGGCGCGGTGTACTCGCGACGCAACGTGCGCGGCGTCGATCCGATGATCCCCGCGGTGTTCCAGGTCTCGTTCGCCGCGCTCTACACCGGGACGATCGCGCTGCTCTTCGAGCAACCGTGGAACGCGCGTCCTGATCTCGGCGGCATCTTCGCGATCGTCTGGCTCGGCATCCTCGGTTCGGGCTTCGCCTACCTCGCGTTCTTCCGCGTGCTCGCCCACTGGGGCGCGACACGGACCACGTCCGTCGCGTACCTCCTGCCGATCGTCGGCATCGTGCTCGGCTTCATCGTGCTCGCGGAGCCGCTCGATGCGCGCGTGCTCGTCGGCACGGCCCTCGTGCTCGCGGGCATGTTCCTCGTGAACCGCAGGGGCAGGCTGTTCCCGTCCCGACGCGCGTCCGTCGCGCTCGCCGACCCGAAGCCGTGATGGTCTGGATCGCGCTCGCGATCGTCTGCGTCGTCTGGGGATCCACGTATTTCGCGATAGCCGTAGTGGTCCAGACGATGCCCCCGCTCCTCTCGGCAGCCCTCCGCCATCTGCTCGCGGGCGTGGCCATGGCCGCGTGGGTCGTGGCGCGCGATCGCGACGCTTTCCGGGTCACGCGCGCGCAGTTCTGGAGCGCGGCGATCGTCGGGACCCTTCTCCTCGCGGGTGGCAACGGATTCGTCATGCTCGGGGAGCGGACCGTTCCTTCGGGCCTCGCGGCGTTGATCATCGCTTCAATTCCGCTGTGGATCGTCCTCATGCGCGTCGCGCGTGGCGATCGCGTGGGCACAGACGTCATCGGAGGAGTGGTGCTCGGGCTCATTGGCGTGGCGATCCTTGTCGTCCCGGGCGGCCTGAACGGCACGATCGAGCCAGTCGGGCTGATCATGATCCTCATCGCGACCCTTTCGTGGTCGTTCGGCACGTTCCTCTCTCCGCGCCTCGCGATGCCGCAAAGCGTCTTCGCGTCGACGGCGATCCAGATGCTCGCCGCGGGTATCGCATGCGCGATCGCCGGCGTCGCCATCGGGGAGCCGCAGCACGTCGACCCGTCGCGATTCGCGACGGAGTCGCTCCTCGGCCTGGCCTACCTCGTCGTCGTCGCGTCCCTCGTCGCTTACTCCGCGTACACCTGGCTCCTGCAGAACGCGCCCGTCTCGCTCGTGTCGACCTATGCCTATGTGAACCCGGTCATCGCGGTGTTCCTCGGCACGGCCTTCCTCGCCGAGCCGCTCGCGAGCACGACGCTCGCCGGTGCCGCCCTCATCGTCGCGGCCGTCGCGTTCATCGTGACCCGCACCGGCGCCGCCCGGCGCGCCGCCGCGACCTAACCACGCCGCCGCGACCTAAGCGCGCCGGTCGAACGGTTCCGCAGCCTCGAGGAAGAGCTCGAACCAACCCGGTACCGCCTCGACCTCGCTGTTCTCCGGCGGCAGTGAGCGCACGAGGGATAACCAGGTCAGCGCCCGCACCAGACGCCCGAGCATGAGTGCCACCGCGACCGCTGTTTCCACTAACGCTGCCGGCGCGACCGCGCTGAACGGCTCGAGGTACTCCGCGCGAAGACGCAGGAGCTCAGCCGCGCCCGGCTCGAGCTTGAACGTGTGAGCGATGCTCCGCTCGATCACGACGAGCGAATAGAAAGGACACGAGACGTTCGCGTCGCCCCAATCGATGAAACGGAGCTCTTCGTCTCGAAAGAAGATCTGGCCGTCGTGCAGGTCGTCGTGCTGGATCGTCGCCGGGACCGTCCCGGCCAGGGCGTCGCTCCACTCGCGAACGCGCGGCACGAGCGCGCGCAGCCTCCGGAGGTGCTCGGGCCTCGATGATCGCGGACCAGCGATCGTGAGGAGCTCGTCGGTCGCGAGGACGGCCTCGAACTTCTCGGGAAGCGCCGCGCCGCGCATATCAGGCGCGCCCGCCGCGACGAGCTCCCCAGCGTGGCGCACGGTGCGCAGCTGCACCTCGGCGTACCGCGGGAGGATGCCGCGCCAGTGGCGGATGTCGTGGTCGCGCTCGAGAAGCGCCCGGAGCCGTTCGCCCGCGTCCTCCATCAGCATGAAGCGGCGCTCGACGTCGTACGCGATGAGCGCCGTCACGAGCGGCGGCGCGACGCGGGCGAGAAGTGCGGTCATCGGGATCTCGTGAGCCAGGACCGATGTCATCGTCTTCACGAATGTCGCGCCGTCGTCCGTCGGGATGCGTGCGACCTTCGCCCAAGGCCGGTCGTGGACGATCTTCGCCTTGCCGGTGACGCGCTTGCCGCGCCGGGCGAGCTCGGAGGTCGCCCACTCGATCACGCGGGGATGCTAGTCATCCTCCGCTGACGGCCGGCAGCAGCTCCACGACCTTCGCGTCCGACAGGTTCGTGTCCGGTGGCAGGAAGCGCGCGTCCTCGCCGTCGACGAAGACACTCACGAACCGGCCGAACGCGCCGTCCTGGACGACGCGCGCCGCGAGGTCGGGGTACGTCGCGCCGATCGCCGCGGGGAGCGAGCGCAGATCGCTCGCCTCGATCGGGACGGTCGTGCGCCCGCCGACGGTCGCTCGCAGTGGCGCGGGGACACGGATGACGCTCATCGCAGCACCTCCGCATACGTCGTCGCGAATTCCTCGGCGTCCGGCGCGATGACATCGCGCAGCTCGAAGTCGCCGGGCTCCTGCTTGTAGCCGTTGCCGGTGAGATAGAGGACGACGCTCTCGCCGGCGTGGAACACGCCGCGCTCGGCGAGTGCTCGCGCGGTCGCGACGACCACGCCACCCGCGGGCTCGACGAAGACGCCCTCGGTCGTCGCGAGGTCGCGAACGGCGGCGACGACCGCTGCATCGTTCACCGACGCGGCGCTGCCGTGCGAGTCGCGCACCACCTCGACGCTGCGATCGCCGTCCGAGGGCGATCCGATGGCGAGCGACTTCGCGATCGTGTCCGGCGTGCGCACCGGACGAACGTCACGCCAGCCGTCGAGCGCCGCGTCCGAGACGGGCGCGCATCCGGCCGGCTGCGCCGCGTGAAGGTGGCAATGCTCGCCATTCACGAGCCCGATCTCTCGCAGCTGCGAAACGGCCGTGGCCGTACGCGTAAGAAGCGCACCCGATCCGACCGGGATGACGACGTGGTGGGGCAGCGTCCACCCGAGCTGCTCGGCGCACTCGAAGAGCAGCGTCTTCGAGCCCTCCGCGTAGTACGGGCGGAGCGTGAAATTCACGAAGCCCCAGCCGTGGTCGTCGGCGAGGCGACCGCAGAGCCGGTTCACCTGGTCGTAGGTACCGCGCACGCGGACGACATGTGCGCCGTAGGCCGCGGCGCTGGCGATCTTCCCGGGCTCGGTGTTCTCGGGTACGAAGACGAACGCGCGCAGCCCATTCCGCGCGGCGGCGGCCGCGACCGCGCCGGCGAGGTTGCCGGTCGATGCGCACGCGATCGTGTCGAGGCCGAGCTCGAGCGCGCGCGCGAGCGCGACCGCCACGGGCCGGTCCTTGAAGGAGAGGGTCGGGTTGTGCGTGTCGTCCTTGAGGTAGAGACGCTCGATGCCGAAGAGCGCGCCGAGGCGCGGGGCGTGGAGGAGGGGGGTCCACCCGACGGGGTAGTGCGTCTTCGGCTCGGCGACCGGGAGGAGCGGCGCGTAGCGCCAGATGCTCCGCGGCCCATTCTCGATCTCGAACTTCAGCGCCGTGACGTCGAGGGAGCGAAGGTCGTACGCCGGCTCGATCGGGCCGAAGCACTCGGCGCAGACGTACCGGTCGTCGGCCGGCTGGAGCACGCCGCACGCGCGACACCTGAAGCCAGACAGTCTGGTCACACGCAGGGCGTCTGTTGTTTCGCTCGCGTAGGTCGTCATCTCACTCCTCCAAAAGAAAAAGCCCCCGGTCTTCCGGGGGCCTTCAACGGCTTGGGGCGGCGGATCGCTAGCGGGTCACGTCGTCCAAACCGAAGAAGGCCCAGACATCTGGACCATCGCCATGGACATGGACATCGCGACCGAACGCATGAGAGCAAGAACCTATCACAGTCCGCCACAATCGGCCCGTGACCGTTCCGAAACGCGACCGACCGCACCTGCCCAAGGGCTACATCTCGACGAAGCCGAAGGGCATGCTCGCCTGGCCGGCCGTGAAACGGTTCCTCGTCGCGGCCCCGTATATCTGGATCGCGACGACGGACGCCGACGGCCGCCCGCACCTCGTCCAGTCGTGGAGCGTGTGGGTCGACGACACGCTCTACTTCGAGGGGTCCGACCAGACGCGTTGGGCCAAGAACCTCGCGCGCGATCCGCGGCTCGCGTTCGGGATGCAGTCGGGCGACAAGGCGGGCTACGGACAGGCGCTCGTCGACATCGTGCGCGCCCCGGACCGCGCGCTCGCGACGAAGGTCGCGAAGGCGTACGGCGCGAAGTACGGCCGCACCTTCAAGTACCGGCCAAAGCCGGAGCAGTACGAGAAGAGCCACGTCTTCCGCGCGAGGCCCGAGAAGCTCATCGCGTTCGACGTGAAGAAGTTCAACACCTCCGCCGCGCGCTTCACCTTCAGCGTCGCGAAATAGCGGGCCCGAGTGAAGCTCGACGCGTTCATCACGAGCCTCGCGATAGAGCACGCCGGCGAGTACGCGCGGGAGTGTGAGCGCAAGGGCTATCACGGCCTATGGATCACCGAGACGCAGGTCGACCCGCTGCTGCCGCTCGCCGTCGCGGCGACGACGACGGAGCGATTGCGTCTCGGCACCGGCATCACCGTCGCACTCGCGCGCAGCCCGATGGTGACGGCGATGGACGCGTGGGCGATCCAGCGCGCATCGCGCGGCCGACTCGATCTCGGACTCGGCACCCAGGTGAAGGCGCACATCGAGCGGCGCTTCTCGATGCGCTATGACGAGCCGGCCAAACGCATCAAGGAGTACGTCGCTGCTCTTCGGCACATCTGGGGAGCGTTCCAGGGCGAGAATCGGCTCGACTTCAAGGGCGACTTTTACCGCTTCGACCTCATGAGTCCGTTCTTTGACCCGGGCCCGATCGAGCACCCGAAGATCGCGGTATTCCTCGCCGCCGTGAATGAAGGGATGTTCCGTGCGGCGGGCGAGGTCGCGGACGGCATCCTGGCCCATCCCTTTTCCACGCCGTCGTACCTGCGCGAGGTCGCGTTGCCCGCGATCGCGACGGGGCTCGCGCGGCGCGGTCGCGCTCGTGATGCGATCACCATCGCGTGCCCGGTCTTCGTACTCGTCGAGGAGTCGCGGAGGTACGAGGCTGACGCGGCGTACGTGCGGGGGCAGATCGGCTTCTACGCGTCGACGCCGACATACCGCGCCGTCCTGACCCACCACGGATGGGATGCGATCGGCGAAGAGCTCTCTCGACTCGCGCGTGCGCGCCGCTTCGATGACCTGCCGCGTCTGGTGACCGAACCGATGATCGACGCCTTCGTCACGACCGCGAAGACCTACGCCGATCTCGGCGGACGACTACGCGAGCGCTATGCCGGCGTGCTCGACCGCGTGGGTCTCTACGGGGACGCCACAAAAGTCGACCGCGAGCACCTTTCGGCGCTCGCGGTCGGATTGCACGGCTAGGAGAGGGTCTAGCCGCGCGGGGCGCGGAGGAGGGGGCTTGAGAAAAGTGCTGTCAGCCGTTGCATGACGAGGAGAACTCTGGCCCGGAGGTGACTGCAAAGCACTCCCCCACCCAAGGAGAACGGGTACTACCTCGCCCGGGGGAAGGGCGGTCAAGGGAGCCTATTGTTCGACTGAAGTGCTAATCGGGGTGTAGTAGTTGGTCGCTCTCGCATCGGACGCGGCACGACGCGCGCGAAACGATGCTTCACGCGTGCTTCGCATCGCTCGCGTCGCCACCATCGCGTTCGCCGTATTCGCGATCGTCCTCACCGCGTACGCACGCTTCGCGCCGCTCGACGCGCCCGAGACGAAGCTCATCCTTCCGGGCACCGTCGTCGTGGACGCGCACGGCATCGTGCTCGAGCGCGACGCCCGCGCCGGCTTCCGCATCCCGGTCGATCTCGATGAGATCGCGCCGCGGATGCTGCAGGCGACGATCTCGGCGGAGGACCAGCGCTTCCTCGCGCATCCGGGCGTCGACCCGCTCGCAATCCTGCGCGCCGTTACG
>JBIOUD010000083.1:0-14499 GCA_044866725.1 Candidatus Limnocylindria bacterium | reverse complement strand
CGCTTGGCACTCAAACTGTTCTCGGCGGCCGGCACTTCGTTCCTGCTCTTTGTTCTGGGCCTGGCTCTGTCCGGCGGCGGGCTTTCTCGCGGGACGCTGGGTGATCCGCTGAACACGATCGTCGCGGTCGTGACGTGGCTCGCAGTACTCGCAACCGTCCCGCTGCTGGTCGCGGCGGGTGTCGCCGGGATCTTGACGGTCCTCCAGCCGCCGCCTACCAGCCGCTCTCGCGGGCGGAGAGATCTCAGCAACCCCCGTCGCGACATCTCGATCGTCGGAATTCTTCTGATCCTCGCGACCGGCGCGATCGGCCTCTTGCTCGCGAGCCAGACGCCATCGCCCGATCAGGTGCCGTTCGGCCTCGCGCTGCTGGCTCTCGCGGTCGTCGCTCTCGCGGTGCAGCTTTGGCCTCGCTTCGCCAGACTATTGCGCCGCTGACGGATCAGGGCTCGAGCTTCTCGAGCTCCTGCGCGATCTCCTCGTCGTCCGGGACCTCACGGAGCTGGTGGACGTCGATGTACCGGATGATCCCGGCCGCATCGACGACGATGATCGCGCGCTCGGGTCGGCCGATCTCCGCGTTGAAGACGCCATACCGCTTGCTCACCGCCCCGTGTGGCCAGAAGTCCGACGCGAGTGGGTACTTCACGCCGCCGAGGTGCTCGGCCCAATCCTTCAGCGTGTAAACGGTGTCGCACGAGATGCCCACGACCTGGGCACCGCCACCGGCGAAGCGCTCCTGCAGAGCGTTCAGCGCGGGGGCCTCGCTGTTTCAGGTGTTGGTGAACGCGAAGGCGAAGAACGCGAGGACCACGCGGCGGCCGCGATACGACGAGAGGACGACTTCGGTGCCATCGTGCGCGCGGAGCGTGAAGTCGGGCGCAGGGTCGCCGACCTTCAGCGTCGTCGTCTCCGTCGCGATCTTGTTCCGGCCCTTCGGCGCCGCCATCGAACGTAGACTACGAAAGAACCGTGACGCTCGATCAACGACGGCGCGTGACCGTCGATCGCCATCAGTTCCTCGACTACGCCGTCGCGTGTCCGTTCTGCTCGACGAAGATCGGACCGCGCTCCGTCACACGCGAGCACCTCGACGTGCCGCCGGATCCGCCGTACGCGGCGACGGTGAAGTGTCCGAAGTGCGCTGAGATCTTTGAGGTGCTGTTCCGCGACGCGACGCGCTAGAGCCGTGCGCGCTAGTTCGTGACGGTGATGACGAGGAAGACGCCCTGGTCTTCCATCCAGGTCGTGCCGTCGATGACCGGACGCAGCGCGATCCGGTAGATGCCGGGGGTCGACGGCGCGCGGACCTGGAACGTGAACGTCGCGATCCCGCCGGGGCCGACCGCGCCTTCCGCCTGCGCGGCGACGCGGTTCGCGCTCAGCCAGCCGATGCCCAGCGGCGACCACATGTTGTTGTCGTTCACGACGCCGAGGTTCGCCTGCTGCCCGACCGCGCCCTTGATCCACGTCGCGGTGCCGGTGTTCCGGTACTGGATCGTGAGCGGGCCGCTGATCGAGCCCGGTGTCATCGTCGGGTACGGCGACTGCCCCACCCAGGCGCTGTGATAGCCACCGGCTGACGTCACGAGAAGGTAGACGCCCTGATCCTCGAGCCACGTCCGTCCATCGATGACCGGGCGCAGCGGGATGCGATAGGTGCCCGCGGCCTGAGGCACGCGGACCGTGAACGTGAACGTCGCGATGCTGCCCGGCGCGACGACGGCCTCGCTTTGCATCGCCGGACGATCAGGCGTCAGCCAGTTCACCGCCATCCCAAGTTCCGCGAACGTGCGGTTGTCCCCGTTGATCCCGAGGTTCGCCTGTGATCCCAGCACGCCCTTCGTCCACGTCGCGGTGCCCTCGTTGCGGAACCGCACGGTCAGCGAGGTCACCGCGTTCGGAGCGAGCGCCGGGAACGGCGACTGGTCGACGAATGACGAGTGGTACGTGAGCGACGGTGCCGGTGGCGGCGGCGTGCCCGAGCCGCCCGCGGTCGTGAAGTCCCACTCGTTCGTGACCATGACGTTGCTCACGTTGATGTCGAAACGCACGTGGTACGTCGTCCCCGCGGTGAGCGGACGCTGCGGGATGATGACCTGGTAGTCGTACTCGAACTGCTGCGGCACGTAATAGATCGGCACGCGCGAGCCGTTCGGCGCGATGATCTCGGCCGCGCGCATCACGACGGTCCGGCCGCCCGAGTACACCACCATGATCGGGTAGCCGACCGGGCCGCTCACGCCGGCGGGAAGCGGGTTCGGAGACTCTTGTCCGCTCCACGACGTCGGGACGCCGGTCTGCCCGGCCGCCGGAGAGCGCACGTATTCCGGCGAGCGGATGCCGAAGTCGTACGTGATGTTCCCGACCGTGGCCGTGCTCGCGAGATGCGAGTGGCCCCAGCCGGCACTCGATGCGCTCGGGTGCATCATGCCGAGCCGGTGGTACGGCGCGTCCCAGAGCTGTTGCACGCCGGCGAGCGCACCGCTGCCACCGCCGGTCGCGACCTCACTCACGAACGAGGTCGTCCAACCCGCCGCGATGAGCCGGTCACGCGCCGAGTACCCGGTGTAGTACGGCAGACCCGCGGTCTCGAAGTGACCGCCGGTCCGGTTCGCCGCGTTGTAGTTCGCGTGGTTCTGCGCGGCGAGCATCACGCGCGGGTCGCCGGGGAGTTGCGGCGCACCGATCGCGGCGCGCATCTGGTTGTGGAGCGCCATCATCTGGGCCCCGCTCACCGTGTCCGCGCTCGCCTGCTGGGCGGGCGCGCTCAGGGACAGGCAGAGGATGAGGAGTGGGAGCACGGCGAGGATCCGCACGGCGCGAACACCCACCACGGGTCGCTGCATGTGTAAGGGCGAACGAAGGCGCCTGAAGAGGCGTTATGGAATTCCTGGTACTAGGACCGTCTCAGGAGTGTCAGCTCGGTAGCCGCAAGGGCCCACTTGGCCGCGTCGGTTCCGGCGCCGCCCGCCCGCGGCGCCTTCACCATAGGTTCAGAAGGTTTAGTGCTTCTTCTTCGCCTTCTTCTTCTTGGCCGGCATGTGAGTCACCTCCTTCCCACTAGCAGCGATGAACGCGCGAAATCAAAAAAGGCGTCGCTGGCGCCCTGCGCCGCGCGATGCCTGGCTCGATCGGGCGAGCCACTCCTCGAACTCCTTGCGCGGGATCCGCCAGACGCGGCCCACGCGGACAGCAGGGATGCGCGATGGGTCAGGGTCGTCCGCGCCGCCGAGGCGCCGCAGGATCGTCGTGGGATGGACGCGAAGCCGCCGCGCGACCTCGTCCGTCGTGAGGAATTCTTCCTCTGAAGCGTCAGGGTCAAGGCGAGGCTGCGATGTTGGCACTGCGGCTCCTGCATAGGCTGCGTTCCGAGCATCACCTGCTCGGACTGATTCTGCCTGCGCTCGCTGCGTTGTCAAGCCCGCGGAGCTCGCGGCGAAGAGTTCGGAGGGCACGGTCGAGCAGCGCGCGGTTCGCGGGCTGGTTCAGCCAACGCGACGCACCGCTCGGATGCGGGAGCGGGATGAGCACACGATCGCCCTCCCGTCTGACCGTGCCGACGACGCTGGCGAGCGCGACCTTCCCGATAAATCGCTCGATCGCGAGCTGACCGACGACGAGAAGGATGCGCGGGCGTACGAGTGCGAGCTGTTGCTCGAGCCACGGTGCGCAGTTCGCGATCTCCGGCGGGCTCGGCTTGCGGTCCCCCGCTCCGCTCGCTGCTTTGCCCGGGAAGCACTTCGTGATCGACGTGCGATACGGCAAATGGTCTTCGTCGATGCCCGCGCGCGCGAGCCAGCGACGCAGCTCCGCGCCGGCCCGTCCCGAGAACGGGAGTCCCGTCGTGAGCTCCACCTCGCCAGGTGCTTGTCCGACGATCATCACGCGATCGCTGATGTTCCCCGCGACGATCGGGAACGCCCGTGGGATGAATCCCTGATCTGCGCATCGCGTGCATGCGCGGATCTGCGAGTGAAGACGCGCGAGGGCGCGTGCATCTCGGCGATGAAGCATGTGTAGACCGTAGACTGATGTGAGCGAAGTCACGGGGTGTGGCGCAGCTTGGTTAGCGCGCATGCTCGGGGAGCATGAGGTCGGCGGTTCGAGTCCGCCCACCCCGACAGCAGACCTAAGCGGCCTTGTAGGCCCGCGAGGAGTCCGCTGACTGATTCTTCAGCTGCCTTGGTATTGCTCCCCGCTTCTGTCGCCGCGCACGTTCAGTGATCCGCGCGCACGCATTGCAGTACTTGCGGATCCTTCCTGATGCCGTGACAACGACGCGGTCGAAGAGATGACCGCGCTTGCACCTAGTGGGGTCCTGGCTCCGACGGCGCTCCTGACCATCAAACGTCGCGAGGGCCAGAAGCGCTTGCGCTCGCTTCACTTCACCTAGCCAGGGAGTCGTCAGCGCGAGAACACGAGCAACGCCAGGTCGCCCCTCGACGACCCACTTGAAGTCATCCGGTTCGCCATGGACTTCGATCGCGCCGACGCCGAGGATCCGTCGCAGTCGCACAAGGACCTCTGGATGCGCTCCATCACTGGAGTGCTGCGGTGCTGAGACGCGGACGCGGAGCCAGTCGGATCCGTCTTTCCGCTTCGTTCCGCGGACGACCCCGAACCACCCTTCAGCGTCAAGGAATCCCGCCGCCCACGCACGAGAAACCGCGTCGAGATCCAATCCCGCCGCCTTGATCGGATGCGGAACGTACTCCGGCGAATACCGGAGCGCGCGCCGCGTGATGCTGCCGCTCGCGTACTGCCGCTCAACGACGTCGAGAGAGAGCGCGGCCTGCGTCTTCTTCACGATGCCGAGATGGGGCCATAGCAGCGCGAGCGTCAGCTCTGCATCGAGCCGGCCTCGAGCTCGCCAGGAATACACGCCTTCCTTGTTCGGAGACTCGAGACGGCCTGTGCCGAGCGCGACACGCTGGAATCGCTCCAGAACTTCCGGGACGCGCCCATTGCCGGACTGCGGAACGGAAACGCCGAGCTGCCAGTAGTTCGGCCTGCTGTTCTCGTGCTTCGCGATCGTGCTTCCTTCTCCATCGAAGAAGCTGGCCGCCCAGGCGAGCAGTTCCTGATCGAGGGGCATCGGCACACCGGGAGGAAGAACAGGCTCTCGCACAAGCGCAATATCGCACGCCTGTTCGAGACCGAAACTGAGGTCAGCATTCTCTCTTCGCCGGCTCCAGACCGAAGTACTCGCGCGTGAAGTCGTAGAGCTTCTCGCGGTCCTCTTTCATCAACGGGCGGAGCCCGTAGTGGTTGATCACGCGAATCTGCTGCTGCAGCCACTCGGCCCAGCACACCGAGCACACGCTGCGCGCGAGCTCCTCACCGAGCGCACCTGGAAGCACGCGGCCTGCGCTCTCGCGCGTCTCGTGGCAGCGGATGCAGGTGATCGTGTCAGCCACGTGGGATCGGACCAAAACGTCGCACCGGTCCATAGCGCAACAATGCGCGGCCGAGCACGAGCTCGCGCGGCACCGCGCCGAAGTCGCGGCTGTCGGTCGAGTGCCCGGCGTGATCGCCCTCGACGATCACGCCTTCGTCCGTCACTCGCGTGACGCGCTTCAAGAGGAGACGCGAGCGCTCCCGCGGGTCGCGCACGAGCACGACGTCGCCGGCGCGAGGCGCGCTGCGCGGTGGGACCACCAGGACCCAGTCCCCCTCTCGCAGCGCCGGCTCCATGCTGTGGCCGCTCACGGCCACGCCCCACGCGCGCATCGTTACTTCTTCGTCGCCCAGAACGTGTCGCTGATCTCCTTGACCGCCGCCTGGAGGTCCGAGGCTGCCTGGGCGTCGATGTTCTGCTTGTTCTTCGACGCGAGCTTGAGCGCCTTCCAGAACATGTCGTGCAGCTTCGGGTACTTCTCGAGATGCTCGGGCTTGAAGTAGTCGGACCACAGCACCTGCAGCTCCTTCTTGCAGAGCTCGGCGTGCTGTTCCTTCACGGTGACCATGCGGACGAAGCTGTTCCGGCTCGCCGGATCCGTCGCGTCCTTCGGCAGTTGCCCGATCTTCTCCACCATCTTCGCGACGGTGTCGGCCGCGATCTTCGCGGGCGTCGGGTCGTAGATCCCGCACGGGATGTCGCAGTGGGCGTACGCGATGGTCTTCGGCTTCAGTAGACGACCGAACACGGCCTACTCCTTGGAATCACGGATGCTGCCCGGAGCGGATCGCCGCCTGGGCGCATTCACAGAGTACGCCGCTATGGCGCGATGTCGTCGAGGACGATGGTCACCTCGGACAGCGCGGGGACGTCGATCTCGACTTCCCTGCCGACGAGGTTCACGAAGAACGGCGGGTCGGCCACCACGCGGTAGCGACCGGGCAGGACGACGAGCTCGAAGCGCCCGGCGCTGTCGGTCTGCGTCGCGGCGACCCACTCCGCGCCCTGCCAGAAGCCGACGAACCCAGCGGCCACACCGATGCCGCGCTTGTCCTCGACCGTGCCCTCGACGAGCGTGCCGCGGCGCAGCGTCAGGTCGAGCGTCGCGTCGCTCGTGCCGACGCGGTACTCATCCGCCTCCGGCCACGTGCGCGCGCGCGACCAGTACTCGCCGATGAGATCGCTGTGTGCGGGCGGGATGATGTTCACGACGTACGTCTCGGGTCTGGTGGTGACCGCGTACCTGCCGTCGCCGCCCGTCTCTCGGCAGATCCGCCCGGTCGGGAACGGAGTGTCGAAGCACACCAGCGCGTTGACCACGGGCTCGCCATCCTCGGCACGCACGATCCCGCGGATCGTTGGCCCGCCTTGCAGCGCGATGTCGACCGTGCGGTCGCGCGAGAGATCGAGCGCGGTCGAGTTGAATCCGATCAGCGCGCGGTCGTACCACTGCGTGATCGCGCGGATGTTCCCCGGCGGGACCGTCCAGATGAAGTACTCCCCGGGCTCGCGGAGCGCTGCGTAGCGACCTTGCTTGTCGGTGCGTTCGCACTGCAGCGGGATCGGCGCGGCGAGCGTCCGCAGACACACCTGCGCGTCCTCGACGACCGCGCCCTCGAACGTCACGACCCCGCGAAGCACGTTGCCGCGGATGAGCGTGACATCGACGTCAGGCACGTCGACGGTGCGCGCATCGAGCACGTCGGCCTCTTCGAGGAACGCGCGCCCGCGCGCCCACTGGGACACGAGCCGCGCGCCGGGCGGGCCATCGACCTCGAGCCGGTAGATGCCGGCGCGCACGTCGATCGCGAACGTGCCATCGGAGCCGCTGCGACTGCACACCGTCGCCGCGTCGATCGCGGGATGCGCGCACGCCTGCGCATCGGCGACCTTCGCACCCGACACGTCGCGCACCGTGCCGCTGATGCGGTGGAGTGGCTGCAGCTCGACCCACAGGCCCGCCGGTCCGCTCGCGAGGTCGGCCACGCGTGTGGCGTCCTGCCAGCGCTGCTCGGCCGGCCCGCTCACGCGCACGAAGTACGTGCCCCGCGAGCCGAACAGCGTGACCGTGCCGTCCGTGCCGGCGGTCCCGCACGCCGGCGCCGCGGATGAGGCGCGCGACGCGCACACGCGCGCACCCGCGACGGGCGGCCCGCCCTCCGTCCTCGTGACCAGCACGCGGAGCGGGATCGCCGCGCCGGTCGTAGGAGCGGTGCCGACGGTGGGCGACGGCGTGGCCGGGGAGAACGCTTCGCAGCCTGCGATGACCAAGCACAGCAGAGTGACTTTTAGGCGCTGGCGCATCACGCCGGATAACGCGCGATCAGCCGCGTCGTGCCGCCGCCGCGCTCGCGATGAGCCGCGAGACCTCCGCGAGCGGGCCGGCGACCTCTTCGCCGCGCTCGCGTTCCATGAGATCCCGCATCGCGTCGCGGATCGGCTTGCCCTCCGAGAGCACGAGATGCGTCTGTTCGGTGATCGGCATAGTCACGCCTTTGGCGCGTGCGGCGCGATACGTCGCCTCCGCGGTCGTCAGACCTTCCGCGACCTGGCCGCCGAGGCGCTCGCGGATCTGGGCGACGCCGAGGCCCTTCGCCAGGAGCTCGCCGACCGTCCGATTCCGCGAGTGCTTGCTCATGCAGGTCGCGATGAGGTCGCCGACACCGGCGAGCCCCGCGACGGTGAGCGGGTTCGCGCCGCACGCGAATCCGTACCGAGCGATCTCCGCAAGCCCGCGCGTCATGAAGCCCGCCTTCGCGTTGTCGCCGTACCCCATCCCATCGACCGCGCCCGCGCCGAGAGCGACGATGTTCTTGAGCGCGCCGCAGAGCTCGACCCCGACGACGTCCGCGTCGGTGTACGGGCGGAACATCCGCGTCGCCATGAGTGCCTGGAACCGCTTCGCCGTCTCTGGGTCCGCCGACGCGATGACCGTCGCCGCCGGATGCCCCGACGCGATCTCGCGACTGATGTTCGGTCCAGAGAGCACCGCAACGCGACCGGGACCGATCGTCTCCGCCCACACCTCGCTCATGCGGCGACCGTCATCCGCCAGACCCTTCGTCGCCGACAGCACGTGATGCGCGGGACGGAGGAGCGGCGCGACGCGGTCGCGCAGCGCGATGACACCGATGCTCGGCGCCGCCACGACGAGATCGTCGGCGGAGCCGGCCGCGCGCTCGAGGTCGGACGTGACGACGACGCGGTCGGGAATGCGGATGCCGGGCAGGTACCGGCGATTCTCGCGCTCTGCCGAGAGCGCTCGCGCCTGCTCCTCGTCGCGGGCCCAGAGGATCACGTCGCGGCCGGCGTCGCGCGCGATGATGGTCGCGAGCGTCGTCCCCCACGAGCCCGCCTGCAGGACCGCGACCGCGGTCATGCCCGCAGCCGTGGCTCGACGCCGCGGAGGATGCGCTGGATGTTCGGCACGTGCCGAACGTACACGATGGATCCGGCGACGAGGATGAATGCGAGCGTCGCCCAGTTGAATGACAGCCAGCCGGTCGCGCTGAAGAGCAGGTACCCGATGAGCGCTCCGATCACCGACGCGAGCGATCCGACCGACACCATCCTCGTGAGCGCGAGCGCGATCGCGAAGGCGGCCACGGCGCTCGCCCACGCCGGCGTTGCGACGAAGAGCAGCGCGCCGAACCCCGTTGCCACGCCGCGACCGCCGCGTCCCTGCAGCGTGATCGGCCAGCAGTGGCCGGTGACGACGAAGACCGCGGCGAGCGCCTCAGCGATCGGACGGCCGGCGTTCCCCGGCGGGAAGATGATCTGCGCGAACACGACGGCCAGGCAGCCTTTGAGGATGTCGAACGTCGCGACGAGGACGCCGGCCCCGCGCCCCAGCGTGCGGAAGGTGTTCGTCGCGCCCGTCGAGCCGGAGCCGACGGTTCGCAGGTCGACGTTGCGGTAGATCTTCCCCACGAGGTACCCGCTCGAGATCGAGCCGATGAGGTAGCCAACGGCCGCGACGACGGCGAAGGCCGCGAGACCGGCGAAGGTCACTCGTAGTCCCGCTTGAACTCGAGGACGATCGGCGTCCCCGTGAAGCCGAACCGCTCGCGGATCGCGTTCTCGAGGTAGCGCTGGTAGGTGAAGTGAACGCCCTCGGGCTGGCTCACGAAGAACACGAAGGTCGGCGCCTTCCCGCGCGCCTGCGTGACGTGCGTGAAGCGCACTTCCTTTCCGCGGTGCGGAGATGGCGGATGCGCGGCGACGACGTCGACGAGCATCCGGTGGAGGTCGCCGGTCGAGATGCGGCGGGTCCGCTCGTCGACGATGGCGAGCGCCTCGGTCAGCACGGCCTTCACGCCTCGCCCCGTCTTCGCCGACGTGAAGTGGTGGCCCATCCAGGGCACGAAATGGAACTCGCGCTCGACCTCTGCCTCGACGTTCGCGGTCATCTCCGCCCCACGGTCTACCACGTCCCATTTGTTCAGGGCCAGCACCAGGCCGACCTTCGCGTCCAGCGCGTACCCAGCGATGTGCACGTCCTGCGCGGTCACTCCTTCGGTCGCGTCGGTGATGAGGATCGCGACGTCGGCGCGCTCCAGCGCGTGCGCGGTGCGCAGCAGCGCGTACTTCTCTATCCCCTCTTCGATCCGGCCACGCCGGCGGATGCCCGCCGTGTCGACGAGCACGACGCGGCGGCCCTCGAAGTCGACGAGGGTGTCGACGCTGTCGCGCGTCGTGCCGGGGATCTCGCTCACGACGGCGCGCTCCGAGCCGACGAGCGAATTCAGGAAGCTCGACTTGCCCACGTTCGGTCGGCCGACGATGGCGACCCGCGGATCGTGCGTGTCCTCCTCGGCCGGCATCTCGGGCAGGCGCTCGACGACGGCGTCGAGGAGGTCGCCGGTGCCGAGGCCCTGGATCGCGGACACGCTGTAGAGGTCGCCGAGGCCGAGCTCGTAGAACTCCGCGGCCTGCGCCTCGCCGCGCCAGGAGTCGGCCTTGTTCGCGACGAGGATCACCGGCTTGCCGCTGCGGCGCAGGAGGTCGGCCACCTCGTGTTCCACCGGGAGGATCCCCGTCTGCGCGTCGACCACGAAGAGCACGACGTCCGCCTCTTCGATCGCGGCCTCTGCCTGCCGCCGGACGGCGGCCTCGATCTCGCCGACCTTCGGGTCGTCCAGCCCACCGGTGTCGATGAGGGAGAACTCTCTGCCGCGCCACTCGCACGTCGCGTAGATGCGGTCGCGGGTCGTGCCGGGGATGTCCTCGACGATCGCGACGCGCTCGCCGACCAGGCGGTTGAAGAGGGTGGACTTGCCCACGTTGGGCCGTCCGACGATCGCGACCATCGGCCGGGCCATGCGGCCTAAGCGGCTACCGGGTCCTGGGAGCCGAGCGCCTCGATCCGCTCTTTCACTTCGAGCAACGTGTCCATCGGCGTGGAGCATCCGCCGATGAGGCCGATGCGCTCCTGACCACGGAGCCATGAGGGTTGAACTTCGCTCGCAGCCTCGATGTGGTAGGCGTCGCGCCCCTGCATGCGAGCGAGGTTCACCAGCTCGCGAGTGTTCGCCGAGTTCTTCCCGCCCACGACGACGATCGTGCGCACTTGCTCGGCGAGCTCGCTCGCCGCGACCTGACGCTTGATCGTGACCGGGCAGACCGTGTTGTAGACCTTCATCTCCTGCGAGATCGTCGCGACGTGCGCGACGAGTGCCGTGAACGCCCAGGGCGGCTGCGTCGACTGCGACACGACGCCAGCGCGCTTCATCTTCGGGAGCTTCTTCCACTGCTCCTCGGTCTCGACGATGTGGTAGTTGTCGCCGGCGTACGCGCGCAGCCCGATGACCTCAGGGTGGTCCGGCGTCCCGAGGAGGACGACGGTGTAGCCCTCGTCGGCCAGCTGCTTCGTGAACCGCTGCGCGCGGAGCACGAGCGAGCACGTCGCGTCGATGCACTCGAGGCCGCGCGCCTCGATGTCGGCGCGCACCTCCGGCGGGACGCCGTGCGCGCGAATGACGACGATGCCGTCGGTCGCGTCGGCCGGGTCCTTGATCACGCTCACGCCTCGGGCCTTCAGCCGCTCGCTGATCTTCGGGTTGTGGACCACCTGGCCGAGGTTGTAGACCGGCCGGCCGGTCTCGGCGGCGGCCTCGGTCAGCTCGACCGCTTTCTTGACCCCGAAGCAGAACCCGTTCTCGCGGGCGAGGAGTACTTCCATCACACCTGATTCTAGGTGCTCGGAGTGCCCTCTTTCGGTGCTCCGTTCGCGTAAACGCCACGCATCTCGGGCGGCAATAACGCCGCAATTCGCAGCATGATCACATCGGTCGCGCCCTGGCGATCGTGTCGTACCTCCTCGGGCAGGTCTGAGATGCGGAACGGCGGTCCAAAAGCCAATCTGATCCGCTTCCGTCCGATCAACCCGAGGAACGGCGTCGGTGTGCCGGCGATGCCACAGGGCACGATGAGCGCGTCGCTCTTCTCCGCGAGCAACGCGATACCCGCGCGCCCTCGCAGGAGCGCCCGCCGCTCGCTCCGATGTCCCTCGGGGAAGACACCGAGCGGCAGCCCGCGCTCGAGCACGCGCATCGCGAGCTGCATCGCCCGCCGGTCGCTCTCGCCGCGCCGGATCGCGAAGTTTCCGACGCCCCGAAGGAGGAAGCCGATCACCGGGTAGTCGAAGACCTCGCGCTTCGCCATCCAACGGATCGGGATCCCGAGCGCCACCGACACGACAGGCGGATCCTTCCAGTTCACGTGGTTCGCGACGACGATGTACGCGCCGGATGCGGGAACGTGCTCGCGCCCGATGACCTCGATCTGCGTGATGCGCGACACGACCCAGCGCACCGGTGGGAACAGAAGCCGCCAGATCCAAAGACGCGACACCGGCGCGACCGCCGAATCCCCGAAGAGACGCTCCATCACGCTGTCGTGATGATGCTCAGGACCTTGTCCAGCGCCTGACCCACCGAGAGGCCGTCGGTCTGCACGACGGTCGCGTCCTCGGCGGCACGAAGCGGCGCCACCGCGCGTTCGCTGTCGAGCTTGTCGCGGCGGAGGATCTCCTGCAGCAGCTCCTGGCGCGGCCGCACGGTCCCGCGCGAACGGAGCTCCTCCTCCCGGCGCTTCGCGCGCTCGGCGGCCGATGCGGTGAGGTAGATCTTCTTGTCCGCGCTCGGGAGGACGACCGTTCCGATGTCACGGCCGACCATGACGAGGCGCCCACGTTCGGCGAGAGAGCGCTGCTGCTCGACCATCGCTTCGCGCACCGCGCGCACGCGCGCGACCTGCGACACGATGCGGTCGATGTCCGGCTCTCGGATCGCCCAGGTCACGTCGTCGCCGTCGAGCAGCACCGTGTACGCCCGGCCGTCGCGCTTCGTCGGCGGCCCGATGTTCACGCGCACCTCGCGCGCGAGGGATGCCAGACGCGCGGCGTCGTCCGGGTCGATGCCGCGTCGGGTCGCGGCGAGCGCGATCGCGCGATACATCGCCCCGGTGTCGAGGAAGAGGTACCCGAGTCGCTCCGCGACGAGCGCGCCGATCGTGCTCTTCCCCGCCCCGGCCGGTCCGTCGATGGCGATCGTGCGCGGCGTCATCTCGGCGAGACCTTCGCCCGCACCGGCCCGCGCGTCGCGCCGTAGCGCTGCGGACGCCGGGGCACGAGTCGTCGCGGTGTCCTTTGCGGCGCCCGCGACGCAACTGCGCGCAGCGATCCGCCTCTCGCCGCGGCACCGAAACCCTCTTTACGGCGAGCACCCCGTCGCTGCGCCGCGACGGGGTCCCTCGCGCCGCGGATGCCCTCGGTGCCGCGGCTCGAGGCTCCGCGCGTTGCCGTGCGCGTGGGTGCTATCCGCGGGGTCGCCGTGCGTCGACCTGGCGCGGCACGATCCGCCGCGACCGGTCGCGGAGCGCGACGTGGCGATGGTGGCGCTGCTGGGTCCCGCCTCGGGCGGGCTATCGCGGCGCGCTCGACCGGCTTCGCGAGGTCGGCGACCTCGCGCGGCGTGAGCTCGCGCCACTCGCCCGAGTGGATCTTCCCCATGCTCAGCGGGCCGATTCGCACACGCATGAGTCGCACGGTACGCAGGCCGACCGCCGAGAGCATGCGGCGAATCTGCCGGCGCCAGCCGGTGTGCAGCACGATCCGCAGGTGGCTCTCGCGTCGCGAGCGGCTGCGCACGTCGATGCGCGTCGCAATCGCGAGCCCCTCCTCGAGGCGGATCCCGTTGTGGAGCTGCGCGAGCGCGGGCGGGCTGAGCTCGCCACTCACCGCGACGTCGTATTCGCGCTCGTGTCCGTAGCGCGGATGGAGCACGCGCTGCGCCCACTCGCCATCGTTGGTGAGGAGCAGCATCCCCTCGGAGTCGGTGTCGAGCCGCCCGACGGGATAGAGGCGCTCGGGCGCGGCGATGAGATCGACGACGGTGCGGCGGCCCCGGTCGTCGTGGGCCGTCGACACGATCCCGCGCGGCTTGTTCAGCAACACGTACCGCGGACGCATCTCCACGGTCGGCACGCCGTCCACGTCGATGCGTGCGTCGGGCTTCACCTTCGTGCCGAGCGTCGTGACCGGTGCTCCGTCGACGCGCACGCGTCCCCCGGCGATGAGCTCCTCGGCACGCCGGCGCGACGCGACACCGCGGTCGGCGAGCGCTTTCTGCAGCCGGATCACGACGCGGGCGCGTCAGACGTCGCGCCGGGTCCGGCTACGCCGAGCCCTTCGGGCGGCGTGAGCACGCGCGGGAGGTCGTCGAGGCTCGAGAGACCGAAGCACTCAAGGAACTCCCAGGTCGTGCCGTAGAGGATCGGGCGTCCCGGAACCTCGCGACGGCCGCGCTCTTCGATGAGCCGCCGCTGCGTGAGCGTGTAGATCGTCTGGTCGCAGTTGACGCCGCGGATCGCCTCGACCTCGCCGCGCGTCACCGGCTGGCGGTAGGCGATGACCGCGAGCGTCTCGAGCGATGCCGGCGACACGCGGAGCCGATCCGCGCCGAGGTATGCCGCGACGAAGCCCGCCTGCTCCGGCGAGGTGATGAGCTGCCAGTCGTCGCCGTCATGCGCGAGACGCAGCCCCGTGCCCGCGTAGCCCTGGGCGAGCTCGGAGAGCGCCGCCTCGACCTGTCGAGGCG
>JBIOUD010000082.1:0-2710 GCA_044866725.1 Candidatus Limnocylindria bacterium | reverse complement strand
GCTGATCGTGTCGGCGTTGCTCGTGAACGCCGCCGGCAACTCCTTCGCGGTGATCGTCGCCTGCACGACGCGGGAGCCGGGCGCGGTGAACGCGAGATCGACGGTGACGGCGCCGCCGGCCCATGGCCCGATGTCCCCGAGGTCGAACACGATGCCGTTCGGCGTCTCCTCGACATCCGCGTCGGAGTCGTCGACGAACGCGCCGTTCATCGGACGAAGCGTGATCTTCACGTCGGTGTGGAGCGCATCGCGATTGTTGCTGTAGTTGATCGTGACCGTGACGATCTCCGGTTCGTCCACGTCCGTCGTCAGGAGCACCGCGTCGTCGTCGACCACCACCGAGACCGAGAGTGGCGGCGACTCCGGCTCGCGCGTGAGGAGGTACGACGCGATCGTGCCGCCGACGAGGAACAGCCCGACCGCGCCGCCGATGAGCATCTGACGCCGCGTCAGGCCTGCGCTCGCCGGCGCCGCGACGCTGTCGGTGGCGGCCGCGGATGGCTGTGGGACCGCGGGCGCTGGTGCCGGCGTCTCCTTGGGAGCGGTCACGGGCGCGACGGGGACCGGCCGGGCGGCGCGCGAGGCCATCGTCGGCGCGGTCTGCGCCTCGGCCGCGTCGAGAGCGCGCACGAACTCGGTCGCGGAGGGGAAGCGGTCGTCCGGCGCCTTCGCGAGGCCGCGCAGGAGCACGGCCTCGACCGCGGTCGAGATCTTCGGGTTCTTCTCGTGCGGGAGCGGCAGGGGCCTGTGCAGGTGCGCGAGCAGCGTCGCGAGCGGCGTGTCCGCGCTGTACGGCACCGTGCCGACGACCATCTCGTACGCCATCACCGCGAGCGCGTAGCGATCCGACGCCGGACCCGCGGTCTCGCCGGCGGCCTGCTCCGGTGCCATGTACTCCGGCGTCCCGACGAGCGCGCCCGTCTGCGTGAGACGCGGCAGCGATCCCTGCAGCATCCGCGCGAGGCCGAAGTCCGATACGACCGGCGTGCCGTCGCGCGCGATGAGGACGTTCGACGGCTTCACGTCGCGATGCACGACGTCGCGCGCGTGCGCGTAATCGAGAGCGCTCGCGACCGGTGTGAGCATGCGTGCGACGTACTCCGGCGGGAGCGGCGAGCCGAGCTGATCGGCGAGCGTCCCGCCGTCGACGAACTCGGTGACGATGTAATGGACGCCGTTCTCGGTCCCGAAGTCGTGGACCGCGAGGATGTTCGGATGACGGAGCTTCGCGATCGTCACCGCCTCCGCGCGGAAGCGCTCGCGGAAGACCTCGTCGTCGGCGAGATACGAGGGGAGGATCTTCAGCGCGACGTTGCGCGAGAGCGCGGCCTGGTACGCCTTGTAGACGGTGGCCATCCCGCCGCGCCCGATCTGCTCGAGCACGCGGTACGAGCCGATCGTCGTGCCCGGTTCGATGGTCATGCGAGCCCCTCGACCCGGTAGGCCTCGATCGCGGCGGCGCGGCCCTTGAGGGCGATCGCGCCGAGGCTCGTCGCGCGAAGCCGCGAGCCGATCGCCTCCGCGGTCACCGCCGAGCACACGAGCTCGCCGGGCCCGGCGCCGCCCTGCAGGCGCGCGGCGACGTTCACCGTGTCGCCGATCGCGGTGTACGTCGCGAGGCTCTCGCTGCCGAGATTGCCGACGACCGCCGCCCCGGTGTGCACGCCGACGCCGTAGCGGAGCGTCGTGCCGGTGCGCTCGGCCGCGGCGAGCAGCGCGAGCCCGCCGCGAACGGCCATCGTCGCGTGATCCTCCTGCGCGGCGGGCGCGTTCCAGAGCGCGAGCACGGCGTCGCCGATGAAGCGGTCGACGGTCCCACCCGCGCCGCGCAGCGCCGCGGTCGCCGCACCGTGGTACGAGAGGAGCAGCTTCATGACTTCCTCGGGCTCGGACCGCTCCGCCAGCGTGGAGTAACCACGCACGTCGGCGTGCAGCACGCTCACGATCTGGCGACGCCCACCGAGGTCGAGAAGCGATGGCCGCGAGTCCACGGCGGACGCGAGATCCGCGCCGACGTAGCGCCGCAGCGCGCTCTTGTCCTCGGCCGCGAACATCATCCCGACGAGCGACCCGCTCGCGCTGAGGAGCGGCCCGGCGTTCGCGCGAAGCGTCGCCCGCCGTCCCGTCGGCAGCGTCGCCTCGATCGTCTGCGGCTCGCGCCCGGCGCGCGACACGCGCATCGCCAGCGGGACGAGGCGGTCGGCGAGCGATGGGCCGAAGACCTCGGGGTACGGCTTCCCGCTCGCGACATCGAGCTCGACGCCGAGGAGCGCCTCGGCCGCGGCATTCATATCGGTGATGCGGCCGTCGGCGTCCATGGCGACGATCGCCGACGGGCTCATGCGCGACCACGACAACGCTGCGGCTTCGGTCACGCGCCTCCCTTTCTCACTCGGACGGGGTCACTTTAGCCACCGACCGGTAGGCTGCCTACATCAGCGCGATCGAGCTGGCCCTGTTCCTCATCGCCGTCGTGATCGTCCTCACGGCGGTCTCCCGCCGGCTCGGGCTGTCGTCGCCGATCGTCATGGTCATCGGCGGTCTCGGGCTCAGCTTCGTGCCGAGCGTGCCCGAGGTCGAGCTTCCGCCCGACCTCGTGTTCCTCGGCTTCCTCCCGCCCCTGCTCTTCGCCGGCGGCTACTTCACGTCGACGCGCGACTTCAAGGCGAATCTCCGCTCGATCGTCCTTCTCGCCGTCGGCCTCGTCATC
>JBIOUD010000081.1:0-15662 GCA_044866725.1 Candidatus Limnocylindria bacterium | reverse complement strand
CTCCGCCTGCGCGTGCCGGTCGCGAGCCTGCGCGAGGCGCCGGCACCTGAGCAGCCGCTCCGCTCCACGCGCCCGGCCATCACCGGCAGCGCGCCGAGCGTCCCGCTGCAGCTCGATCTGCGCGGCGCGCGGGCCGAGGAGGCGCTCGCCGTGCTCGACCGGTACCTCAACGACGCGGCCGTCGCGGGGATCGATCGGCTGCGCATCGTCCACGGCAAAGGCACCGGCGCGCTCCGCACGGCCGTGCGAGAGATGCTGGCCGGCCATCCGCTCGTGCGCGAGCAGACGCCCGCATCGCAAAGTGAAGGCGGCGAGGGCGCGACGATCGTGCGGCTCTAGGCGGAACCCGCAGCTTCGCGCGCTTGTAGGTCGGGCATGAAGGTGTTCGCGGCGCTGGCCACGGTCGGACTGCTCCTCACTGTGTGCACGACCGCGAGCGTCGCGCCCTCGCCCACGCGGTTCGCCACCTCGAGCGCCACGATGATCGTGGTGCCGTACCCGAAGTCGACGCCGCGCGTCTTCGCTCCGACGGCTGATGCGGGCACGCTCTCCGCCGGCTGCGGTGAGACGACGGTCTTCAAGGGTGGCATGTCGCAGTCGTTGATCGACGCGACGGGGAACAACGCCCCCGGCACGCCGTACGCGATCGCGCACCCGCCCACTGCCGCGGCCTTTCTCTTCGGCTATCCGCTGACGTCCGGACCGTCAGCTCAGAACAAGATCCTCTGGGTCATCGGAACGCGGCGCACCGGCGATCTCGTCATTGATGGGCATCCACTCGGAGCCCAAACGCCGGCGGTCCACTCGACGCACGCGCCGAATTCGATGCCCGGCGAGATCTATCCCAGCGGCATCGATGTGCCCTCACCCGGCTGCTGGCAGTTCACGCTCCGGTGGGCTGACCAGGCTGCCGAGATCGAGCTGGAGTACCGCTAGCTCACGCGACGCATCGCGACGTTTGTCGCACCCATCGCGTCGGCGAGCGCGCGTTCGTCCTCCGTCCGCAGGCCCGCGTCCGCGAGCTCACGACGCAGGGCGGGGTGGTACGTCGCTTCGGTCGGCGATGACCATCGCACCGCGGACCCCGCCTCGGCGCGCGGCTCGCCGACGGCTCGTGCGGCGAAGAGGTGCACGAGCGCCTTGAAGTCCTGAGTCCGCTCGTCGACCTCGTATGTCGCGACGGGCCGGAGGTCGTCGAGCTCGCAACCGGTCTCCTCGCGTGTCTCACGCCGCACGGCGTCTTCGATCGACTCGCCGTCGTCGACGCCACCACCTGGTAGCAGCCACGCGCCGGCGAACGGCCCGCCGCGCTGCTTCACCAGGAGCACGCGACCATGCTCGTCAACGCAGGCGACGATCGCGGTGAGGCGGCGGGTCAACGCGAGGAGGCTAACTCCTACGGCTTCTTCGTCGGGCTGGGCGACGGGGTCAGCGTGCGCGGCGGGGTCGGGACGGGCGTGAACGTCGGTGGCAGCGTGAAGGTGACGCGCGGCAGCGTCGGTGACGGGGTCGGCGAGGGCGACGGACAGGGCTGCGAGCCAAGCACGTTCCACGAGTAGCGGCCATAGGTGTGCGAGCCGGCGTTCGCGGCGGCGACCCAGGCATCGGTGTACTTCGTCCACATCTCGGGCGCGCTCTCCTTCAGCTGGAGCGCGACCTTGCGCGTCCCGTCGCCCTGCACGCACCCCTGCACGAACCAGTCGTCTTGGCGGACGGGCTGCGTGCCGCGGATGAAGTTCTCGGTCGAGGAGAACGGCGAGAGGGTCGACGGCGCGAGACCGGAGCCGTAGCCGCCGAACGCACCGGGCGAGACCACGACGCTCGCGGTGACGATGTTGGCGGGGCGTGCCCAGTCTTCCTTCGGCAGGTCCGCGAGCGCTTCCTTCATGAAGTCGCGCCACAGCTGCCCTGGACCCATAGCGCTCGAGAAGTCGCGCGCCGACATCTCGAGGTTGTTGCTGTTGCCCATCCAGATCCCGGTCACGAGCTGAGGGACGAAGCCGACGCTGTACACGTCGCGGAGGTTGTCGGTCGTCCCGGTCTTGAGCGCCGCGGGACGGCCGATGTTCGTCCACTGCCCGAAGATGAAGTCCTTCGCCGGATCGGTCGTGTCCTTGAGGATGTCGGTCATGAGCCACGCGACGGAGGGGTCCACCACGCGCTTTTGCTCGTAGTCCTTGTGCTCCCAGACGACCTTCCCGCGCGCGTCCTCCACGCGCAGCACGTAGGTCGGCGTGATGCGCAGGCCCATGTTCGCGAGCACGCCGTACGCGCTCGTCATGTCGACGAGCTTCACGACCTGCGCGCCGAGCGTGAGCGAGAGGCCGATCTGTGACGGGTCGATCGGGGTCGTGATGCCCATGTCCTTCGCCGTCTGGATCGTGTCCTCGATGCCGGCGTACTGCGCGAGGAACTTCACCGCGGGCACGTTGCGCGACTCGCGGATCGCCTGTCGCATCGTGACCGGACCGTGGTACTGCAGGTCCGCGTTCTCCGGGCAGTAGCCGCAGGTGAAGCGATTCATGTTCGCGGGGTTCGCACGGCCCGTGAAGTCCGTGCGCGCGTCGACCACGACGGTCGCCGGGGTCGCGCCCTTCTTCAGCGCGGTGAGGTAGGTGAACATCTTGAACGAGGAGCCGGGTTGGCGCTGGCCAAGCCCCGCGACGTCGAACTGTCCCTGCACGCGCGGGTCCTCGCGGTTGTAGTAGTCCACCGAACCCACGTAGGTGAGGACCTCGCCATTGCGGGGATCGATGGACACGAGCGCCGCGTTCCACACGTCCTTCGAGTGGAGCTCCTCGACCCAGTCGCGCACCTGGCGCTCGCCGATCTCCTGTCGCTTCATGTCGAGGGTCGTGATGATCTTGTAGCCGCCACGGTCGATCGCCGCCTCGCTTCCGAGGATCTGCTGGAGCTGGTTCTTCACCTGGAAGACGAAGTGCGGCGCGCGGATCTGCGTGATCTGCTGTCCGGCCACCTTGATCGGCTCCTGGTCCGCGGCCGCCGCCTCGGGCTCGGTGATCGCGCCCATGTCGACCATCTGACCGAGCACGTAGGCGCGCCGCTCCTTCGCGCTCGTGACGTTCTCCGGGTCTGATGGGTCGAGCGCGGAGGGTGCCTGCGGAAGACCCGCGAGCAGCGCGCTCTCGGCGAGCGTCAGCTCCGTGAGGTCTGACTTGCCGAAGTACGTCTCCGCCGCTGCCTTGATGCCGTAGGCCTGGTTGCCGTAGTAGATCTGATTCAGGTAGAGCTCGAGGATCTGCTCCTTCGAGTACGTGCGCGCGACCTGGACCGCGAGGATCGCCTCCTTGATCTTGCGCGTGAGGCTCACCTCGTCACCGACGACGCGCTGCTTCACGAGCTGCTGCGTGATCGTGGACGCGCCGCTCACGACGTCCTGGTTCAGGAGGTCATCGCGGACCGCGCGCACGATGCCGAAGACGTCGATCCCCGGGTTGGTCCAGAAGGTCTTGTCCTCCGCGCCAAGGGTGGCGTCGATCATCAGCTGGGGGACGTTGTCGAGCCCGACGATCTCGCGACGCTCGTCCTCGAACTGGTAGAGGAGCTCGTTCCCGGTGCGGTCGTAGACCTTCGTGGAGAGCGCCAGCGGATCCTTCGCGAAGTCCTCCACCGCGGGCAGATCCGCGCTGAACCAGGCGAGCGTGGCCACGGCGCCGACGGTCCCGAGGGCGAGCCCGCCGAGCAGGAGCGCGGCGAGGATCGACGGGAGGATGGCGAGTCGGCCCCTGACGCCGTTCCCCTTCCGGCGTCGAGACTCCGCATATGGCCCCCGTCGTAGTGCGTGGTCGCGTGTGGTCCGTCCGTTGCGCGCGATGGTCAAATGCTAACGAACGAACGCGTCGTTTCCTACTGCAGAGGCGAGGCCTCCTATCCTTTGGCTGTGCCCGTCGCTCCCTCGAAGGCCGAGCTCGACGAGTTCCTCACGCGTGCGATGGTCGACGTCATCGTCCGCGAGGAGTTCGCTGCGCTGTTACGGTCGGGCGAGCGTCGGCTGCGTATCAAGCAGGGCTTCGACCCGACACGCCCGAACCTCCACATCGGCCACGCGGTCGGCCTGCGCAAGCTCCGACAGCTCGCGCGCTGGGGTCACGAGATCGTCCTCATCGTCGGCGATTGGACGACGCAGATCGGCGACCCCACCGACAAGGACGAGACGCGGCCGACGATGTCGCACGAGCAGGTCCTGAAGAACGCGGATACGTACGTGAAACAGTTCCACATGGTCGTCCCGAAGGAGGGGAGCCGCATCGTCTTCCAGTCCGAGTGGTTCTCGAAGTTCGGCCTGCGCGACGTCATCGAGCTCGCCGGGCGCTTCACCGCGCAGCAGATGCTGCAGCGCGAGGAGTTCCGCAAGCGCATGGAGAAGAAGACACCCATCCCGATCAAGGACCTGCTGTACCCGCTCCTTCAGGCGTACGACTCGGTCGCGATCGAGGCCGACGTCGAGATGGGCGGAACGGACCAGCTCTTCAACATCCTCGCCGGGCGCGAGCTGCAGAGCCAGGTCGGGCAGACCCCCCAGCACGTCTTCACGGTCCCGCTCCTCGAAGGGCTCGACGGCGAGAAGATGAGCAAATCGAAGCCGAAGACCGGCATCTGGCTCACCGACGAGCCGAACGAGATCTACGGGAAGGTCATGTCCATCGACGACGGGCTCATGCCGCACTACTACGAGTGGGCGACGGAGCTCCCTTGGGCCGAGGTGAAAGAGATCAACGCGGCGCTCGCGCAGAAGGAGCTCGCGCCGAAAGTCGCGAAGGAGAAGCTCGCCTGGCAGATCACGAGCGAGCTGCACTCGCCCGCGAAGGCTGCCATCGCGGCCGAGGCGTTCAAGAAGCAGTTCGCCGAGGGCGGCATGCCCGCGGACATCGAGGACATCACGCTCGAGGCGAACGGCGCGAAGGACATCGGCATCGTCGAGCTGCTCATGAAGGGCCTCAAGAAGAGCCGGAGCGAGTCGCGCCGCCTCGTGGAGCAGGGCGGTGTGAGGATCGAGGGCTCGAAGCAGAACATCGAGAGCGTCGTCCCAACGAGCGGCTCGTACGTCCTCCAGTACGGCAAGCGCAATTACGCGCGCATCCACTGGCGCTAGGCGGCGATGAGCGAGCGCCCCATCGTCGCGGTCGTGCCCTTCGGCGCGCGCGGGAAGACCCCGCGCGCGGGTGCCATCGCCCGGCAGCTGGCGCGACGCATCGTCGACCGCTTCGCACGCGAGACCGCGCTGGAGCTGCGGCCGGTCTTCCTCGTCGCGATGCCCGAGGCGTCATCCGACGCCGGCTACCTCGTGTTCGGGTCGTCACCCGATGCCGCGCTCGCCGCGCAGTACGCCGCCTCGTCCGGCGCGACGCACGCGCTCACGGCGACCCTGCATGAGGAGGGCTCCGCGCGGGTGCTCGAGGCGAGCCTCGTCGACGCGGAGACCGCTGCGGCGGAGAGGCACCGCGTCGCGATCGACGAAAGGGGCCTGCACCGCGTCGAGACCGACATCGCCGCGTGGGTCGTCAGCGCGCTCCGCGTGACGCCCTCGGTGGATCTCGCGACGCCGCCGACGGAGAACGAGGCCGCCTACGTCGCGCTCCTCGAGGCGATGGACGAAGAGGTGAACGCGACGCTCCTGCGTCCATCCGACCCGACCCGCGCGCGCGAGACGCTCCGGGCCGCGCTCGGGCGCTACGTGGAAGCGGCGCGCGCCGATCCGTCAAGCGACATCCCCGAGGAGCGCGTGCTCGTCGTCGCGGCCGAGTCGCTCGAGCGCGGCGACGTGACGCACGAGGTCCACGCGCTCGAGCAGCTCGTCACGGTACGCCCACGCTCGTGGCGGGCCCACTACATCCTCGGACAGCTGCGAGGCGAGTCGGGAGACCTGAACGGCGCGATCGTCGCGACCGAGCACGCGCACGCGATCCGGCCGCTGCCGGACGCGGACCTCGTCCGCCTGGCAGAGCTGTACGCGAACGCGGGCGCGCCTGCACCGGGTCTCGCACACCTGCGGCGCATCCGCGAGGGAAGTCCCGCGTACGGCCAGGCGCAGGAGCTCCTCGCGATCATCTCGCTGCAGCGCGGCGATCTCGACACCGGTCGCACGGCGTTCGACCGCGCGGCCGCGGCGGGCGCGACGAGCTGGGAGCTTCACGCGTCATTCGGCGCCGCGGTCCACACGCGGGGTCTGCTCGACGAGGCGATCGCGCACTACCGCGACGCGCTTGCCGCGGGCGGCCCTCCCGTCGTGCGGTTGAATCTCGCGCGAGTGCTCCTTGCGAAGGGCGAGCGCGACGCCGCGCTCGCTGAGCTCGACCGACTGCTCTCGGCGGAACGGACCGGCGAGGCGGCGATGCACGCGCAGCGCCTGCGCTTCGGGCTTCGCGAGCCGGAGCTCGAGCGCGAGCTGGAGCGCGCCGGGAAGAGCGTGCTGGCGGGCGAGACGTCGACGCTCGATGCGGCGAGCGCGACCTTCGAGCGCGCCATCGCCCGCGAGCCGGATCTGTGGGAGGCGCACTTCGGGCTCGGGATCGTCGCGCGGCAGCGCGGTGACGCAGCGGTCGCGCAGTCGGCGTTCCGCCGCGTCCTCGAGCTCTGGCCCGATCAACCCGATGCGCTCCACGAGCTCGGTGTCGCGCTCCTCATGGCGAACGACTTCGCGGAGGCGCTCCAAACGCTCGACCATGCTGCTGCGCTGCGCCCGGACGAGGCCGCGTACGTCGCCGACGCCGGCTTCGCGCACCTGCGCGCGGGCGATCTCGCGAACGCGCGAGCGCGGCTCGAGCGCGCGGCCCGCCTCGACGCGAACGATCCGATCACGAAGTCCTACCTCGGTGAGCTCGCGCGCGTCGAGTCGGAAGCGGGGAAGACCTCGTGACGCGAACGCTCACGCGGCAGCAGGCCGGGCGCGTCGCGATCATGGCGCAGTCGCTCGACGCCGATCGTCCGAAGGACCTGTACGACGCGGTGCGGCGGCTCGGGCGCGTGCAGATGGACCCGACCGCGGTGGTCGCCCGCACGGAACATCTTGTCCTCTACAGCCGCATCGGCGCGTACGACCGCGCCGAGCTCGAACGGCTCATGTGGAAAGACCGGAAGCTCTTCGAGTACTGGGCGTTCATCGTCCCGATGGCCGACCTGCCGATCTACCGCCGCACGATGGACGACATGCTGAACGGACGGTCGCGGTGGAGCCGCTATCTCACGAGATGGATGGGCGGCAATGCCGCGTTCCGCAAGACGGTGCTGCGCGAGCTTGCGCGACGCGGCCCGCTGAGGTCGCGGGACATCGAGGACACGTCGAACATCGCGTACCAGTCGTCGGGCTGGAACGGCAACCGCAACGTCGGGCGCATGCTCGACGCGCTCTGGGCGACCGGTGAGGTCGCGATCGTCGGGAGAGACGGTGGCGAGCGCGTGTGGGGACTCGCGAAGGACTGGTACCCGAAGGGGATCCGTCCCGCACCGCTCAAGGAGGCGGCCCGCGCCGTCACCTCGCGAGTGCTCGCGACCCGCGGCCTCGCGACGCTGAAGGACTTCAACTCCGGATTCGATGGCCAGCCTGAGGGGTGGAAGGATGCGCTCGCCGATCTCGTTCGCGAGGGCCAGGCCGAGGAGGTCTCGGTCGAGGGCGTGAAGGGGAAGTTCTACGCCTGGACGCCGCTCCTCGCGCGGAAGTTCCGTGGCCGGACCGCGGTGCTCTCGCCGTTCGATCGGCTCATCCACGACCGGGTGCGCGCGCGGGAATTCTTCGATCTCGACTATCTCCTCGAGATCTACGTGCCGCCGGCCAAACGGAAGTGGGGCTACTACGTCCTTCCGGTCCTCGACGGCGACCGGTTCGTCGCGCGCTTCGACGCGCGGCGGGAGCCCGCGACGAGCACGTTCCGCGTCCTCGCGCTCCACGCCGAGCCAGGCGCGACCGCGGCAAGCGCGCCTGTCGTCGCGCGCGAGGTGAAGCGTCTGGCGCGCTGGCTCGGGCTGCGGAACATCGAGTACGACCGCGTGCCGCGCGGGTGGAAGCGCGAGCTCGAGGCGTGAAGCGGATCGTCATCATCGGGGGCGGGTTCGCGGGTCTGCACCTCGTCCGTGCTCTCCACGGAAAGCTCCGCGACGGCGAGGCCGAGGTGACGCTCCTCGACCGGAACAACTTCCATCTATTCACGCCGCTCCTCTATCAGGTCGCGACAGGGGAGCTGCCGCCGCACGCCGTCGCGTATCCGCTTCGGGTGCCGCTCGCTGGTCCGGGCTGGCGTTTCGTGCGCGCCGAGGTCGAGGGGATCGACCTCGCGCGACGCGTCGTCCGCTCGAGCGAGGGCGAGTTCGCGTACGACCACGTCGTCGTCGCGCCCGGATCGGTGACGAACGACTACGGCATTCCCGGCGTGAAGGAGCACAGCCTCACGGTGAAGTGGCTCGGTGACGGCCGCGCACTTCGACACCGCATCCTCTCGGTGTTCGAGGACGCTGGGGCAGAGCCCGACGCCGAGAAGCGGCGCGCGCTGCTCTCGTTCGCGATCGTCGGCGCGGGTCCGGTCGGCGTCGAGCTCGCCGCGTCGATGCGCGACCTCATGGATCACACGCTGCGGGGCATCTACCCGACGATCGACTTCCGCACCGAGCCGCACATCGCGCTGCTGGACGGCGCCGACCGCATCCTCCCGCAGATGGACGTGCGTATCTCGCGCATCGCGACGCGCCGTCTCGCGAAGCTCGGCGTCGAGATCCGCCTCGGCACGCTCGTCGCCGAGGTGCGCGCCGATGGGTTGAGCACGCGTGATGGCCAGTCGCTGCGGGCGGCGACCGTCATCTGGGCCGGCGGCGTGCGCTCGAGCCCGCTCCTCGGTGGACTCGACGTGCCGAGGGTGAAGGATGGGCGGCTCATCGTCGATCAGTTCTTCCGCGTCGGAGGACGCGATGATGTGCTTTCGTTCGGCGATGCCGCGGCCTTCGACTACGGCGGCAAGCCGCTGCCGATGCTCGCGCAGGTCGCCGTTCTCGAGGCGCCCGCGGCCGCGAAGAACCTCGCGCACCTCGTGCGCGGCGAGCCGCTCGAGCCGTACGTCTACAAGCGGAAGGGTGATCTCGTCGCGCTCGGACGCACGAGCGCGGCCGCCGAGTTCGCGCGGCCGATGCAGTTCGTCCTGTCAGGCATCTTCGCGTGGACGGTGTGGCGCGCGAATTACCTCATGCAGCTCGTGGGCACGCGAAACCGCGGCACGCTTCTCGTCGAGTGGCTGCTCTCGTACTTCTCCCGCCGGATCGTCGTCGACATCCAGTAGCTGATGCCGGCAAAGCGCACGGCGTCCGAAGCACAGGCGTTCCTCCGCGAGCGCGGGCACGATGCCACGGCCCTCGAGGAACTGCGAGGCGGCGCGTGGTCGACGGTCTTCGCCTTCCGCGACGGCGGCGATGACTACGTCGTCCGATTCCACGAGCGCCGCGACGACCTCGAGAAGGATCGGCTCGCCGAGCGCTGGGCCACGCCGTCACTGCGCGTGCCGCACATGATCGAGATCGACGACCTGCCCGAGGGTGGCGCGTACGGAATCGCGCGACGCGTGAGGGGCGGTCCGATCGACGACTTCGATGAGGCCGGCATGCGCGCGATCCTGCCGCAGCTGTTCGAAGCAATGGACGCGATGCGCGACGCCGACCTTGTGGGGACAAGCGGATACGGTCTGTGGCACGCCGATGGGCGAGCGGACCGGTCGTCGTGGCGTGACGCATTCGTCGGCGTGACCGCGACCAGGGAGCGCGCGAAGCAACGGGCGATGCTCGCGCAAACAGCGGTGGGCCACGTCGCCTTCGACGCGGGCATCGCGCGCATGGGCGAGCTCGTGAGATCTGCTCCGGAGCACCGCCATCTCGTTCACAACGACCTCCTCTATCGGAACGTGCTCGTCGACGCCGATGGCATCGTTGTGCTCGACTGGGGCGCCTCGATCTTCGGTGACTTCCTCTACGACGCGGCGCTCCTCACGTTCTGGTGGCCGTGGTACAGGAAGAAGTGGGGAGGCATCGACATCCGCAGCGAGATCGAGCGGCATTATGCGGACATCGGCCTGGGCATCCCGAAGTTCGCCGAACGCCTTCGGCTGTGCGAGCTGGACATCGGCGTCGTTCACATCGCGTACCAAGCCGCTGGCGGAGAGTTCGGCAACGCAGCCTGGACCGCGCGGCGGACGGCCGACCTAGCGAAGCGGGACCTCGCCAGCAGCGACTAGCATCGCGAGGTGGCCACGACCGCTCCGTCACGGGGATCGATCGACGTGCGCGAGCTGTGGTCGCTCCCGTCGCTCTACCACCCGGTGCTCTCGCACAAGCGCGACAAGATCGCGTTCTACTGGGACAAGAGCGGGCGCATCGAGCTGTACCTCATCGACCTGAACACGCGCGACGTGCGTCAGCTCTCGCACGGCGAGCCGCCGCGGGCGCTGCGTTCCTTCTACATCTGGACGCCCGACGATTCCGCCCTCGTCTTCGCCCGCGACGAGAAGGGGAACGAGAACCACGACCTGTACCGCATCGACGCCTCGAGCGGTGCGGTCGCGCGGCTGACGAGCGATCCGAAGAGCGAGAAGCACGCGATCGCGTTCTCGCCCGATGGGGCGTGGCTGACCGTGAACTCGAACGGCCGCCACCCGTCGGCTCCGGACAGGCCCGGACAGATGAACGTCTGGCGCGTGCGCGCGGACGGGAGCGAGCTCGCCCCGCTCACGCGATACGCGTCGCCCGCGAACGGCGGGCGGTTCAGCCCCGACGGTCAGTGGCTGCTCTTCAACACCGACGAGGAGTCCCCGGGCACGCGCAACCGCGACGGTTACCTCATGCGATCGGACGGCAGCGATCCGCGCCGCGTCTTCCGGGTAAAGAAGGGCGCGATCGACCTCGTCCACCGCTGGCTGCCCGACGGAAAACGAGTCGTCGTGCAGAGCGATGCCTCAGGGACGCAGCGCGCCGGCATCCTCGAGCTCGAGGGCGGCGCCGTGTCGTGGCTCGGCGACGGCACGCGCGACGAGCACGCCGAAGAGCTCTCGCCCTCCGGACGCCAGCTCCTCGTCTCGCGGCACGTCGACGCCGCGCACTCGCTCGCCGCGTACGACCTCGCGACCGGCACGTCGCGCGAGGCGCGCATCGCTCCGGGAGTGATCGGGAATGCGGACTGGGTCGACGAGGACCGCATCGTGTACTCGCAAAATACGAGCGCGACCCGCACCGGACTCTTCCTGCACGACCTCTCGTCCGGCAGGACAGAGGCGCTCGTCGCACCGGAATACGGAACCATCGACGCGACGCGCCTCATCGGCGCGGCGCACATCTGGTACCCGTCGCTCGACGGCATGAGGATCCCTGCGCTCGTCTACCGGCCGCGCGACGTGGCGGCGGGCCAGCGCCGACCGGCGATCGTCCAGGCGCACGGAGGACCGACCGGACAGTGGACGAGGACGTTCGATCAGTTCGCGCAGGCGCTCCTCGACCGCGGTTTCGTGGTGATCCAGCCGAACGTCCGCGGGAGCACGGGCTACGGCGTCGCCCACCGCGACGCGGCGCTGCGCGACTGGGGCGGGATCGATCTGGACGACATCGAGGGCGCCGTGAAGTACCTCCGCACGCTTCCCGAGGTCGACCCGGAGCGCATCGGGATCATGGGTGGCTCGTACGGCGGCTTCATGTCGTTCATCGCCGCGACGAAGCGGCCGGACCTCTGGAAGGCCGCGGTCCCGTCGTACGGTGTGACCGACCTGCACGCGATGTGGGCGGAATCGAAGGAGCACTTCCGCCACTTCCTGCGCACGCAGATGGGGGACCCCGAAGCGGATCGCGAGCTGTGGCGCGACCGTAGCGCGATCGAGTTCGCCGATCAGCTGACCGCGAAGCTGCTCATCCTCCACGGCACGAACGACCCGCGCTGCCCGGTCTCGCAGTCGCGTCTCTTCGTCGACCGCCTGCGCTCGCTGGGGCGGCGCGACGGCGAGGACTTCACCTACGTCGAATGGGACGACGAGGGTCATGGCAGCGTCGATATCGCGGCGAAGATCCGCCGCTTCTCGCTCGTCCTCGACTGGCTCTCGGACACGCTCGCCGCCTAGACATCGGGCCGTCTACCGTCCCCACTTTGTCTGCGCCGGACGGCGACGAACCGTTAGTGCGCGGCGGCGGTCTCCTCGGCCTGCTCGGTGTGCGCCGCGATGACCTTCTGCGCGATGTGTGACGGGCACTCCTCGTAGCTGAGGAACGTGGAGCTGAAGGTCCCGCGTCCGCCGGTCATCGAGCGCAGATCCGTCGCGTAGCGGAAGATCTCCGCCAGCGGGATGTGCGCCTTGATCCGCTGGTAGCCACCCCCGGTCGACTCCATACCGAGCACGCGTCCGCGGCGGCTGTTGAGATCGGCGAGGACGTCGCCCATCTGCTCCTCGGGCACGAGGACCTCGAGCTCATGGATCGGCTCGAGGAGGTACGCGTCGGCCTCTTTCACGCAGTTCTGGAGCGCGAGGGAGCCCGCGATGCGGAAGCTCATCTCATTGCTGTCGACGGCGTGAAATGAGCCGTCGGTGAGGGTCGCCCGGAAATCCGAGAGTGGATACCCCGCGATGACGCCCTTCTCGGCCGCCTCGCGCACGCCCTTCTCGACGGCCGGCCAGAAGTTGCGCGGCACAGAGCCGCCGACGATCCGCGTCGCGAACTCGACGCCGCTGCCCGGCGTGAGCGGCTCGACCTCGAGGTAGGTGTCGCCGAACATGCCGTGGCCGCCGGTCTGCCGCTTGTAGCGGCCCTGCGCCACCGTCTTCCGGCGGATCGACTCCTTGTATGGGACGCGCGGCGTGCGCGTGAGGACCTGCACGCCGAATTTCTCCTTCAGGTGGTGCACGGCAGTGTCGATGGCCGACTCGCCGATGCCCGAGAGGATGGTCTCGTGGGTGGCGTCGTCGCGGCGTACGTGCAGGGACGGGTCTTCGTCGGTGAGCTTGTGCAGCGCTGAGCCAAGCTTGTCGAGGTCGGCCTTCGACTGGGGCTCGATCGCGACCGAGAAGCTCGGCGGCGGGAACTCGATCGCGTCCAGCGATATCGGCGAGTCCTTGTCGGTGAGCGTCGCGTTCGTCGACGTCGCGGTGAGCTTCGGGATCGCGCAGATGTCACCCGGGCCGACCGTGTCGGTGTGCTCCTGTTCCTTCCCGCGCAGGAAGAAGATCTGTCCGACCCGCTCCGACTCCTGCTTCGTCGCGTCGAAGATCTGCGAGTTGTGGTGGAGCGTGCCGGAGTACACGCGCACGAAGGAGAGCTTTCCGACGAACGGGTCGGTGAGCGTCTTGAAGACGAACGCCGAGAGCTTCTCCGTAGGGTCGATCTTCCGCGCGACCTCTTCACCGGACGGCGACTTGCCGATGACCGCGCCCGACTCCACCGGGGAGGGGAGCATCTCGCGGACCGTTGCGAGGAGCGCCGAGTAGCCGACGCTCTTTGACGATGACGTTGCGATGACCGGGATGACGCTGCCCTCACGCACCGCGGCGTGCAGCGCATCGCGCAGCTCGTCGTAGGACATCTCCTTGCCGTCGAGGTACCTCGTGAGCAGGTCCTCGTTCGTCTCGACGATCGCCTCCACGAGCTGCTGGCGATACTTCCCGACGCGGTCGGCGTCCGCGGGGTCGACGTCGGTGGGCTTGTCCTTCGGCCCCTTCAGCACGGTGCCGTGCAGGAGGTCGATCGTCGCGCTCATGCCCTGATGCGTCCCGACCGGCACGTGCAGGGGCACGACACGAATGCCGTACGCGGCCCGCAACTGCTCGAGGACGCGGTCGAAGTCGGCGTTCTCCCGGTCAAGACGGGACACGGCCACGACACGCGGCGTCTTCGTCTTGTCGAGTTCGGCCCACACGAGCGTGGTACCAACCTGGATGCCCGCCGAGCCGTCGATGACGATGAGCGCGGCGTCGGCGACCCGCAGCGCGGCACGCTGGTCGCCCGCGAAGTCCGCGAAACCCGGCGTGTCGAGGAAATTCAGCTTCGTCCCGTCGCTTTGCATCGACGCGACGGCGACGTTGATGGTGATGCGTCGCTTGTGCTCCTCAGGGTCGGTGTCGAGGATGCTCGTGCCATCGTCGACCTTGCCGAGACGGGTCGTCGCGCCAGACGCGAAGAGGAGTCCTTCGACGAGGCTGGTCTTCCCGGAGCCGCCATGACCGACGACGGCCACGTTGCGGATCTTGTCTGGAGCTACAGCGGCCATGACCTCTCCCCAAATGACGTATGCGCAGGTGCTTCCTCGACATACTATTCAGCCGATGTCGGGGCACTCAAAGTGGTCAACGATCAAGCGCCAAAAGGGCGCCGCCGACATCAAACGCGGCGTCCTTTTCACCAAGATGACCCGCGAGATCATGCTCGCCGCCCGCGAGGGTGGCGGGAATCCTGAGGGCAATTTCCGCCTCCGCCTGGCCATCGATCGTGCCCGTGCGGTGAGCATGCCCATCGCCAACATCGACCGAGCGATCGAGCGAGCCACGGGCGGGGGCGACGGCGCTCAGATCGAGAGCGTCGTCTACGAGGGCTACGCGGCCGGCGGCGTCTCGGTCATGGTCGAGGCGGCGACCGACAACCGGAACCGCACCGTTTCGGAGGTCCGCGCCGCCTTCACGAAGCACGGCGGCAAGCTCGGCGAGTCGGGCTCGGTGCAGTGGCTCTTCGAGCAGAAGGGCGTCATCGAGATCGACGCGGCGGGCCGCTCGGTGGACGAGATCCAGCTCGTCGCGATCGACGCCGGCGCCGAGGACGTCGAGGTCGACGGCTCGCTCGTGACCGTGTACACGACGCCGACCGCATTCGAGGCGGTGAAGAAAGCTATCGAGGCCGCGGCGATCCCCATCGCGTCGGCCGAGGTGAGCATGCGCCCGACGAACAGCGTCCGCGTCGACGGGGACAAGGCCCAGCAGGTGCTGAAGCTGGTCGAGGGTCTCGAGGATCTCGACGACGTGCAGAAGGTGCACGCGAACTTCGACATACCGCTCGAGGTGCTGCAGCACGCCTAGCACCGGCTCGGTCCTGGGCATCGACCCGGGCACCACCGGGATGGGGTTCGCTCTCCTGGCGCTCGACGGCGATCCGCCACGCCTGCTCCGCTGCGGGCTCGTCGATGTCCCGCGCGATCTTTCGAATGCGGACCGGCTCGTGCGGATCGCGGACGCGCTCGACGCGCTCATCGTCGACCACGCACCGCGCGCGCTCGCGCTCGAGCGGCTCTACTTCAACAAGAACGTCCGGACCGCGATGAGCGTGGCCGAAGCGCGCGGGATCGCGCTCGTCTGCGGCGCTCGCGCCGGACTCGAGATCGCCGAGTACACGCCGCAGCAGGTGAAGCAAAGCGTCACCGGCAACGGTGGTGCGGAGAAGAAGGCCGTGCAGCTCATGGTCCGGCACATCTTGAAGTTGGATGTGGCGATCGCCGAGGACAACGTCGCCGACGCGATCGCGGTCGCGCTGACCCATGCGCAGCAAATGCGGTTCGCCGCGGCTGTAGCGATGGCGAAGTAGGCGACGTCGAATGCGGCTGAGGGGTGGCACGCGCAGGGCAGGGCTCTTCGATGCGAGAGGTCGAGGGGCCCCGGGCGCCTTGGTGCATTGGGCAGCGCGTGGACAGCGAGCCGGGGAGCCGACCTCGCAGC
>JBIOUD010000080.1:0-3842 GCA_044866725.1 Candidatus Limnocylindria bacterium | reverse complement strand
GGTGAGCGGCAGCAGCGCGACAAGACCCAGGACACGGAGCGCCATCGGTACGCGCCAGCCATCGAGTTGTGGACCGAGAGAAAACCGGGCCGTCCAGATGATCCCAGCGTAGATCGCGAGGAACCATATGACGCCTATGACCGCGCGCATGAGGGACAGGTCGTCGAAGAATGAGAGGGCCGTCGCGGCCGCCGGGAGAATCGCGATTGCCGCGACGATGCCACGGAGCCAACGCGGCCAGGTGTGATGGGTCAACGCGAGGGTCGCGAGGATGATCGTTGGGAACATGCTGGCTCCCGCGGCGACGCCGAGCGGGAGCAGGGCGATGGCCGCAACGACTCGCAGCACCGTCATGGCCGGCCTTGCAAGGTTCGCTCGCCGCCCGAGATAGGCTGCGGACTGAGCCAGCCCGACGATACCGAATCCGATGACGATGAAGAGCGTCCCGCCCCAGGTGAACTCCACGTTCGTGGAGATGAACCGCATCCAGAGTCGGGCGATCGTGCCCCACGCGAGGCCTGCCACTAGTCCACCCATGAGAACGACGGCCGCAGGCGCATGCTCCCAGGCGGTGAGCCAACGCGCCACCGGAGTGCCTGGGCCAGACACATGCGTGTCGACGCTCTGAATGGCCAACAGGCGAACGGTACATCGGATCGAGGACCGCGACAGCGCATGGCCGCCCTGGACCATGGCTTTGCGTTGGTGAATTTCGGTGTTCGTCGCGGATTCTCGGAGAACGGCTTGAGGGAGACCGCGATTTCAGGCGCACTCTACGAGCTGCGCTACCTCGGCGAGAGGCCACTTACTCGAAAACTCGAGCGCGATCGAACGCAGCAAGGCGAATGTCGTCGTGCGACCGAACCTGTGGCGATGATCGGCTCCATGAGCGCCGCGACGTTTGTCCCCATGCTCGATCAAGGCGTGCGAGTCGCGGAGCCGCTCGATGGCCATCCCGACAAGCTCACTCATGGGCGCGACGCTAATGCAAAATGGGACGACCTCATGAGCCAGCGCGCAGGAGCGTCCTCAATTCGTTTTGCGGCTGCGCCGTACACGATCGGCAAGTCGACGATCCTGCGCTTGCCCGAGCGGGCCAGCCTGCGACTGCCATCCCGCGGGCAGGTCGCAGTGCATGGAACGATCAACGGACGTCAGTTCCGAACTGTCCTAGAGCCGGACGGCAATTCCGGTCACTGGCTCAGGCTCGATCGAAAGCTGGAAACGAACGCCTCGCTGCGCCCGGGTCGCAGAGCGACGGTGGAAGTGGAGGTGGTCAAAGAGTGGCCGGAGCCGACCGTGCCACCGGACCTGAAGGCGGCTCTGGCGGTGGCCCCGCGCACGATCCAAGAGCTGTGGAGGGAGATCACGCCGATGGCGCGATGGGAGTGGGTCCGCTGGGTCAACGGGACTCCCAACCCCGATACGCGCAGACGTCGGGTCGAGGTGACCATCTCGAAGATGCACAGCGGGAAACGCCGGCCCTGTTGTTTCAACCTGGCTGCGTGCACCGATCCCGACCTCGCCAAGAACGGCAGGCTGCCCGAGCCGTCGAGCTGATGATCCGATCGAGCGCGCCGAGGTGAAACGGCTGCGCATCGCGATCGGCGGCGTCCACATCGAGTCGAGCACGTTCTCGCCGCACCGCAGCACGGCCGCTGACTTCGACGTCCGCCGCGGCCCGGGATTACTCGGCCGATACGAGGACCTGCCGCCGGACGTGGACTGGATCCCGCTCGTTCATGCGCGTGCGCTGCCGGGAGGCGCGGTCGAACGTGCCTTCTACGACGCGATCACGACGGAACTGCTGGATCGCCTCCGCGAGGCGGGGCCGCTCGACGGTGTGTACCTCGACATCCACGGCGCGATGAGCGTCGAAGGCATGAGCGATGCCGAGGGCGCGATCGCGACCGCGGCGCGCGCGATCGTCGGCCCCGACGTCCTCATCTCCGCGTCGATGGATCCGCACGGGAACGTGTCGCGCGACCTCATCCGCTCGGTCGACCTCGCGACCGCGCACCGCATGTCGCCGCATGAGGACGCGCCGCTCACGAAGAGGCGGGCGATCCGCAACCTCGTCGCGTCGCTCCGCGACGGCGTCCGGCCGCTGCGCGCGTGGTGTCGCGTTCCGGTCCTGCTGCCCGGTGAACGGGCGTGCACGCGCGACGAGCCGGCGCGCTCCATCTACGGATCGTTGCCGAGCTACGAGTCAGGCGACGGAGTCATCGACGCCGCGGTCTGGATCGGCTACGTGTGGGCGGACGAGCCACGCTGTGGCGCTGCGGTCGTGGTCAGCGGCACGGATCGCGCGGCGATCATCACTGCGGCCCGGGACATCGCGCACTCGTACTGGCGGAGTCGCGCGGCGTTCTCGTTCAGCACCGCCGCGGGCGACGCCGATTGGGCGATCGCGACGGCGCTCGCCTCGAAAGAACGCCCGTTCTTCATCAGCGACTCCGGCGACAACCCGACGGCCGGTGGCGGTGGCGACGCCGTGTTCATGCTGGAGCGGCTTCTCGCGAACGAGTCGCTGAGGTCGGGAAGCGCGACCGCGATATGGGCCAGCGTCGTGGACCAGAGGGCCGTCGCGACGTGCGTCGCGGCGGGCGAGGGCGCGACGCTCGAACTGCGGGTGGGTGGCGTCTTCGGCTCGAATGGCGGCGCGGACCTTCGCGTCCGTTGTCGCGTCGAGCGCCTGCGTCGAGACGATCCCGTCGGCGGCGACATCGCCGTCGTGCGCAGCGGTGGCGTGCAGGCGATCGTGACGTCGCGCCGCAAACCGTGTCACCTCATCGCGGACTTCGCGGATCTCGGCGTCGACCCGCGCTCGGTGGATGTGGCGGTCGTCAAGGTCGGCTACCTCGTCCCCGAGCTCTTCGATGCTGCGCGGGGCTGGGTCATCGCACTCACGCCGGGCGGCGTCGATCAGGACATCGTGCGGCTCGGCCATCGGCGCATCGATCGACCGATGTACCCGCTCGATCCCGACATGCCCACGCCGGCGCTCGACCCCGTCGTATTCGGCTAGTCCGCTCGCGCGCGTCAGGCCGCGGAGATGCGATCGGCTATCGCGACGCCTGCAGCAGCCGGACGGCGAACCCGATGAGCACGAGGCCGCTCGCGCGCTCGATCCACGGTTTGATCGCCTGGACGCGCGCGGCCAGGCTGGTGACGCCGTACGCATACGCCGCGAACCACGCGATCGCGATGCACGCGTGCGATAAGCCGAACAGAAGCGATTTCGCGAGCACCGTTTCGCTCGGATGGATGAACTGAGGGAGGAACGTGAGGTAGAAGATGGCGACCTGTGGGTTGAGCACGTTGGTGAGCAGACCACGCACGTAGAAGTCCCGATTTGACGGCGTCGCCTGGGCCGCCGCGCGCCGCTGGCCACTCCGCACGAGCGAGCGGATGCCGAGGTACGCGAGGTAGAGCGCGCCAGCCATCTTGACCACCGTGAACGCTTCAGGCGATGCAGCAAGCACGACGGACAGCCCCAGACCGGACGCCGCCGAGTGCGCGACGATGCCGGTCCCGATCCCCAGCGTCGTTATGAACGTCGCACGTCGACCGTGCGCGGCTGCGACCGCGACGACGACAGCCGTGGTCGCGCCCGGCGACAGCGTGAGCAGCGCGAGGAGCCCAACACCGACCCAGAACTGGCCGTCGATGATCAACGGCACGCTACGTCGAGTCCGTGAAGACGAGCGCCGCGCACGCCCTCGGCGCGAACGCCCAGAGCTCCTTCCGCGCCGCATCCCACCCGATCGTGTGCGCCCCCTCCTCGGTCGGGACGGTCTCCAGTGGCCGCAGCGCCCTGGTGTCAAATGACTGAACGTGCC
>JBIOUD010000079.1:0-6816 GCA_044866725.1 Candidatus Limnocylindria bacterium | reverse complement strand
CTTGTCGAAGGTGCGCGCCGCGACGGACTGCACGTTCGCGACGCCGACGATCTCGCTGTGGATGAGGAGCGGCACCGAAAGCATCGAGGTGAAGCGCTCCTCGTCGACGCCCGGGATCCACTTGAACCGCGGGTCGGCGCGGACGTCGCGCACCGCGGTCGGCACTCGCGCGTTCGCGACCCAGCCGGTGATGCCCTCGCCGACGCGCAGCGTAGCCTTGCCGATGTACTTGCGGTTGAGGCCGTTCGTCGCGATGAGCCGGAGGATCCCGTCGCGCCGCTCCAAGAGATACAGAGATGAGACCTCGACGCCCATGGCACTCGTCGTGCGCTCGATAACGATGCGCAGCATCTCGTCCCAATCGCGTGCCGACGAGGCGAGCTGCGCGACCTCGTGGAGGAAAGAGAGCTCTTTGAGCTTGCGTTCGGTCTCGGTGGGGGGCGTCACCCATCGATTCTAGAAATAGACTGCGCGCATGAGGACGGTGCTTCGGACAGAGAAGCTGACGAAGCGTTTCGGATCGCTCACAGCGGTCGATGGGGTCGATCTCGAGGTTCGCGAAGGCGAGGTCTTCGGGTACCTCGGCCCGAACGGCGCGGGCAAGACGACGACGCTGCGACTGCTCTGCGCGCTCATCGCACCGACCTCCGGAACGGCCGAGGTCGCGGGCTTCCGCCTCGGGCGCGACGACACGAAGATCCGCGCCGCGGTCGGCATCCTCACCGAGCAGCCGGGGATGTACGAGCGGCAATCCGCGTGGGACAACCTCGTGTTCTTCGGCACGTTGTACGGTCTCGATCGCAAGACCGCGCACTCACAGGCCGAGCGCTTCCTGCGGCTCATGGGCCTTTGGGAGCGGCGCAGCGAGTCCGTCGCGACGTTCTCCCGCGGGATGAAGCAGAAGATGGCGATCGCGCGCTCCGCGCTGCACGAGCCGCGGATCCTCTTCCTCGACGAGCCGACCACTGGGCTCGATCCCGACGCGGCGAAGACCGTGCGCGAGTTCATCGTCACGCTGCGCGGCGAGGGCCGCACGGTGTTCCTCTGCACGCACAACCTCGACGAGGCCGACCGCCTCTGCGACCGGATCGCGTTCTTCCGGCACAAAGTCATCCGCATCGACACGCCCGACCACCTGCGCGCCGAGCTGTACGGGCGCGCCACGGAGTTCCGCCTGCTGCCCCACCCGCGACCCGAGGATCTCGTGCGCGTGAAGGCCGTGCCCGGCGTGCGCGACGCGCATCTCGAGAACGGCTCGATCATCGTCCAGACGCCCGACCCGCACCAGACGAACCCACTCCTCGTCCGCGCGCTCGTCGAGGGCGGCGCGGAGATCGCGTTCGTCACCGAGCGCAAGCCGCACCTCGAAGACGTGTATCTGCGGATCGTCGAGGGGCGCGAGTGACCGCATCGGTGGCGTCCGCGCCGGCTCCGATCGCGCGTCAGCCCGAACGTGCCGACCTCATCCGTGCGGTCTGCGTGCGCGAGTGGAAGGAGGCGCTCGGGAACAAGCTCCTGGTCGGCATGACACTCCTGCCGCCGCTCGTCATCCTCGCCGCCGGCATCACCGCCGTCGCCGCGGCCGCCGCGAACCCGCCGAGCGACCGCGACGTGCAGGCGCTCTACGCCGCGGCGCCCGCGGTGCAGGGCCTCGACCCGAAAGAGGCGATCCAGGGTTTCATCGCCACGTATTTCCTCATCCTCTTCATGCTCATCCCGACCGTCGTGCCGCTCACGATGGCGATCTACTCGGTGATCGGCGAGAAGTCCGCGCGCACGCTCGAGCCGCTCCTCGCGGCGCCGGTCGGCGTCGGCGAGCTGCTCTTCGCGAAGAGCCTCGCCTCGACAATCCCGTCCGTCATCGTCACGTGGATCGCGTACGCGATCTACCTGATCAGCGTGAGCTCGCTCGGAAGCCAGGCCGCCGTGAACGCGGTGACCGCGCCGCGGTGGATCCTCGCGATCGTCGTGATGGTGCCGCTCCTCACGCTGCTCTCGGTGAACCTCGGCATCCTCATCTCGACCCGCGTGAACGACGTGCGCGTCGCGCAGCAGATCGGCGGCCTCGTCGTCGTGCCCGTCGTCGGCATCGGCATCGCCCAGGTCACCGGTCGCGTCGTGCTCGATAACGCGAGCTTCATCGGATTCAGCTCGATGCTCATCCTCGCGGACCTCGCGGTCTTCCTCTTCGCGCGCCTCGCCTTCCAGCGCGAGAACATCCTCGTCCGCTGGCGCTGATGGGCGAGCGCGGTTCAACAGCGAGCGAGGCACGGCTTCGCCGCGCTGAGCGAGTCCACGAGCGGCGTCGAGGCGGCGAGGCGCAGGCCGCGAAGCGGGCCGAGCCGAGCGCGGTAACAGGAGGGGTGGCCGCTCGGCCTTGTCGCATCGCACATCGGGCTCGGTCTTGACCGGCAGGCCGGCTGGACCCAGGAGCACGCACGCTCGGGCGAGGCGCACGCGGTCTCGTGGGACGACAGCAACCGGCTGAACGCCGAAAATGCGAAGCGGCGCGGGCTGCTCTCGAAGCCGAGCGCGATGCGCTTCCTGCGCGATCGCGCAGAACGCACCGCGGCCCTCGCGCGCGAGCTGACGGACGCGCAGATAGACGCGCTCGTGTTCAGTTACGAAGGCAAAGCTCGCTCGGCCGAGTGGGTGCTCGCGGTCCTCGCGTGCCGGCACATCGACGAGCACCATCGGAGCATCAAGGCGGCGATCGCGTAGCCGCGCGTCACCTCGGCGTCGGCTTCCCCTTCGGCGTCGGCAGGCTCGGCAGCGTGATACGAGGAACGAGGCTCGTCGAGGGTCGCGGGAACGGTGAACGCGTCGCCCGCGGCGGATCGACGGTCGGGAAGACCGTCTGCGGACCGGGAGCGCGGCCGCCCTCGTCGTCCGGATACGTGCGTCGACGGAGGATCGTGACCGTCTTCGTGGCGGTCTCGCTCACGGCCACGTCGCCTTCGCGCAGCTCGTACGAGAGCTTGTACGTGCCGAGGAGCCGCGGCGCGACGAACACCGAGTAGAACGTGCCCTCCGACTCGGGCGCGAGCACTCCCACGCTCGACGAGCCCTCGGCGACGACGCGGCCGCTGCTCGGTTCGAGCGCGCGCCACGACAGCACGAGTGGGTGCTCCGTCTTCCCGGCTGACGGCAGCGCGGTGTACGGCGTGATGATGAGAGACGCTTCGCCGCGGTGGAGTGCGAGCGGGAGCTCCGGCACGGCCCGCACGAGATATGGCGCGTGCGTCTTGATGTCGAAGGTCGCGGTCGCGGCACCGAGCGACGCGAGCATGCGTCCGGTCCCGTCCGTGAGGCTGAGCGTCACGTGCCAGAGGCCCGGCGTGGCCGGCGTCGCGATCTGCAGTCCGACGTTCGTCGATCGATTCGGCGCGAGCGCGGGGAGGCGAGACGCCGCCGCTGCGGTTCCGACGACCGTGCCGTCGTCGTCCTGCAGCTGCCAGTAGAGCGCCGCGGACTCCGGGCCGCTCGCGGCCCAGGTGTTCGTCCCGGTGTTCGTGACGCTCACGGTGACGCGCACGCGCGAGCCGGAGTCTCCCTCGACCGCCGTGCGCGGGACGCCGAAGCGCGCGTTCGCCGGAGGCTCGAGCACCGCGCCGTACACGAGCGAGCCGACGTTCGCGATGAACGCGTTCGCGTCATCGTCGTACGCGTCCCAGGTCATGGCGACGACGACGCGCGGTCCCGACGGGGTGAAGATGATGCCCGCATCGTGCACGGCACCGACGAGGTTGCCCGTCTTGTGCGCGAGCACGACGCCGTCCGGTAGCGACGCGGGAAGCCGGTCCACGATCTGCTGCCGCTCGAGGCGCGCGAGCATCCGCTCGGACGCCGCGATCGAGATGAGCTCTTTCCTCGCGAGGAGGGTGAAGAACGTGCCGACCGCGCGCGGGGTCACGACGTTGTCCTCCGTGTCGTCGAGGGCGACGTGGAAGTCCGGCATCCCCTCACGGATGAGCGTCGCGTCGATGTTCGCGCCGCCGAGCAGGTGCCTGAGGGAGCGCGCGGAGCCGTTGTCCGAGATCGTGATCATCGATTCGAGCGCTTCGTCGAGCGTCATCTCCGTTCCGGCCTCTTCGAACGAGTACTCGACGACATCCTCGGGCTGGATCGTGATGATGTCGGTGTAGTGGAGCTCGCCCGTCTCGATGCGGCGCTCGGCCTCGGCGAGCACGCCCAGCTTGTACAGCGACGCCGCGATCACCTCCGCGTCGGCGTCGCGCGTGTAGAGCGGCCGGCTCGAGGACGGGTCCGCGATCCAGAGGCCGACGCCGCCGGGGAATGACGCGGAGAGCTCGTCGAGCTGTCGCACGAGCTCCGCGGTGCCAGCCGCCGCGGGCATGCCTGCGATGAGCGAGCCGATGATGAGCGCTGCGGCGACGACGATCTTCAAGACGCGCATCTTCGCCTATCGGAACGTCGGATCGGTGTCAGCGGTTCAGCGTTTTACCTTCGGTTTACGGCCGACGGCCGTTCGCGAGCGCCGTCCCGCCGCGACGGCTTCTCTCCCGAGCGCGAGCATCTCGCGGTATCCGGTGTTCGTCTCGTCGTCGAAGCCGAGGAGGTGCAGGACGCCGTGCGCCGCGAGGAACGCGACCTCGGACGCGAGCGGCCAGCGCCGGCGGCGCGCCTGACGCGCGGCCTGCGTGCCGCTGATGACGACGTCGCCGAGCTCGATCGCGCCGTCCCGCGACGGACGCAGAAGGGCGGCCGCGTCGTGCCCGCGGACGCCAGCCGGCAGGGCGTCGCCGAACGAGAGCACGTCGGTCGTCTTGTCCTTGCCGCGATAGCGCTTGTTGAGCGCGCGCATCTCGGCGTCGTCGACGAACGCGAGCGTCACCTCGGCGGCGGCCGGCACATCGTGGGGACGCGCGGCGGCGCGCATCGCGCGCTTCGCGAGGGCGAGGTCGGACGGTGCGGTGCCGCGAGTGTTGATCTTCACGGTCTCGGCGTGCGGTCCGATGTCTTGACTAGCGGGCGGCGGCGTCGCGCTGCGGGATGCGCGCGATGCGGTCCTCGGGATACGGGATGCGCTCGTGGTACACGCCGAGGAGGAGCTCGCAGAAGGCGTCCTTGATGCGCTGCACGTCGCGCAGCGTGAGGTCGGAGTCGTCGAGCTGACCCTCAGCGAGACGCTCGTCGACGATGCGGTCGACCATCTCGCGGATCGTGTCGGGGTTCTTCTCCGCGAGCGAGCGCACCGAGGCCTCCGTGCCGTCGGCAAGCATGACGATCGCGGCCTCCTTCGATCGCGCGCGCGGCCCGGGGTACCGGAACTTCGTGTCGTCGGGGTTCTGGCCGCGCTGCTGCGCGAGCTGGAAGAAGTACCGCACGACGCTCGTGCCGTGGTGCGCGGGGATCATCTCTCGGATCATCGCCGGGAGGCGGTACCGCTCGGCGAGCGCGAGGCCGTCCTTCACGTGCGCCGCGACGATCCCTGCCGACACGAGCGGATCGAGATCGTCGTGGGGATTCACGCCGCCGGACTGGTTCTCGATGAACGCGGAGGGATTCCGCATCTTCCCGACGTCGTGGTAGTACGCGCCGACGCGCGCGAGAAGCGGGTCCGCGCCGATGACCTCGGCGGCGCGCTCCGCGAGGTTCGCGACGAGCAGCGAGTGGTGGTATGTCCCCGGCGTGCGCAGGAGGAGCTGGCGCAGGAGCGGGTGGTTCGGGTCCGCCAGCTCGCGGAGCTCGAACACGGTGGTGATGCGGAAGAGGTGGCCGAGCATGGCCATCGACGCGAACGCGAGCACGCCGGACAGCGCGCCGCTGATGACGCCGGCGGTCGCGAGCTGGAACGCGCCGAGCGGATCGGTCGTGTGCGCGACGAGCGCGAACACGGCGACGACGCCGACGTTCCCGATCATGACGAACGACGCACCGGCCGCGAACTCGCGCGCGGTGGTCGCGCGCCGAACAGACGCCATGCCCAGGAGCGCGGGGACGAGCGCGTACGCCACGAGATCGACCTGGCCGGACATGACGCCGATGTGCAGCGCGCCGGCGATCTGCGTCGCGAGCGCGGCGCGTCCCGAGACGAGCACGGTGAGGGTCATAGCGACGGCCGCGTACGGGACGAAGTAGGCGAGAAGGGTGTGCCCTGGGACGAGGAAGCGGCTCGCGATCGTCATCGCGAAGAGCGCAAGTGAGACGAGCGCGAGCTTGCGGTCGTCGTTCCACGCCTCCGTCGCGTACCGCTCGGTGTAGAGGCCGAGGACCCACGCGACGAGGAGCGCCCAGATCATCAGCCCGATCGCCGCCGGCAGGTCGAGCCCGGTGTTCACGAGGCCGAGGGCGCGAAGTTTCTCGACGTCGAGCGCTGACACGACGCTGCCTTCGCGCACGACTACCTCGCCGGCGACGACCTGCACCTGAACAGGCGCGACCGCGCCGCGCGCCGCCTGTTGCGACACGGCGGTCGAGACAGGATCCAACACGACGTTCGCGTCGAGGTATTGCTTCACGATCTCGGTCGCGACACGCTTCTGGCGATCGGACCACGCCGGCGGCAGGGCCTTCCCCGCCTCGGCCTTCACCGCATCGAGCTGCTCCGCGCGGATGCCCTGCCCGTAGAGGCTGCGGAGCGTGTTGTCGAGCTCCTTCTGGACCGCGTCCCACTCCGCGCCACTGAGGTCGATGACGTCGGCTGCCAGGCTGGGATTGAGCGTCGCTTCGCTCACGCGTGTCGCGAGCGCGTTGATCTTCGCGTCGCGCGACATCGTCGGGTCGCCGCGCACGCGAGAGATCGCGGCCCTGGCCTGCGCGAGCCGGTCGCGCGAGGTCGCGAGCACCGCCGGG
>JBIOUD010000078.1:0-8157 GCA_044866725.1 Candidatus Limnocylindria bacterium | reverse complement strand
GGTCGTGTCCGGCGGCTACCAGTTTTAAGCCTTCGCCGAATATCGCTCGCGACAACACAGTCGCCGTGGTCGTGCCGTCGCCCGCCAAGTCGGAGGTTTTGCTCGCGACCTCTTTGACCATCTGAGCGCCCATGTTCTCAAATTTGTCTTCGAGCTGGATTTCCTTTGCGACCGAGACTCCGTCCTTGGTTACGGTTGGAGAACCCCAGGACTTCTCGAGAATGACATTGCGGCCTTTGGGCCCCAGGGTCACCGTGACGGCGTCCGCCAATAAATTTACCCCGCGCAAAACTCTGCCGCGCGCCTCTTCACTAAAGCGAATGTCCTTTGCAGCCATGTTCCTATCTCCTCCTTATTCAACAACTCCGAGGATGTCATCTTCGCGCATGATCAGATGTTCCTCGCCGTCCAATTTGATTTCCGTACCGGAGTATTTCCCGAAAAGAATTTTGTCGCCTGCCTTTACCCCGAGAGGTATAAGTTTCCCGTCCTCGAATTTGCCCGGCCCCACAGCGACGACTTTGCCCTCCTGGGGCTTCTCCTTCGCGGTGTCCGGGAGATAGATGCCGGTATTCGTCTTCTCCTCGCGGTCGAGGGCCTTGATGACGACCCGGGCGCCGAGCGGCTTGAGTTTGGTCTTCGTTGCGACTGCCACTTGCACTCCCCCTCTTTCAGGTTCTGCCCGCGCCGAACGGCGGCTGGGCGACTAATTTGGGCGTTAGCACTCGCGTGCTGCGACTGCTAACACTCTAGAGCAGTGTGAAAAAGCGTGTCAAGCCGGGGAGGGCTCGGTGGGTGCCGCGGGCGCGGCCGCCTCGGTGCGGACGCGGTCCTTTCCGGCCCGTTTGGCGGCATAGAGCATGTTGTCGGCGGCCTCCAGGACCTGCTCGGCGGTCCGTCCGGCACGCCAGGCGGCGGCGCCGGCGCTCACGGTGATGGCCGTATGTGGCTCGCTCCGGCCCTGCTGGTGGACGGCCTGGCGGATGCGCTCCGCGAGCGTCTTCGCATCGTCCAGGGCGCCGTGGGCGATGAGGATGAGGAACTCGTCGCCACCGGTCCGCACGCCGACATCCGAGGTCCGGATCGTCTTGCGGATGGTGTTCGCGAGCCCGCGCAGGGCGAGATCGCCCATCTCGTGGCCGTGCGTGTCGTTGATCAGCTTGAGGCCATCGACGTCCAGGGCGATGACCGCGTACGACTCGCCATGCCGCGTCGCGAGCGACTGGAGGAGCCGCAGCTGCGCCTGCAGGAAGTGACGGTTGTGCAGCCCCGTGAGGCCATCCGTCGTGGCCTGGCGCTGGGCGGTCTCGAGCACGCGGCGGTTCGCGAGCGACAGCGCGACGCGGTCAGCGGCCGCGCGGACGAAGGTCTCCTCGACGACTGAGCCGACCGTCGGCTCCATGAAGAGCGCGCCGAGCATCTCGGCGCCGGCGGTGAGCGGCGTGCACACGTAGCCACTGCTGCCCTCCGCGAACGGCATGTACGGGCAGATGACCGCGTCGTTCGCCGAGCCCACCTGGAAGACGCGACCGCTCCTGATCGCAGGGCAGTTCGTCGGTCCGTTCACCACGGGGTGCACGCGCGGCGCGCCCGCTGTTCCGACGGGCTCGAGGAGCGCGACCGACGGATCGACGAAGAGCGCCGTGGCGGCCATGAGGCGGAACCCCTGCGCGACGGCGCGCGCCGCTACCTGTCCGGTCGTCGGCTCGTCCTGCGCGAGGGCCAGTGCCTCCACGAGCTGATTCATGCCCTCGAGGGTCTTCATGCGACCCGCGAGGATCTCGCGCTCCTCACGAACGGTCTCGAGCGCGAGGAAGGACGCGACGGACGGAGCGACCGACTCGGCGATGACCTCGGCCAGTCGCACTTCGCGTGGGGTCCACTTCCGTGGCGCGACGACGGTGAGCGTGACGAGCCCGACGAGGCCGCCGCGGTGGACGAGCGGCACGAAGAGCCCGGCGTTCGCGCCGAACTGCGTGCGAAGACGCGGATTGACCATCGGCTCGTCGGCCATGTCGTTCACGACGACGGTGCGGCGCGTTCGCATCGCCCGCTGACGCGGTGAGTCGCGATGGTGGGTATCGGGCTCGAAGGGCTCGATGCCGCTCTCGCCGGCGATGGTGAAGCCGCGCTCGTTCGCTTCCGCGCCTTCGAAGAAGAAGACGCGATGAGTCCCGAGCGCCGCGTTCGCCGAGTCGTACACCGCGCGAAGCAGCTCACCGAGATCGCGCGCGCGAGCGAGCGCGACGGCGGTCGAGTGGGACACCTCGAGCTCGACGTTCTGCGTCGCGAGCTCATCCGACCGTTGCCGCAGCGCGCCACGCGTCTCCTGCATCGTGCGCGTGATGAGCGAGGTCATCGCGATGAGCGCGATGAGCGCCGAGACGCGGATGACGCCGATCTCGAGGATCTCGGTCTTGCGCTCGAGGACGATGTAGTCCATCGCCAGGATGACGACATACGAGATGAGCGCGATCGCGCCGACGACGATCGTGCTCGCGATGCGCATCGCGAATACCGTCGCCAGCGTCGGGAAGAGGAAGAACACGTAGTACGGCGAGCTCCCGCCGCCGGTGACGACGAGGAGGATGGCGCCGACGGCCTGCGTGATCGCGCTTCCGACGGTGAACCGGAGCCGGCCGAACACCCCCTCTGGGATGACGTGGAACCAGAGGAGGCCGAAGACGGCGAGCAGCCCGGCGCTGAACAGGAGCCCGTATCGGGAGACGGCTTCCGTCGTGGGGAGGGCCGCCGACGCGACGAGGAGCCCAGCGATACCCCACGTCGCAAGCTCGGAGGCAAGGCGGATCCGGCGCTCGTACGCGCTCTCGAGGGGGTCCCTTCCCGCCACTTCGGACTCAATCCTGAGGCAATCGAGCCGCAGTGTCGCCCCATCGCGCCGAGGTAAACAGGTTTTACAACTCGGCTCCCGCGAGTCGTGAGCGGCTCGCCCCGGCCGCTAGTGCGGGAGCAGGCTCAGTGGGTCGATCAACGCGCCGTTCCGCCACGCGGCCCAGTGGAGGTGCATCCCGGTCGTCATCCCGGTGAGCCCCTGGTTCCCGATCTTCTGGCCCGCGGCGACCTCGTCGCCCGCAGCGACCGTCGGCGGTGCGTTCCAGGCATCGAGGTGCGCGTACATGGTCACGACGCCGTCATCGTGCGCGATGACCACGATCTCGGCGCCGTCCATCATCATTCCGACGAAGACGACGCGACCGCGCGCCGGCGCGACGACGTCCTCAGCCCAAATGCCGGCGATATCGACACCCTCGTGGAAGTGCGCGTACGCGACACCCTGGTAGGTGCGCGACGGCTCCGCCCACAGATCGGTGGGGCCGAACGCCTGCGTGATCTCTCCCGCGGTCGGGATGCGCCACGGTGCGGCCGGGCTCGTGAGCGCGCCCACGGCGACCAGCGCGCGCTCGCTCGCGGTGAGTGCGGCGATCCGAGATGCGGCTGCGACGATGCTCGAGAGCCCGCCGCGGCGCGCGTCCGCCTCGACGCGCGAGGACGTGTGGCCCCCCGACGCGAGGTCGGCGACGAGCGCATCGCGCTCGGCGCGCAGCGGCGCGACGCGCGCGTCGAGAGCGTTCTGATCGACCGCGACGGTCGTCGCATAGGTGATGACGTCCTCGTACGAAGAGAACGTGCGCTGCAGCGCACGCGCGGCGGGGATCGCGCGAGGTAGGGGCTCATCCGCGGCGGCGGGCGATGGGAAGGAGAGAAGCACGGCGATGGCTGTGGCGATCGCGAAAAAGGCGCGCGCAAAGGCGTTACGACAACGACACACGGCTGTGACACTGTCGCTGACGACCGGTTATCAGCGGTCAGTCGTGTGAGATGCGGACGTCTGAGCAAGCGGGTTCCTGACCGCATCACGGACGAACGCGCGATGAGGCAATGACGGCGGCCTGATCTCCGGCGTGCGGCGGGTCGGTGGGTGAGCGCCGCCACCGCGCGACTCGGGCGCGCTCGCGACTTCGTTCCGGTTTTGATACGGACCAAGCGAGCGGCGTCTCGCAGCGCAACGGACCACGCGCTCAAAATCGCTGGCAGCCACCATGCCGAGCGAGAAAGCATGAGCACGCAGCTTCACGAGTTCAGCACCGCGGTGAGGGACCCGGACGGCCATGTCTACCGCGCGGTCGCGCGGGGCGAACGGCGGGAGGACGGCAGCTGGATCGGATGGATCGACTTCGAGCCAGTGCCCGGCGGCGGGCTCGTCCGGAGCTCCCCCCGAGAGACGACCCAGCCGAATCTCCGCGCACTGCGCTACTGGGCGCTCGGGCTCGAGCCGGTCTACCTCGAGGGTGCGCTCGTGCGCGCGATCAGCGCTGCGACGCGCTCCGGGCGAGGCAATCGGCGAACTGCGCCAGAAGCTGAGCCGCCTTCCGGCGGATGACCGGCGCGCCGAACGTGGCGATCGGTCCGGCGAGGTCCAGGTCCGCCTCGATGGTGATCTCCGAGATCGCGCCGACCGCACGGAGCGAAACGTCGGCGCGGGCGCGGATGGTGCCGCCGAGGCGCGTGTCCTTCGCATCGACCGTCACCCTCGCGCGTCGAGCGGCATCGTCACGCGCCACGACCACGATGTCGCCGTCGAGCACGAGCCGGACCGGGCCGACCTGCACGAGGAGCGAGCCCTTGTAACGGTCGGTACCGGCGGCAGTGACCGCGGCGACGCCGGGCATGCACCGCGCGGCGGCCGGCAGATCCATCGCGGCGAGCCAGATCTTCTCGGCGGGCGCCTTCACCTTGGCGGTGTGCATGAGATTCACGGCGCGAAGACCTCCATCGCGCGCAGCACCGGTCGCGCATCGCCGGGGCGCGGGTTCAGCACGCGGACGATCGCCACGTCCAGTCCAACGGCGAGGGTCATGAAGCGCTGCGGGCCGTCGCGCCCGTTGCCGTAGTAGCCGACCGAGCTGACAAGACGCTCGGGCATGTCGCGCGCGAGCTCGTCGTCGGTCGCGCCCGCGGCGCGCTGCGCGTCGATCTCCGCCAGTTCAGCCGTGAAACCCATGCGCTCGAAGTGAGCGCGATAGCCCGTCGCGCCGGAGGGTCGCGGGGCCGACGCGTACGCGAGGATCTGCTTCGCCAGTGCGGCGCGCGCGAGCGCGACGTCGTCATCGACGCTGACGCGGATGTACTCGATGAGCCGCGTTTCCGGTCCGGTCTGCTCGCGGCTCCAGCGCACCTGCTCGGGCGTGCACCAGTTCAGCGCCGCGCCCTGCGCGTCGCGCGCGGCGAGACGCAGCATCTGCGGACCAAGCGCGCCGACCGCGAGCTGGGCGTGCTGCGCGCTCTCACGCAGCTCCGCGATGTACTCACGCACGGCGCGGATCGGACGTTCGGCTATCGGCCCCGAGCCGATGCCGAGGACGAACAGGCCGCCGGTGAGCTCGTGAGCGGTGCGGCCCGCGAGCGCGAGCACCGCGGCCGGATTGCGCGTGATCGGGACGACTGAGACACCGACCGGCAGCCCGGTCAGCTGGTTCCACGCGATGCACATCGCGACCGGGTCGTAATCGGTTCCGGCGTTCGTCCAGAGGCTCTGATATCCCAGACGCTTCGCATCGACCGCGAGATCGCGAAGCTGCGCTGTGGTCAAGCCGAGGCGCGAATCAAGCCCGAGACCGATCTCCAACGGACCGCGAGTCTATGCTCGGCTTGTGGAGCAGCTCTGGAGCGTCGCGCTCCTGGCGATCCTCCTCGGCCCGATCATCGCCGCGATCGTCATCGGCATCCGCCGGCCGGGTAGCGGCGCCCCTCAGCACTCAGACACAAGTGAGGCGCACGCCTACACCCAAATCGCGAGCGAGCTCCGAGACGTGCGCAACAACGGCCAGGGTTACTGATGCAATCGTCACCGCTCTGGGCGCTCCTTCTCGTCGCGATCGTCCTCGGGCCGTTCGCCTACGCCCTCATCTACGGCATCCGGCACCGCGACAGCGGAGCGCCCGACGATGTTCACTCAATGGAGACCAACGCGAACATCCAGACGCTGCGAAATGTGCGCGACATGCGCACGCGGGGGACGAACCGCTAGCGCTCGGCTAGGGGTTGAGGCGCTCGCCGCCGCCTAACGGGCCATCCGGCACGTCCATCACCCAGCGCACCGAGTTCGCGCAGGGGCACGCGCCACCAACTCGCGCGAGCCGCGGCATCGCGTTCATCGCCTTCTTCAGCTCTATCTCGCCGTGGCTGACCTTGCGCTGCATCTCGATCCAGTGCTTCACATCGATCGACGCGCGATAGGCCTCCGGGAGGTGCGCGAGCGTGTGCGCGATGTACTCCTCCACGTCGGTGAATGCCTGGCCATCGTGGCCGATCATCTGGAAGGCGGGCTCGCCGCGGCGGCGGAAGAAGCGTCGGTCGGGCAGGCGCAGCAGGTCATCGCGCCGTAGCCCCTCGACGGTCTCTCCCGCCTTGATGCGCTCGAAGGCCCGGTCGGCATCCTCGCGCGAGACATGCTCCAGGCGTGCGCGCACGAAGCGCGCGTTGATGTCGTCGAGCATCTTCTCGCACTCGAGCACGTAGAGGTCCTGCGCCTCGCGGTTGGTCATGTCCTTGAGACCGAGCTTCACGTTCGTCGCGCCGCCGCGCTCGTCCCCGAACATTTCCAGCCCGCGCGCGTACCACTTCGCGACCATTTTCTGGATCGCCGGAACGTCGATGGTCGCGTCGCTCCCGCGGGCCGCGGCTTCCATCCAGCGGCGCATCGGGATGACGCCCGCCGCGAGGTGGAACGCCTCCTCCCGGAGCATCGGCGGCATCGACGCGGCCATCGGCGCGTACGTGTTCACGCGCTGCATCGTGAGCTGGTATTTGCCCACGCGGTCGATGAACGCGGCGAACGTGATGCTGTCGGCGAACGAGTCGTACTCGAGGTTGAACGCCGCGAGGACGTGCGATCCGGTCTGCATCGACAGGATCTCCTCGACCATGTCCTGCGGCTTCGTGTCGGTCACGCTCGACCAATCGGCCGACGTGAGCAGATGGATCATCTGGTAACCGTGCCGGAGCTCTTCGGCCATGACGCGGAGCACCCAGGTCTGGTCCTGGGCGTCGTTCGCGCGCTCGAACGTGCCGTGGTGCTGCTGGATCGAGCCGAACTCGGTCGAGGCCTGCGCGCGGATGATCATGAGGAGCTGCTCGGCCGCCTCTTTGTCCAGCTCGCGTGGCGCGATCGCCTTCGGCAAGCCGGCGCGCTCTCCAACGTGATTGATTTTTGGCATGTCCTTCTCGATGCGCGCGCAGAGGCAGAACTCGGCGTCTTTCGGGAAGTACTGCTGCCACCGCTCGGCGAGCCTCGGGTACTCCGGGAAGTTGTGGCGCTGCCAGTGCTCGACCGCGTCGTGGTAGGGCTTCGGCAGCATGCGGATCTCGTCAGACATCGCTTCTAGGGTACGGCGTTAGAGCCGCTTCTCGAGCGCGGCCACGGGCGCGTTCGTGAAACCCATGCGACGGATGAATGCGTCGATCTCGCGGTCCTCGGTGCGCACCATCGTCCGCGCGACGTGGGCGCCCTTGCGCTTGAAACCGGCGACGAGCGCGTCGATCAGCGCTCGACCGACGCCCTTCTCGCGGGCCTTCGGATCGACGCCGAAGAACTCGACCCAGCCGGTCGGCTCCTCGAGGCCGAACTCGCCGCCGCGGACCTCACCGAGCATGAACCCGACGACCAAGCCATCGACCTCCGCGACCTGGGACGAGTCCGGGTCGCGGCGGATGTAGTAGATGACGCGGTCTTCCCATACCTCCGGGCGGTACTTCCCGGTGATGCCCTCGTCGATACGGCAGATGCTCTCGATGTCGAGCTCGGTCACGGGACGGATGCGGACGCCGGGCACGCCGCGAGTGTATGGAAGCGGGGTCTAGCTCGCGGCTGTCAGGATCTTCTCCGCCTCGTCGGCCCGCTCGTCGGCCAGCACCGAGACCTCGATGCGTCCGCGCTGGAACGTGCCGTCGGCGCCGGTCTGTCCCCCGTGCGTGGTCATGGTGATCTGGTCGTCGTTGAAGCCCGCTTCGTGGAGCTTCTCGACGGCCTTCTCCGCGACTTCACGTTCGAAGAACGTGCCGATGACCTTTTCGCCCTGGGTCGCGTCGATGTGTTGTCTGTCGATCGTCATGGCCGCCGTGCGTGCACGTGCCGCG
>JBIOUD010000077.1:0-11406 GCA_044866725.1 Candidatus Limnocylindria bacterium | reverse complement strand
GGCCTCGGGCTCAGCTTCGTGCCGAGCGTGCCCGAGGTCGAGCTTCCGCCCGAGCTCGTGTTCCTGGGCTTCCTCCCGCCGCTGCTCTTCGCCGGCGGCTACTTCACCTCGACGCGTGACTTCAAGGCGAATTTCCGCTCGATCGTCCTGCTCGCGTTCGGGCTCGTCATCTTCACGGCGGTCGTCGTCGCCGTCGTCGCGCATGAGCTCGTCCCCGAGCTCGGCTGGGCCGGCGCGTTCGCGCTCGGCGGCATCGTCGCGCCACCCGACGCCGTCGCCGCGACGGCGATCGTCCAGCGCCTCGGCGTGCCGCGGCGCGTCGTCACGATCCTCGAGGGGGAGAGCCTGGTGAACGACGCCACCGCGCTCATCATCTACCGCTTCGCGATCGCCGCGGCCGCGGTCGGCGCGTTCTCGCTGCTCGAGGCGTCCACAACGTTCGTGATCGTGCTCGCCGGCGGCATCGCCGTCGGCTTCCTCGTCGGATACGTCGTCGACGTTGTTGCTGGGAAGGTCACAGACACCGCGATCGCCGTGGCGATCACGCTCATCGCGCCGTACGTCGCGTACCGTCCCGCGGAGGCGTTCGGCGTCTCGGGTGTGCTTGCTGCCGTGGTCGGCGGCGTGTGGGCCCGCCACGCGATGCGCCACACCTCATCGGACACGCGCGTCGTGGGCGCCGCAGTGTGGCAGATCTGGCTCTTCCTCCTCAACGGGATGGTCTTCCTCCTCCTCGGCCTCCAGCTCCCCACCGTTCTGCGCCGCGTGCAGGCGTCCGACACGAGCGGGGTCGTATTCGCCACGATCGCCATCGTGCTCGCGGTCGTCCTCACGCGGATCATCTGGGTCTTCCCGGGCGCGTATGCCCCGCACCTCATCCCGTTCGTCGCGCGTCGCGAGACGCGCCCGCATTGGCGCCGCGTCGCCGTCGTGTCGTGGGCGGGCCTGCGCGGCGTCGTGTCGCTGGCGGCAGCGCTCGCGCTCCCGGAGGACTTCCCGGCGCGCGATCTCATCCTCCTGTTCACGTTCGTCGTGATCCTCGCGACGCTCGTCGGCCAGGGGCTGACGCTGCCGCTCGTCATCCGCATGCTCGGACTCGCACCGGATGGCGACGTCGCGCACGCGGAGGCGCATGCACGCGCCCTCACGGCGGAGGCGGCGCTCTCGCGCATCGACGAGCTCGCGACGGAGTTCCCGGGACATGCCGAGCTCATCACCACGCTGCGCACGCAGTACGAGCACCGCACCAGTCACGCGGACACGCATCATGGAGATGCGCCCGGCGCTGCGGAACAGGAGCTCCTCGAGCACACTCAGATGCGGCGCGAGGTCATCGAGGCGGAACGGCGCGCCGCGTTCGACCTCCACGAACGGGGCGTCATCGACGACGCGATCCTGCGGCGGATCGAGCGCGATCTCGATCTCGAAGAGCTGCGGATGGAGGCCTGACCCCGTGGGGACTAGAGTTTCGCCGATGGCTGAAGCAGTCCCGTCACCGCGACGTGACGACACGTCGCACCCCGACGAGCAGAAGAAGGTCCACCGCAGCGAGACGAAGACCAAGACGCTCACGGAGGCGAAGCGTCAGGGTCCGACGCTCGAGCAGGTGAAATCGGATGTGCGCGTGAAGACGTACATCCGCTCGGCGAACGCGCAGACCGGCGCGATCGGCTACACCGAGCACGGCGAGCGCCACGCGAACACGTCGGCCGACGGTGCGCGCTTCATTCTCAAGTCGCTCGGCCACGAGCCGCGCCGCTGCGAGATCGCGGCGGTCGCCGCGTACCTGCACGACATCGGCAACGTCGTGACGCGCGAGAAGCACGGCCAGACCGGCGCGCTCATCGCGAAGGACATCCTCGAGGACCTCGGCTTCGACGTGGAGGAGATCGCCACGATGATGGGGGCGATCGCGAACCACGAGGAGTCCGAAGGTGGGCTACCGGTGAGCGCGGTATCCGCCGCCGTGATCATCGCCGACAAGAGCGACGTGCACCGCAGCCGCGTGCGCAACCCGAAGACGACCGCGTTCGACATCCACGACCGCGTGAACTACGCGGCGACCAACGCCGAGGTGAAGGTCAGCCGCAAGGAGAAGCTCATCACGCTCGAGCTCCAGGTCGACACCGAGGTCGCTCCGATCATGGAGTACTTCGAGATCTTCCTGCCGCGCATGATGCTCAGTCGCCGAGCAGCCGAGTTCCTCCACTGCAGTTTCGCGCTCGTCATCAACCAGGTGCGGCTCCTCTAGCCTCCCGGCCACGACGCCCTATCCTCTTTCGCAATTCGGGGAGGTCCCTCCATGCCGACGACGCGCGCCCGCCGCGCTACTCGCGTTCGCGATGCTCTGGCCGCAGGCGGCGTCGTGCTGCGCGGCGCGGGCGAGGAGATCGAAGTCGTGATCGCCGGCCGCGACAGCGACCGCACCTGGGTGTTTCCCAAGGGCACGCCCGACCGTGGCGAGACGATCGAGGAGACCGCGATCCGCGAGGTGCGCGAGGAGAGCGGGCTCGACGTCGAGATCGTGCGTCCGATCGGCGCGATCGACTACTGGTTCGCGGTGCCCGGCGAGCGCGTGCACAAGATCGTGCACTTCTTCCTCATGCGATCGCACGGCGGCGACGTGTCGCGGCACGACCACGAGTACGACGAGGTGCGCTGGGTGCCGGTCGCCGACGCACGCCGCATGCTCACGTACGACACCTACCGCGACATGCTCGAGCGCGCCATCGCGGCGTCGCAAGAGGCGGCATGAACGTCGACACCGGGCTTCGCCACACACCGCTCTACGAGAAGCACGTCGCGCTCGGCGCGCGGATGGTCCCGTTCGCGGGGTGGGAGATGCCCATCCAGTACGCGGGCATCGTGGCGGAGCACCGCGCGGTCCGCGGCGCCGCGGGCCTCTTCGACCTCTCGCACATGGGCGAGTTCTTCTTCGAGGGCGCCGGCGCGCAGCAGGCCATCGACCGTCTCGTCTCGAGCGACATCGCCGGACTCGACACTGGCCACGCCCGATACGGACTCCTCACGAACGAGAAGGGGACGATCGTCGACGACGTCATCGTGTACCGCGTCGCGCCGCAGCGCCTCATGGTCGTCGTGAACGCGTCGAACATCGAGAAGGACGCCGCGCACGTGCGCCGCAACCTTCCGGCGGGCGTGCGCTTCGACGACAAGAGCATGGCGACGGCGCTCATCGCGCCGCAGGGCCCGCGTGCCGCGTCGCTCCTCAGTCTCCTGGCCGGGATGAACGTGGACGACCTCCCGCCGTTCGGCGTCGCGGAGACGACGGTCGCCGGCGTCCGGGCCACCGTCGCGCGCACCGGCTACACCGGCGAGGACGGCTTCGAGGTCTTCGTCGGCAACGCCGATGCGATCAAGGTGTGGGACGCGATACTCAGCGCGGGCAAAGAGGTCGGCATTGCCCCAATCGGCCTCGGCGCGCGCGACACGCTTCGTCTGGAGTCGCGCTTCTCGCTCTACGGGAACGAGATCGACGAGACGACTGACCCGATCGAGGCCGGCCTGGGCTGGACCTGCAAGCTCGACAAGGAGTTCCTCGGTCGCGACGTCATCGCGAAGATCAAGGAGGCCGGCCCGAAGCGCCGCATCGTCGGCCTCGTGGTGAACGGCGGCGTCGCGCGGCACGGCCATCCGGTCACGAGTGCCGGCGAGACCGTCGGCGTCGTGACGAGCGGTACGTTCGGTCCGACCGTCGAGAAGAACATCGCGCTCGCGTACGTGCCGACGGCGCTGTCGAAGATCGGGACTGAACTCGGCGTGCGCATCCGAGACAAGGACGTTCCCGCTACGGTAGTGAAGACGCCTTTCTATAAACGAGGTGAGAAATGACCGTCCCGCAGGACCTGCGCTATTCGAAAGAGCACGAGTGGGTGCGTCTCGACGGCGACACCGCCACGATCGGGATCACGCACTTCGCGCAGGAGCAGCTGGGCGACGTCGTCTTCGTCGAGCTCCCCGAGAAGGGCGCGACCATCCGCCAGTTCTCGAGCCTCGGTGTCGTCGAGTCGGTGAAGGCCGCGTCGGACATCTACAGCCCGATCTCCGGTGAGGTCCTCGAGCGCAACGTGAAGGTGATCGAGAAGCCCGAGCTCGTGAACCAGAAGCCGTACGACGACGGGTGGATGTTGAAGGTGAAGCTCGCCGACAAGGGCGAGCTCCAGAAGCTCCTCTCCGCTGACGACTACCGCTCGCACATCGGCGAGACGATGGGCTCCGGAGGCATCTGACATAGCCGGCAACCCGTACTCGCCGCACACCGACGCTGACCGCGCCCAGATGCTCGCGCGCGTCGGCGTGAAGTCGATCGACGAGTTGTTCGAGGCGATCCCAAAGGACGCCCGCGCGCCGAAGCTCGGCATCGGACCGGGAATGAGCGAGCAGGAGGTGCAGGCGCACCTCGAGAAGCTCGCCGCGATGAACCGCAACGCGGGCTCCGGGCCGTTCTTCATCGGCGGCCCGATCCAGCGCCGCTACATCCCCGCGGCCGTGCCGGTGCTCGCGCTGCGCGGCGACTTCCTCACCGCCTATACCCCGTACCAGCCCGAAGTGAGTCAGGGCACGCTCCAGGCCGTCTTCGAGTACCAGTCTTTGATGGCGGAGCTCCTCGCGATGGATGTCGTGAACTCTTCGATGTACGACGGCGCTTCCGCGACGGCCGAGGCGGCGCTCATGGCCGTGCGGCTCACCGGACGGAAGAAGGTCGTCATGTCGTCGGACATCGACTTCACGTATCAACGGACACTGCGCACCTACGCGCGCGGTGCGGAGCTCGAGATCGTCGATGTCGCGTCGGAGCAGCTCACCGCTTCAGCCGAGGGCGCGGCGTGTCTCATCGTCCAGCACCCCGACGCGTTCGGCACGCTCGTCGACGTGAACCAGGTCGCCGACGCCGCGCATGCGGCCGGCGCGCTGTGCGTACAGATCATCGAGCCGCATTCGGCGGCGCTCCTCGAGCCACCGGGCGCGCTCGGCGCGGACATCGTCGTCGGCGAGGGCCAGCCGCTCGGCATCCCGATGTCCTACGGCGGCCCGCACCTCGGGATCTTCGCGTGTCGCGAGCCGCTCGTGCGTCAGATGCCCGGACGCATCGCCGGGCAGACCGTCGACGCCGACGGCGTGCGCGGATTCGTGAACACGCTGCAGACGCGCGAGCAGCACATCCGGCGCGAGAAGGCGACGAGCAACATCTGCACGAACGAGGCGCTCGCGGCGATCCACGCCGCGGTGTACCTCTCGCTCCTCGGGCCCGAGGGACTGCGCGCAGCAGCGCGCGCGGGCGTCGCGCGGGCGCATGCGCTCGCGAAGCGCCTCGCCGCGATCCCGACGTGCAGGATCGCGAACGACGGTCCGTTCTTCGACCGCTTCACGCTCCGCACCGAGCTCGGCGGATGGGACCTGCGTCTGGCGCTGCTGGATCGCGACATTCAGGTCGAGGCGACCGCGTCGCACTATGTCGACGGAAAGCGTCGCGGACGCGACGACGTGATCCTGCAATGCACCGAGATGACGACCGACTCCGATGCGGACGCGCTCGTCGACGCGGTGACGGAGATCACGGGCTCGCGCCAGGCCGTGGCCGCGCGATGACGATGATCAAGCGGCAGACGATCCCGGACGTGGGCGCGAGCGGTGTGAAGGCGCTCGAGCCGCTCCTCGTCGAGCTCTCGCGCAGCGGTCGCAGCGGACGACACGTGCGCGCTGAAGCGAGCGCCGACATCCCCGCGGCGTTCCAACGGAAGGCGCCGCTGCGGCTTCCCGAGCTCACGGAGCCGCAGGTCGTGCGGCACTACACGCACCTCGCGCAACTGAACTATTCGGTCGACACCGGTATGTATCCGCTCGGCTCGTGCACGATGAAGTACAACCCGAAGATCAACGACCGCGCGGCGTCGCTCTTCGCTGACCTGCACCCGCGTCAGTCGTACCGGACCACGCAGGGTGTGCTCGCGCTCGCCTACGAGCTCGAGCGAATGCTCGAGAAGATCACCGGCATGGATCACGTGACGCTGCAGCCCGCCGCCGGCGCGCAATCCGAGTTCACCGCCCTCCTGATGTTCAAGGCGTATCACGCGAAGCGCGGCGAAGCGAAGCAGCGACGCCGCATCATCGTCCCCGACTCCGCGCACGGCACGAACCCGGCGTCGGCTGCGATGTGCGGATACGAAGTGACGACGGTGAAGAGCGATGCGCGCGGCAACGTCGACCTCGACGCCTTGAAGGCGGCGCTCGGTCCCGACGTCGCGGGGTTCATGCTCACGAACCCGAACACGCTCGGCCTGTTCGAGGAGCGTGTGCGCGAGGTCTGCGCCGCGGTGCACGAGGTCGGCGGCCTCGTGTACGGAGACGGCGCGAACATGAACGCGCTGCTCGGTGTCGCGCGTCCCGGCGATCTCGGCTTCGACTGCGTCCACATCAACGTCCACAAGACGTTCTCGACACCGCACGGCGCAGGTGGCCCCGGCGCAGGACCGCTGTGCGTGAAGGCGAAGCTGCGGCCGTTCCTGCCGAAGCCGTGGATCGTTCGCGAGAGCGACGGCACCTATCACTACGACACCGCGCGTGAGGATCGCGAGCCGCAGTCGGTCGGCGACTCGATCGGTTCGGTGAAGCAGCGCCTTGGGAACTTCGGCGTGCTCGCCCGCGCCTACACCTATATGAAGACGCTCGGCGACGAGGGTCTGGTGGAGACCGGCCGCGACGCGGTCCTCGCCGCGAACTACCTCCTCGCGCTCCTGCGCGACAGGTACGACGTCGCGTACGACCGCACGCCGATGCACGAGTTCGTGCTCTCCGCCGCCAAGCAGAAGAAGCAGGGCGCGAACGCGCTCGACATCGGGAAGGCGCTCCTCGACGAGGGCTTTCACTCGCCGACGGTCTATTTCCCGCTCATCGTGGCCGAGGCGCTCATGATCGAGCCGACCGAGACCGAGCCGAAGGAGACGCTCGACGCGTTCGCCGACGCGATGATCCGTATCGCCGATCGCATCGCGAGCGATCCCGCGTCGGTACACGACGCGCCGAAGAACACGCCGCTCCGCCGTCTCGATGAGGTGGGCGCGGCGCGGAAGCCGGTGCTCAAATGGAAACAGGCGTGAGCCTCGCGCCGACCCGTCTTGCCGTCGCGATGGTGCGGCCGCCGCAGGCGCTCGTGAACCGCGGATTCGCGGACATGCACGTCGATCCCGACCCGGGGTCGGAGCGCGTCGACCAGGCGCACTACGGCGAGCGCCTGGTACTCCTCTCGCGCGAGGACGAGTGGTTCTACGCGCAGGGACCGGATCACTACTTCGGCTGGATCTGGGCGGAGCACATCGACGAGGTCGGGCCGCCGGACCGTCGTATCGTCGGCGTCGTCGCGGCGGATGTGCGGAGCGCGCCGACGGACGCCGCGCCGGTCATCGATCGCCTTCCGGTCGCGGCGCCGCTCGCCATCCAGGAGCGCACGGGGGAGTGGCTCCGCGTCTCGGGTGACGGGTGGATCGCGTTCCGGGACACGGTCGACGTGTCCCAGCTCCCGAACCGGTTCCCGCGGCCGTCGGATCTCCTCCGGACGGCGGAGTGTTTCCTCGGCGTCCCGTACCTGTGGGGCGGTACGACCGTCGATGGCCTGGACTGTTCCGGATTCAGCCAGCTGGTCTATAGACTCAACGGGGTAGCCCTCGATCGCGACGCCGATCAGCAAGCGATGGAAGGACGACCGGTGGGGACGGCTGCGCGCGCTGGCGATCTGCTGTTCTTCGGTGACGAGCGTGTGACGCACGTCGCGATAGCGACTTCCGAGAAAGAGTTCCTGCACGCTCCGATGAGCGGTGGTGTCGTGGAGCGGCAAACGCTGGGCACGGATCGAGTCGTTCGAGCGATGCGCCGTTATCTGGCTGAGGACTGATGCCAGGCCGCGCGGCGAAGAAGGCCGCAGATGTCGAGACCCGCGGCGACCGCGAGCTCGTGTACGCGGCGCGCGACGGTGACATGCAGGCGTTCGACGGACTGTTCTACCGCTACAAGGACGGCATCTTCCGGCTTGGCCTCGCGATCACGAAGGATCCGTCGGCGGCCGAGGAGATCGTCATCGACACGTTCGCGCGCGCGCACCGCGCGCTCGCGCGGCTCGAGCCCGAAGGCTCGCTCCGTCCGTGGCTCTACCGCGTCGCCGTCAACCTCTCGTACAACCGCCGGCCGCGGAAGGGCCTCGTCATGTCGACGCTCGAGGATGCGACCGAAGAGGTCCTCACCAGCGACGACCGCTCGCCCTCGAGCCTCGCCGAGCTCGCCGAGCTCCGTCGCGTCGTGCTCTCGGCGGTCGACACGCTCGGCCCAAAGCACAAGGTCGTCGTCGTGCTCCACTACCTGAACGGTCTCAACCTCGCAGAGATCGCGCAGGTAGTCGATTGCCCGGTCGGCACGGTCAAGTCGCGGCTGCACTACGCGCTGCGCCGCCTCCGAACGCATCTTGCGTCACACCCCGAGCTCGGCTTCGAACCTGGTGAGGCCCTCCTGGCTACACGTGGACGGATGCCGCTTCAGGCGGCGCCCCTGCGTGGGAACGAACAGGAGTGAGGCGTTTGACCTGCACCAGCACACAGGAGCGCATGAGCGCGCTGCTCGCGGGCGCCGTCGGACCGCGAGAGAGGCTCGACATCGAAGGGCACGCCGGCCGTTGCGGGCGCTGTGCGACGGCGTATCGCGACCTCGTCGCGACGTCGGTCGCGCTCGACCGCGCGTACGCGCCGCTGCGCGTTCGATCGGCGTCGCTCTCGCCCGCGCGCGTCCGCCTCGCGCTGCGCATCTCGCAGCCCGTCCCCGCGTCGTTCCGCTTCAGCCGCATCACCGCGCGCATCAGCGAGTTCGGCCTGGCCGCGGCCGTCACCGCGTTCGCGTTCGTCGGCGCCGGCTCCATCGCGCCGCAGCACGCGATCGTCGATGAGGCCGTCGCGGTCGAGTCGGTCACGCCGACGCACGTCAGCGCTGGCCCCGACGATCGCTACTTCTTCCGTTGGCTGCGACTCGACCGCTATGCACCGGTGTCCGACGTCCTGGACCCGGCCGTGACGCCGAAGGCCTACGGCGATGACGAGAACCCGCCCGCCACCCAAGAGCGCTCAGGGTTGCTCCGCTAGCGCGGAACCGTCCCCGCGATGAGACGCGCGCTCCTCGCCCTGCTCGTTCTTTCCTCCGCCGTCGCGGCGTGCGCCGCGCCAACGCCGACGCGTCGCGACCTCGTGATCGGTCTGGTCGGCGAGCCCGCGTCCGTGTTCGCGGACGAGGCCGGCGCGCGCATCATCGCTGCCGCGGTGACCGAGCCCCTCGTCGCGCAGAGCGCGCGGGGCGAGTTCGTGCCGCGCCTCGCGACCGACGTGCCCACGGTCGAGAACGGTCAACTCACGTTCGTGGCGACCGACGCGGCCGCGCCTGGCGGACGCCTCATCGCGACGTTCCGGTTACGCGACGGCCTCGTGTGGCAGGACGGCGCGCCGATCACGTCGGAGGACGTGCGCTACGCGCACGACGTCGACGCGACGGCGCCGCTCGGGACAGAGACGCGCTGGAACGCGGACCGCGTCGAGTCCGTCGAGGTCATCGACGAGCACTACGTTCGCCTCATCTATCGCGCCAACGAACGCTGGACGAACTATCCGCTCGCGCCTCGAGTCCTGCCGCGACACATCCTCGCGGGCGCGGATGCGGCGACCCGTGTCGCATACGCGCGGGAGCCGGTGCACGCCGGGCCATTCAGCGTCGCGGCGTGGGTGCCGGGATACGGCGTGACGCTCGCCGCATTCAAGGATCACGTTGGCGGGCCGCCGGCACTCGGTCGCCTCGAGGTCCGCTTCTTCGCGGATCGCACCGCGATCCTTGACGCACTGCGGAAGGGGATCGTCGATGTCGCGCCGTCGCCGGCCCTCGAGGCGGACCTCGGCCGGACCCTCGACCGGTTCGCCGACACGAACCGTCTGGATGTCTATTACAAGGACGTCGAGGCGCTCGAGGTCCTGCGCTTCGGACCGCGCGGCCGCTTCGCGGATCCGGCGGTCCGAAAGGCGGTGGAGCTCACCGTCGATCGACAGGGGATCGTCGACGACATCTTCTTCGGACGCGCGCGCGTGCCGCGCAGCTATCTCGTGCCGCCGCTGTGGGCGGCCGACGAGAACGCTCCGGTGGCACGTCCCGATCGCGACGCCGCGCGCGCGGTGCTGGCGCAGGCGGGGTATCGACACGGCACCTTCGGGATCCTCGAGCGGGAGGATCGGCTCACGGTCACGCTCATCGTCGCCGCGGGTTCGGCCGGCCGCATCGACGCGGCTCATCGAGTCGCTGGCGACCTCGCGTCGATCGGGATCGCCGTGGATGTCAGCGCGCGGCCGCCCTCAGAGGTGACGGCGGCGATCGCAAGGGGTGAGTTCGATCTCGCGCTCGCGCCCGAGAACGCGGATGACGCCGCGCTCGCGACCGAGTCCTGGCTGGGCCTCGATTCTATTTCTCTGACAAAATACCAGTCTAGTGAGTGAATTGTAGAAGAATTCGATGTATTCTCTCTTCTAGCACCCTCTTTTAGCCTCTGAATCACATATTTGTAATCAGGACGTGGCAGAGTCGCCATTGTTGAAACGATATCCCTAACATTCTTCTCGGCCTCGTATTGACTTTCATCTCTTTGTTGTGTATATCTTCCAACCTTAGACACTATCAGATCCTCCATACTAACGGTTTGGATTAGATCATATCCGGGGACAAACCTGCCGCTTGCATGCAGCCATGATTCCGGTGTCATTGGAAGAGAATACAGATTATTGTCCCAGATTTGAACAGTCACTCCGGATCGGAAATAGAAGTCTGCAACTTGGATGCCATCTTTTTCTTTCTTTAGATTCTTGCTGACTATGCCCGGCTGACTTTGTAGTAGACCTATTGCATTCTTGTAGTCATCAACTACAAAATCGATATCAATCGTGGGTCTGATCATCACCTTATGAACAGCCAGTGATCCTGCTCCGAATATGGCGTAACGAATGCCATTTGATCCTAGCAAGTTCCCGAAACGATTTGCCTCAGGTAGCCAGACTGCTGACTGAACTTCCACTTTTCTAACTGTACTCTTTTTCTTTCGTCCTTTCTCTTGGAACATTTCCTAGAAGTATAATCATGTTATGATGGAGTAGCCGGAATGAACGTTTTATCATCCATTTCTGCTCGTTGCATAGCTTTCTTTTCTGTCTTTTCGTCTGCGACTTTTATCCTGATGCTTTCATTAGAGTCTGTTGTTTTTGCGATGTATTCGTCGTAGCCTATGCCATCTACTGGAAAACATTTGACATAGACTATAGACATGGCATTACCAATGGTTTCTCGAGAATTTTCGGTCGTTTTGATACCTATTCCATCGAA
>JBIOUD010000076.1:0-10312 GCA_044866725.1 Candidatus Limnocylindria bacterium | reverse complement strand
CCGACGAGGCCCTGCATGAGCGTCGGCTTCACGACCTGGCCTTGCAGGGTGATCGTGCCGAACAGCTGCGCCCCGAGGAACGTCGCGATCGGGCCGATCGCCGCGAGCGGTGCGACGTAGCTGCGGTAGAGCTCCGAGATCGTCGTGACTTCCTTGTCGATGACGAGCCACTCCGCCTTCGGGCGGAGGATGATCTCGCGGACGCGATTGACGAGCGACGTCCGCGCGGCTGGATCCATGACGGACATTCCTTCCTCCTCTTGCGGCGCCTGGTCGGCGCGGTGACGCCTCAGGCCGCGCCATCATGCGAGAAATCGCGCCACATCTCTACCATCGGCTTGGATGCCCCTCCGACCTGATCTCTGGTCGAGCCCGGTGCCATTCGGTATCGGTGCCACGAAGCCCCATCACTACCTCGAGATGCTGCGTACGGTCTGGGACAACCGCCGGGACCTCCCCTATGCCTGGCGCATCCTCAGCCGGGGCGTCTGCGACGGCTGCGCGCTCGGTGTCACGGGTTTCCGCGACTGGACGATCGACGGCATCCACTTGTGTACGACGCGTCTCAGTCTGCTGAAGGTCAACACCGCCCCGGCGCTCGACGAGCGGCTCGTGGCGGATATCGACCGGCTACCGCGGCGGGCACTGGAGCTGCGGGCACTCGGCCGACTCGCGCACCCGTTGCGCCGGCGTCGCGGCGACGCCGGCTTCACACGCGTGTCATGGGACGAGGCGCTCGACGTGGCCGCGGCGCGCATCGGTCGCACGACACCAGACCGCATCGCGTTCTACCTCACCGCGCGGGGGCTCACGAATGAGACCTATTACGCGGCGCAGAAGGCCGCGCGCTACCTCGGCACGAACAACATCGACAACGCCGCCCGCATCTGTCACGCGCCGTCGACGGTCGGCCTCAAGCGGACGATCGGTGTCGCGGCGACGACGTGCTCGTACCGCGACGTGCTCGAGACCGACCTCGTCGTCATCTTCGGCTCCGACGTCGCGAACGCGCAGCCGGTCTTCATGAAGTACCTCTACGAGGCACGAAAGCGCGGGACGAAGGTCGCGGTCGTGAACCCGCTGCGTGAGCCGGGCCTCGAGAACTACTGGGTGCCGTCGAGCCCCGAGAGCGCCGTGTTCGGCACTCGTATGACCGACGAGTTCTTCCCGGTCCACACCGGTGGCGATGCCGCCTTCATCGCCGGCGTCACGAAGGTGCTCATCGAGCTGGACCTCATCGACGCCGAGTTCGTGACGCGCCACACGACCGGCTTCGACGACCTCCGCGCCGCGGTCGAGCGCATTCCGCTCGCGGATCTCGCGAGCTCCTCCGGTGCCAGCGAGGAGGACCTCCGCCGCTTCGCCGCGATGTACGGGCGGGCGCGGTCGGCGGTGTTCGTCTGGTCGATGGGCATCACGCAGCACACCTGCGGCCTCGACAACGTCCTGGCGCTCGTGAACCTCGCGCTGCTCCGAGGCAACGTCGGCCGCCGTGCGACCGGCCTGATGCCGATCCGCGGACACTCAGGTGTGCAGGGCGGCGCGGAGATGGGTGCGTACGCGACCGCGTTCCCCGGCGGCGTACCGATCGACGGTGCGAGCGCGCGCCGGCTCACCGAGACGTACGGATTCGCCGTGCCGGACGGGCCGGGGCTCTCGGCTCCGCAGATGATCGATGCGGCCGAGCGCGGCGCCCTCGACGTCCTGTACTCGTGTGGCGGCAACTTCCTCGAGACGATGCCCGATCCGCGGAGCGTCGAGGCTGCGCTCGGTCGCGTCCCGCTGCGCATCCACCAGGACCTCGTGCTGTCACCGCAGATGCTCGTCGAGCCGAACGAAGAGGTGCTCATCCTCCCGGCGCTCACGCGCTACGAGCAGCCCGGCGGCGGCACGGAGACGACGACCGAGCGGCGCGTCCTCTTCAGCCCGGAGATCCCCGGGCCGCGGCCCGGCGAGGCCCGCGCCGAGTGGCGGATCCTCCTCGACGTCGCGCGGCGCGTGAAGCCGAGCCCAAAAGCACCGGACTTCGCCGACGCGCAGGCGATCCGCGAGGAGATCGCCGCGGTCGTTCCGTTCTACCGCGGCATCGAACGTCTCCGCGAGGGCGGCGACCAATTCCAGTGGGGCGGCGAGCGCCTCTGCGACGGGAACGTCTTCCCGACGGATGACGGTCGCGCGCACTTCACGGTCGTGCGACCGGAGGAGCTCAGGCTCGGGCCCGATGAGTTCATCCTGTCGACGCGGCGCGGGAAGCAGTTCAACACGATGATCTGGAACGAGCGCGACCCCTTGACCGGCGCGGACCGCGATGCGGTGTTCATCGCGAACGAAGACGCGGCCGCCCTCGGTCTGCACGATGGACGGCGTGTGGTGGTCCGCTCAGCAACCGGTCAGGTCGGTGCGCGCGTGAAGATCGCGCGGCTGCGGCCGCGCAATCTGCAGATGTTCTTCCCCGAGGCGAACCCACTGCTCGCGCGCGGGCGAGTCGACGCGGCGAGCGGCGTGCCCGACTACAACGTCGTCGTCACGATCGCGCCGCGTTGAGCTACGCGATCGAGCCTTCCGCTGGAGCGACGGTGCTCGGGGCCATCGCCGCGGGCGCGAGCGGGCGCGGCGCCTCCGGCGCGTGCGTCCGCAGCGTGACGACCGGCGCGAGCGGCCGCGGCTGAGCGGCAGCTGCCGGAGCCGGTGCGGTCGCACGCTTGAACGCGTAGCCCACGGCCGGCACCGCGCCGATCGTGCCGGGGCAGTCGTTCAGGGTCTCGAGCTTGCGACGCAGGTGGCTCATGTGCGAACGCAGCGCGTTCGCGTCGGCACCCTCGCTCCCCCACACGTACGTGTAGAGGCGGCTCGAGGGGACGACGTGGCCGGCGTTCGTCGCGAGGAGATAGAGGATGCGGAACTCGGTCGGCGTGAGCCGGATGCACGAGTCCTTCCACGTGACCTCGTAGGTCTCGGGGTCGAGCGCGAGCCCGTCGATCTGCACTTTCGGTTCTTCGGCCTCCACGGGGCCGGCCTTCGCACGGCGGAGCAGCGCGCGGACGCGCGCGATGAGCTCCGGGAACTGGTAGGGCTAGGGCATGAAGTCGTCGGTACCGAGGTTGAACGTGCGGACGACGTCGTGGACATCGTGCCGGCCCGTCAGGATGAGCACCGGCGTCTGGTCCTCGTCGCGAATGCGGCGGAGGACCTCGAACCCGTCAAGGCTCGGGACGCCGAGGTCGAGGATGACGAGGTCCGGTCGGTCGGCCTTCCAACGGCGCAGTGCCTGCGCCCCGTCGCTCGCCTCGAGCACGACGAAGCGCTCGCGACGGAGCACGTAGGCGGCGAGATCGAGAGCATCGGGATCGTCTTCCACCAGCAGGATCTTGATCACTTCATCCCCCGCATCTTGTTGATGGTTCGGTCCATCGGATTGAGGCAGAGGATGACAGCGCGCAAGAGGTGCGCACGGAACATTCGCGTTACACCGGCGTGTGTTACGCGATCGTTAGGAGTCGCTCTGTAGACGGAGCCCGACACCCGGGACGGTGCGGATGAATCGTTGCCGCGTCCCGTCATCCCCGAGCTTTCTGCGAAGGCGATGAACGGTCACCCGGACCACTTCGCGGGCCGGCTGGTCGTCGAAGCCCCAGACGTGCTGGGCGATCGCGCCGGTGGGCACGACGGCGTCGCTGCGACTCATGAGGTACCGGAGCAGGCGGAACTCCGTCGCGGTCAGGCGCGTCGAGACTCCGTCGAGTTGAAGCGTGCGCTCGGCCGGATCGAGCCGGAGCGGACCGACGACGAGGGCGTCCGTCGGCTCGTCGGCGGCGCCGGTCAGCGCCCGCCGCGCGTGCGCCCGCACCCTCGCGAGGATCTCGCGATGCCCGAACGGCTTGACGACGTAGTCGTCCGCGCCCATGTCGAGGGCGCGCACCTTGTCGTCCTCGCTGTTGCGCGCCGTGAGCACGATGATCGGCATCTGGCGCGTCCGCGCACGCAGGTCGGCGAGAAGGGAGAAGCCGTCGTGGCGGCCGAGGTTGAGGTCGATCACCGCGAGGATCGGGCGTCGCTCCTCGAAGTGCTCGATCGCGGCCCTCGGCTCGGCCGCGGTAAGCGGCGTGAACCCGGCCTCTCGCACGATCCCCGCGAGCAGGTCAGTCAGCGCCTGTTCATCATCGACAAGAAGGATCGCGCGCGCATCGCGCGTCCCGCTGTCCCCCACCATTCGGCCACCAACCCCGCTTGTGGCCGCAAGGATACAGGGCCAGGGCTCGTGTTCTAGGCGGCGCCATCGCGCCCGAAGACGACGGGCACGGTACGCGCGAGGATGCGCAGGTCGAAGAGCAGCGATGCGCGCTGCGCGTACTCGACATCGAGTCGGTACATGTCGAGCAGGCTGAGTCTGCTGCGTCCGCTCACCTGCCAGAAGCCGGTCATGCCCGGACGCACGGCGAGCCGCTCCCGCATCCAGTCCGCGTAATCGGTGACCGCGTACGGCACGTCCGGACGCGGACCGACGAGGCTCATGTCCCCGCGAAGGACGTTCCAGAGCTGCGGGAACTCATCGATGCTGGTCCGGCGAAGGAAGGCGCCGACGCGCGTGACACGAACGTCGGCGTCGACCTTGTAGAGCTCGCACGTCCTGCCATCGCGCAACAGGCTCTTGACGAACTGCACGTGCGGCGTCGCGGAGCAGCCGGCGCGCATCGAGCGGAACTTCAACACGGTGAAGGGGCGACCGAATCGACCGACGCGCTCCGCGCGGTAGAAGACCGGCCCCGGGCTGTCGACCCTGATCGCGATCGCGACGACGATGAAGACCGGAAGCAGGAGCAGGATGAGCGCGAGTGACGCGACCACATCGAGCAGGCGCTTGGCGAATGCGTACGCCAGCTGGCGCCGACGCGCCTCCCCCAGCGCCCGCCAGAGCGGGGCGGCGGCCGCGCTCGCATCCGGTACCTCCACTGCGACGCCGAGCGCCAGGCGTTCCGTAGCCACGATCGATATGAGACCGCTCAGGAATTGAAGAACTGTGCGGGTCCGCAATGACAAAGCGCGAGATGCACGCGGTCGGTGCGGAGCGAGCGAGCGGCCTTCAATCCGACGTCAATCCCGAGCGGCCCGAGCGCTAGATGAGCTCCCACCACTCAACGTCGGACGAGCCCTCGGCGAGCGCGAGCGACTGCGACGCGAACATCGTGACCCAGGCGTTCTGATGCGCCGTCGCGGCTTCGGGTTGGTACGGCATCGCGTGGCCACGCTCGGTCGGGATCGCCATCTCCCGGAGCCGCGCGATCGATGACTGGATCGCCGACCCACGTCCGAGGAGAAGGGCCAGCCGAATGACCTGCGAGGTCACGTCGCCCTGCTCGCGCGATCCAGACAGGTTGCGAGGGAACCCGCCGGACGACAGGCGTTGCGCGAGCAGCTCGCTGAGCGCCGTCCCGAGGACCTCGTCGAGATCCGACGTGCTCCGCGCCGCGCTCCAGATCCACAGGCCCTCGAGCGCGTAACACGCGGAGTGGAGGTTGACCGCGCCGTTCGCCTCGCGAAGCGAGTCACTCTCGAGCGAGAACGACACCTTCGTGTGCTCGATGATGCCGCCTGCGGCCTCGCGCATGCCGCTCGCGCCGAGCTCGTCGGCGAGAAGCAAACACTGGACGGTCTTCGCGAGATGCAGGCATCCCACGGTGGACCACGTCGCGGGTCGGCCGCGCGGCAGGCCGCCTCGCGCGTCGAGCGTCGGCAGGTAGCCGTAGCGACGGACCTGATCGCGAATGCGCGCGGCCACGCTCATGCCGGCGGCGAGGGCCCGGCCATCCCCGGTGCGCAGGCCGTATTTGATCAGACCGGACGCGATGATGCCCTCATCGAAGTTGTAGATCGCCGCGCCGTCGGTCCGACGCGACGCGATCCGATCCGTCTCGATGCGGCCGGTCAGCCAGTGCGCCGCCGCGACGACGGCCGGACTGGCTGTCGCGCCCGACACGACCGCCGCGCTCAGGTAGTAGCCCGTGATCTCCGGGTATTCGTCCGACAGCTTTCCCGTCTCGGCGTCGCGCCAGCCGGCGATGGCCCCACTCGAGTGGGCGAGGGCCCCGCTGAAGAGCCACTCGGCGAGGGATCCGAAGCTCGGCCCGAGTGACGTCGACGCCGATGCGGGCAGCTGCGCGGCACGGGGGCGCAGAGTGACCGGTGGCATTGCGCCAGGAGCAGCGCGAAGTCCTTCGAGCATGACGAGAGCGTCGTCGGGGTGGATTGAGGATGGTTGCGGCGTGCGCTTGAGCACAATCGTGCCGCGACGAACGCCCTAATTCGCGGGGATCGTGAGCTCTGTCGCTCGATCCTCGCCGGCGCCTGACAGAGCGGCCGTCTCGCCGCCGAGGAACTCCAGCGTGGCGCGGGCGATGCGCTCCGCGGCATGCCCGTCGCCGAACAGGTTTCGCGGTCTCGCCATCGCGGCATATGCCGCAGGGTCGCGAAGGAGCCGCGACGCGCGGGCGACGATCGTTCCCGGGTCCGTCCCGACGAGCTCAGCCGCTCCCGCTTCGATGGCCTCCTGTCGCTCGGTGGTCTCGCGCAGCACGAGGAGCGGCTTGCCGAGGATCGTCGCTTCCTCCTGAAGACCACCGGAGTCCGTGACCACGAGGGACGACTCGTCCATGAGACGCATGAGCTCGTCATACGCCACCGGCGGCAGGAGAGTGATGCGGGGCACGGCACCCAGTGCGGCGTGGACGGGTCCGCTCACCCGCGGGTTCGGATGGACCGGATACACGACCCTCACGTCGGGGTGCTCGATCACGAGCGTCCGCAGTGCGGCGCAGATCCGTTCGAGCGGCTCGCCGAGATTTTCGCGGCGATGAGCCGTGACGAGGATGATGCGCCGGTCCGTCGGCGCGGCGTGGCGGCGGCTCCGCATCCACAGCACCGCGTCGACGATGGGATTGCCCGTGAGATGCACGCGATCGGGCGCGACGCCTTCGACGATGAGGCGATCGGCCGCGCGCTGCGTCGCTGCAAAGTGGAGCGACGCGATCTGCGAGACGAGCCGTCGGTTCATCTCCTCAGGGAACGGGTCGTAGATGTGGTCAGTGCGCAGCCCTGCCTCGACGTGGCCGACGGGCACGCGCTCGTGGAATGCGGCGAGTGCCGCGGCGGCCGTGGTCGTCGTATCTCCCTGCACGACCGCGAAATCCGGACGCACCTCTTGGATGACCGGCTCCATCCGCTCGAGCACCGCGGCGAAGACACCCGACGTCGTCTGCTGCCGTTTCATGATGTCGAGGTCGTAGTCGGGCGTGATGCCGAAGAGGCGCAGGCCGTCGTCGAGCATCTCGCGGTGTTGTGCGGTCGCGCAGATGATCGGCTCGAGCGACGGACGCAGCGCGGCGAGCGCCCTCACGACCGGCGCGAGCTTTATCGCCTCCGGTCGAGTGCCGATGACGACGAGGACCCGGTGACCCACCGCTCAGCCCGCCTGCGCGCCGAACGCGCGCTCGACGATGCCGACCGGACCCGCGACCTCCGCTGCGCCGGTGGAGACGGCGCGCAGCGCCTTCGTCGCGGCCGCGTAGAGCCGATCGAACGAGGACGTCTGCAGGATGCCTCGCTTGGAGTGACCGATCGGCATGAGGTGGAAGCCACGCGCCGGCGCGTTGCGCGCAAGCCAGTCGAGCTCGTCGTCGAGATACGCCCAATACCGCTCGCACGCGTCGGCGTCGTCACTCGCGCGTTCGAGGAGCCCAAGCAGCCGCGGCGGGACGACGATGCCGGGGATCGCTCCGAGCCGGCGGGCGTGATCGCAGGAGCGCAGCGGCGCGAGCCCGGCGATGATCGGCAGGTCCGCGAGCGATCCCGGCAGGCGATCGATCGCGGCCGCGAAGGCACGCGCGTCGAACACCGGCTGCGTCTGCACGAAAAGCGCGCCCGCCGCACGCTTGCGGACGAGACGCTCGAGCTCGTAGCCGGGATCGGCCGCGAACGGAGACCACGCGGCGCCGACGCAGAACGGCTGCGCGGGGCCCAGCAGCTCGGTCCCGAGGCCGGCGGGAAAGCCACGGGCCAGCCCGATGAGCGTGAAGACGTCGACATCCTGGATATCGGCCGATCCATCCGGCACATCGCCGGTCATGCAGAGCAGATCGCGCACGCCAAGCGCCGACGCCCCGAGGAGGTCGGCGATCAGCGCGTTCCGGGCGCGCGATCGGGCAACGAGCTGAACGATCGGCTCGACCCCGAGGTCAGCGTGGGTCAGGATCGCGGCGGCCGCGATGGGCGAGAGTGCTGGCCGGCCGCGCAGGCCGTCGGTGATGTTCATCGCGACGATCTCCGGTCGCAGCAGCCCCTTCGCCCGCTCGATGATGAGCTCGTGCGCGACCGCGGCGGGGACCGCGAGCTCAGCGGTGATCACGGGCCGGCCCGCGTCGAGGTGCTGCTGCAGTCGCGAAACGGCAGGACTCACGGCCGGGCGATGAAATGGAAATGCGAATTCGAATCGAAGGCCGCCTCGAACTCCGCGGATGTGTACGGACCCGCGGCGTCCATGTCGAAGATCCGCAGCCCAGCGTCGACCGTGAGCAGACGGAAGATGGCCGATGGCTCCGTCCCGTACGCCTCGGCGGTACCGCGTCCGTGCTGGAAGGCGACGATCGGGCGATGCCGCGCGATCGTGCCGAGCGCACCTCGGAAGACGCTTTCCTCGGCGCCCTCGACGTCGATCTTGATGAAGTCCGGCACGTAGGCCTCGGGCAGATCGTCGTCGAGCCGCGCCGTGCGCACCCTGATCGTCTCTCGCTCGCGACCACCGTTGTCATCCACGCGCGCGCGGAACCCGCTCACCCAGGGCCGATCTCTCACGTACGTGAACGTCGTCTCGCCGCTCGAGTCGGAGAGCGCCACGCTCCGGACATCGACCTCGGGAAAGGACGCGACGAGCTCGGAGTGGAACTCGGCGACCGGCTCGTAGGCGATGTGCCGGCCGCGGGGTGCGACCCGCACGATATGTCGCAGGATCTCGCCGTTCGCGGCGCCGACGTCCACGCAGTTCGCGTCCGCCGGGAGCGCGAAGGCGAGAAGCATCGCCAGATGCTCTTTGTCCCTCACCGTGCGATCCCAGACGCGCGATCGACGTCGCCAGCGACCGAGCAGGGCGCGAGCCGGCTCCTCCATCCCGGCGGCCGTGACGGCGCGCTTGACGCTCTGCCGGAGTGCTATCGCCACGTGCCGGACCGGAAGGAAGCCCAGCTGATCACGTGGTGATGAGAGCGACACAGCGTTGAGGCGCCCTGTGGTACGCGAATGACGCCGCCCCAGGCGGACGGGCGACGTGCCCTGATCGGTCCGCGCCTGTCAATCGAGGCTCCATGCGCTCTTAACCCCGCTGCGGCGCAATGTCCCTCACGCAAGCGACGCGCAGCGACCGCCTAACTCCGGCAGTGGGGCCAGAGGTGACGCGCGATGGATCGACCACGCACGCCACCGAAACCCCGGCGGTAACGCCATGGGCGACGATCCGCCGTGAATCACGCTCGATCCTCATCGCCGCGGCGACGTGCCTTGTGGTGCTCGTGACGATCGAGCTCGCCTTCTTCCGTTCGGGATTCTTCACCGCTCACGTGGCCATCTCGAATCCGCAGACGCTGGTCGCCAAGCTTGTCCTCGCCCAGCGCCACGCCGACGCTCGCACGGTGTATGTGGGCGACTCGACCATGATGACCAGCGTCGTGCCGACGATCGTCAGCGCGATCTGCGATTGCGGCCCCGGCTTCAACGGCGCGTTCTCCGCCGCAAACCCCTGGCTCACGCGAACGATGACCGAGCGTTTGCTCGAAGTGATGCGTCCTCGGGTCGTCGTCATCAGCGTGTCGCCGTGGATCGTCGACGCGAACGCGCGCTTCCAGGACAGTGACCTTCGCCTGGCCCGCCAGCTCATGTCCCCCGCGGAGCTCGATGCGCTCGGTGCGCCGACGGCGCTGGATGAGCGCATCGATGCCGCGCTCGGCAGCATCTGGTCGGCGTATGGCGACCGGCTCCTCCTGAAGGAGTGGTTCAGTGCGCTCGCACCGGGTCAACGCTATGACGAGTCGCTGCTCGGCTACTGGGTCGCGCCGGGCAGCGCGAACTCGTACGCGCGCGTTGCGGCCCTCGCGGGCCGGCTATTCGCGAACGTCGGCGACGCGACGGCCTCGTCATCGGGCGCGGCGGCGATCGAGGCGCTCGTAGACGAGCTCCACGCTCACGGCATCAAGGCGGTCTTCATGTTGCCGCCGCTGCATCCCGCGTCGCAGGACATCGCCGGTCCGTACCTGCGCGCCGCCGACGGCGC
>JBIOUD010000075.1:0-8733 GCA_044866725.1 Candidatus Limnocylindria bacterium | reverse complement strand
GGAGGGAGTGGATACGGACATCCATGACCGAAGGAGCGACCGAAGCCGACAACGCGATCGGCCGTGCCAGCGGCCTCAGCGACGTTTTTCGCGGAGGGTGGCTGCTTTGCCGACACGGTCGCGCAGGAAGTAGAGGGCCGCTCGGCGCGCGTGACCGTGGCGGGTGACCTCGATCTTCTCGACGCGCGGCGAGTGGACCATGAACGTGCGCTCGACGCCGACGCCAGAGGCGATCCGACGGACGGTGATCATCTGGTCGAGGCCGCCGTTGCGCACGCGGAGCACGGTGCCCTCGAACTTCTGAAGGCGCTCGCGGTTGCCCTCGACGACGCGCACGCTCACGGCAACGGTGTCACCCGGCCGGATCTCGGGGACCTCGGCCTTCTGTTGCTCGGAGGCAAGCGTCTTCAAGACGTCGTTCATCGGCATGGTGATAGCGCTCACGAAGACGCTCAGTCTACCAGAAGGGCTACCGCTTCGCCTTCTTCAGGCGGTCGAGGATCGTCACGTGCGAGACCCCGAAGTGCTGCGCGAGCTGACGGACCGTGAGCCCCGTGGCGCGCAGACGCGTGACGTCGGCGACGGTCGGCGTGCGCAGCGAGCCACGCGCCGTGCGCATCCGGACGCCCGCGGCACGCAGCCGCGCACGCACCGTCGCGGGCGAGATGCCGAACCGCGCGGCGATGCGGTACGAGCCGACGCCGGAGCGATACGCCTCGGCGAGGTCCGCGTCGCGCACCTCGCGCTTCGCCGCGCGCTTCGGCAGGCGGGCCCGTTCGGCCGGGGTGAGCTTCGCCGCGTCGAGGAGGTCCGCTCGGCGTTCGGCCGTGCGCCGCACGGACTCCGCCCGGCGCCACTTCGCGACCGCAGCGTGGTCGCCCGAGGTGAGTACCGGCGGTACCTTCCGACCCTCCCACTCCGGCGGTCGGGTGTACTGGGGACCCTCGAGGAGACCTTCGGTGTGCGACTCATGGTCCAGGGACTCCGGGTCGATGACGCCGGGCACGAGTCGGGTCACCGCGTCGATGACGATCATCGCGCCGAGCTCGCCACCGGTGAGCACGTAATCGCCGATCGAGAGCTCCTCGTCGACGTCGGACTCGACCACACGCTCGTCGACGCCCTCGTAGTGGCCGCACACCAGCACGAGGTGCGGCAGCGCGGCGAGGCGGCGCGCCGTCTCCTGATCGAACAGCCGCCCCTGCGCCGACAGCAGCACGACATGACCGTCCGCGCCCTTGACCTCGCGTATCGCCTTCGCGAGCGGCTCCGGCTTGAGCACCATCCCCGCTCCGCCGCCGTACGGCGCGTCGTCGACGACGTGGTGGCGATCGCTCGTCCACGAGCGTATGTCGTGGAACGCGAGGTCCAGCCGACCCGCCTGGCGCGCGCGCGACACGATGCTCTCGGCGAACGGACTCTCGAACATCCGCGGGAAGAGCGTGAGCACGTCGATCTTCATTCAAGACCCTCGAGCGGCGTCGCCACGATCTTGCCGCCCGCGACATCGACGCTGCGCACGACCGTGTCGATCATCGGGAGGAGGAGCTCGCGTCCGTCGCTCGTCACGACGAGGACGTCAGCGCCGCCGGCTCGCAGGAGCTCGCGCACGGTCCCGAGCGACGCCCCATCGGGGGTCTCGACCGCCAGCCCGATGAGATCGGCCCAGAGCATCGCACCGCTCATGAGCTGTCTTCGCGCCTCCGCGCGTGGGACGCGAAGGAAGCGATCCTTCAGCGTCGCGGCCTGCTCGCGCGTCGTATAGCCCTCGAACGCCACGATGGGCTGCGCCGGCGTGCCGCGGAGCGCCGTGATCGTGAGCGGGCCGATGCCGTCACAGTCGAGCGTCGCACCCGGCGCGAAGCGACCCTCGACGTCGCTGCGTGGATCGAGACGGACCTCGCCGCGGACGCCATGCGGTCCGCGGATCTCGCCGACGACGAGCGCGTCGTCGTCGCTAATCGATCTCGAGGTTGACCTTTGTCCCATCGCGCGTCGCCATCACCTTCAGGAGCGCGCGGATGGCCTTCGCGATCCGGCCGCCGCGACCGATGACCTTGCCGACGTCGTTCTCGGCGACCTGCAGGTGGAGCTTGATGAAATCGCCGTCGAGCTCCTCCGTGACGACGACCGCGTCGGGATCGTCGACGAGCTGCTTCGCGACATGCTCGAGCATGCTCTTCATCCGGCCTTGGTTGTTCGCCTCCGCGCCCGCGCTCATCGGACGGAGGGCGGGACCTCAGCTTCGGGTAGTCCGCTCCGCACGAGGAGCGAGCGCGCCGTCGCGGTCGGACGGGCGCCGTTCTTGATCCAATGCTTCGCCCGATCGGCGTCCACGACGAGATCGGCGGGCTCGGTGCGCGGGTTGTAGTGACCGATGGACTCGATGAACCTGCCGTTGCGCGGCGCGCGCGAATCGGCGATCACGACGCGGTACGTCGGAGCCTTCGTCTTGCCAACGCGGCGCAGGCGGATGTGAACAGCCAACTTCTCGGAGACCCTCCCAAACTTGGAACGCGTGTGTCTGTGAGGAGCAGTGTACCTGCTCAGCCGATGCGCGGCATCCCCGGCATCCGCGGCAGCCGGCCGCTCTTCGCGAGGCCGCCCATCTGCTTCATGACCTTCTGCATCTCGCCGAATTGCTTGATGAGCTGGTTGACGTCCGAGACCGTCGTCCCCGAGCCCTTCGCGATGCGGCGCCGCCGCGACCCGTTGAGCAGCGTCGGGTCGGCACGCTCCGCCTTGGTCATCGACGAGATGATCGCCTCGATCCGGCGCATCTCGGCCTCGGCCTGCGGACCCTCGGGCATCTGCTTCGCGAGCGCGCCCATCCCCGGGATCATCTTCAGGAGGTCGCCGATGGGCCCCATCTTCTTCACCTGCTGGAGCGTGGCGTAGAAGTCCTCGAAGGTGAACCGCGCCTCGAGAAGCTTCTTCGTCTGCTCCTCCGCGGTCTTCCGATCGACGACCTCCTGCGCCTTCTCGACGAGCGTGAGGACGTCGCCCATCCCCAGGATGCGTTGCGCGAGCCGGTCGGGATGGAACACCTCGAGCGCGTCGAGCTTCTCGCCGACGCCCAGGTACTTCACCGGGATGCCCGTCGCCGCGCGGATCGAGAGGCTCGCGCCGCCGCGCGCATCGCTGTCGACCTTCGTGAGGACAAGCCCGCTGATCGGGAGGCGCGCCTTGAACGCCGACGCTGCCTCGACGGCGTCTTGACCGCTCATCGCGTCGACGACGAGGAGCACCTCGTGCGGATGCGCGGCGGCGACCACCGCCTCGACCTCGGTCATCATCGCCTCGTCGATATGCAGGCGCCCGGCGGTGTCGACGATCACCGTGTCCCGCGACTGCGACGGCGCCGCCGCGATCTCCTTCGCGACGTCGGCGGCCACGCTCGACGCACCGACCGCCGTGACCGGGATCGAGAGCTGCTTGCCGAGCGTGCGGAGCTGATCGATGGCGGCGGGACGGTGGACGTCAGCCGCGATGAGGAGCGGATGACGGCCCTGCTTGCGGAGGACGTTCGCGAGCTTGCCGGCCGTCGTCGTCTTGCCGGAGCCCTGCAGCCCGACGAGGAGGATGACCGTCGGCGGCCGCTCGGCGCGCGCGATCGCGACGGCTTCGCCGCCGAGCATCTCCACGAGCGCGTCGTGCACGATCTTCACGACCTGCTGCGCTCCGGTGATCGACTCGATGACCTTCTCGCCCAGGGCGCGCTCGCGGACCGTGGCGACGAGCTGGCGGACGACTTTGAGGTTGACGTCCGCTTCGAGCAGCGCCACGCGCACGTCGCGCAGCGCCTCCTCGAGGTCTGCCTCGGTGACGCGCGCCCGCCCGCGTAGGCGCTCGAACGTGCCGTTCAGCTTGTCGGAGAGCTGCTCGAACATGCTCCCTACGCTACGGGAGCCGGGATCACTGCCGCTCGCGGACGACGGACGTGAGCTGGCGCAGCTCCTTCGCCGAGACCTCGGGGCCGTAGAGGTAGCCCTGCACGATGTCGCAGCCGAGGTCGAGGAGCACGGCCTCCTGATCCGCGGTCTCGACGCTATCGGCGACGACGCGACGTCGCGCCATCGCTCCGGCCTCGACCGCGGCGCGGACCGCGTCGGCGCTCGCCGAGCCGAGCATCGAGATATCGCGGACCACGGGGTACCCGATCTTCAGCGTGTCGAAATCCGCCGCCGCCGGCGCGAGCGCGAGGTCGGTGAACTCCTCGGAAGCGACGCGGACGCCGAGGACCCGCAGGCGGCGAGCCGCCTCGGCGAGCGCCTTGTCGCGCACGGTGCCTCGGGGCATCTCGATCTCGATCGCGTCGGCGCGCACGCCGGCCGCGAGGATGACCTTCTCGATCGTCGAGATGAGATCCGGCGAGCGGAGGGTGTGCTCCCAAATATTCGCCGCGACCACCGGGACGTCGAAGCCTTCGTCGTTCCAGCGCCGGACTTGTTCCGCGAGGGCAGTGAAGACCCAGCGGTCGAACTCGACGTGGAAGCGGCCGAGCTCGACGAGCCGGATGATGTCGCTCGGTCCGATCATCCCGTGGGACGGATGCGGCCACCGGACGAACGCCTCGGCGCCGACGAGCTTCCCCGTGGGCGTGTGGACCTGCGGCTGGAACTGCAGCGAGAGCAGGTCCTTGTCGATCGCGTCGCGCAGCTCGTCGGGTCGAAGTCGAACGATGGCCATCGCAGGAACTCTAGTCGCCCGTGGACGGCGCGGGTTGTCTTGGAAGCAACGCGTCGACGAACGCCCGCGGGTCCATTGGGACGAGGTCGTCGGCCGTCTCCCCCACTCCCAGGAACTTCACGGGCAGCCCGAGCTCGTGGACGATCGCGAAGACCGCACCGCCCTTCGCCGTCCCGTCGAGCTTCGTCACGACCAGGCCCGTGACGTTCGCGTCCTTCGTGAACTGACGCGCCTGCTGGATCGCGTTCTGCCCCGCGGTCCCGTCGAGCACGAGCAGCACCTCGTCCGGGGCGCCCTCTCGCGCGCGGCCAGTCACGCGCACGATCTTCCCGAGCTCATCCATGAGGTGACCTTTCGTGTGCAGCCGGCCGGCCGTGTCCGCGATGACCGTCGTGTTGCCACGCGCGTTCGCGGCCGTCACGGCGTCGAACACGACGGCCGCCGGGTCGCCGTCCGGTCGGCCCGAGACGATCGGGACGCCGACGCGACCGGCCCACGTCTCGAGCTGCTCGATGGCCGCGGCGCGGAACGTGTCGGCGGCCGCCAGCAGCGGGCTCTCGCCCTCATCCTTCAGCCGCTTCGCGAGCTTCGCGGCGGTCGTCGTCTTCCCGCTGCCGTTCACGCCAACGACGAGGATCACGCGGGGCTTCGACGTCGTCGTGCGAAGCGAGGAGTCCTTCGCCGCGAGCTCCGCGACGAGCACGTCGCGCACGGCGTCGAGCGCCTTCGGCACGGTCTTCAACTCGCCCGTGGTGACGAGGTCGCGGATCTGCGCCATGAGCGGGTCGACGAGCGACACCGAGAGGTCCGCTCGGAGCAAAGCCTCCTCGAGCTCGTCGACGAACTCGGGCGTGATCGGCTCCTCGGCTTTCCTGCCGAAGAGTCGAGAGAGGAACCCACCCCGCGTCTTTGACAGCGCCTGCTGGAAGCTCAACCCAGACACGCTACCGTCTCGGCGCGATGGAGCGGCTGATCACGCGTGTCGTCCTCGACGAGATCCGGAAGGATCGCCAGCGCCGGAGCCGCTAGCCGCCGAGGTAGAAGAGGCTCAGGAGCGCGAAGCCCGCGACGTACGCGCCCACGGAGTACGCGACGTTGCGCGGCGAGCTCGTGTCCGACAGCGCGATCGCGGCGAGCAGCCCCGCCCAGGCGAAGAACCACTCGGACGTACCGGCCCCGAGGGCGACGCGTGTGAACCCGCCCCCGAGGAACGTGCCGAACAGGGCGAGTCGTGCGGTGAGCGGCGCGGCCATCACGGCCGTGCCCCAGACGTAGCCGGCGAGGAAGTGGAACAGCGCTACGCCGCCGAACGCCACCGATGTTGGCGCCATGACGGCAAGGTAGAAGACGCCCCATCCCGCGGCGACGATCCAGCAGAGGAAGAGGAGGAACTTGCGTGCGCGCTGGTTCAGCCGGCGCGCTCGCGCTGTTCGTCGAGCTCCGAGAGCTTCAGCGAGATGATCTTCGACACGCCGCCGTCGTCCATCGACACGCCGTACAGCATGTCGGCCGCCTCGATCGTCCCGCGGTTGTGCGTCACGACGATGAACTGCGTCCGGTCGGTGAGCTCGCGCAGCGCCTGCGTGAAGCGTCCGACGTTGCGCTCGTCGAGCGCGGCGTCGACCTCGTCCAGCACGCAGAACGGCGTCGGCTTCACACGGAGGATCGCGAGGAGGAGCGCCGTCGCGGTGAGCGCGCGCTCGCCGCCCGAGAGCTGCGCGAGCGACCCAATGCGCTTGCCGGGCGGCCGCGCGTAGATGTCGATGCCCGGTTCGTCGGGATCCTCCGACGTCCGCAGCGACGCCTGCCCGCCGTTGAAGAGGCGCTGGAAGAACACGCTGAACTCTCGATCCACGGCCATGAGCGTCGTCGCGAACTGCTCGGCGATCGTCGTCGCGAGCTCGTCCGCGAGGGTTCGCAGGTCGGTCATCGCGCGCTCGAGATCGTTCTTCTGCGTCGAGAGGAACTCGTGCCGCTGCCCGATCTCGGCGAGCTCCGTCGCGGCGAGCGGGTTCACCGGCTCGAGCGCCATCAGGCGGCGGCGCAGCCGCGTGAGCGCGGCGAGCGTGCTTCCCTTCTCCTTCTCGTTTGGGTCGTCCTCGAGCTCGAGGGTCGTCGGGTCGGGGAGCGGCTCGTCCTCCGGGAGGCCGAGCTCGGCGCGGACCTGCTCTTCGAGGAGCCTGAGCGCACCGGAGGCGCGCTCCTCTTCGACCGCGAGCTTTCCCCGCTCGCCGCGGAGCTCGGCCAGCCGTTCGCGCGCCTTCGCGAGCCGCTGCTCGGACTCGCGGCGCGATCCCTCCGCCGCAAGCGCGCGCTGACGCGCGAGCTCCGAGGTGCGCTCGGCCTCGCGCGACTCCGCGGTCGCGCGGCCGAGGTCTGATTGCGCGCCGTCCAGGCGTGTGCGTGAGTCACGTTCTTGTGACGCGAGCGCGCGCAGGCGCTCCTCGTCGTCGGCGATTCGCTTCTCGGTCGCCCCGACCTGCTCGTCGAGCGTGTCGCGCAGCCGCACGAGGGACGAACGGCGTTCCTCGCTCGTCGCGGCATCCAGCCTTGCGGCCTCGGCGCGGCGCGTCGTTTCGCCATGCGCGTCCGTCGCGCGCTGCTCCCCGCGCTCCGCGGTCGCGAAGTGATCGCCGGCGGTCGCGCGCGCGGTCGCGGCGGTCGCGCGCTCCGAAGCGAGACGCTCCCGGCGCGCGTGGATGTCAGCCCGCTCGCGCTCGAGGGATGCGCCGCGCGCGTCCGCGACGCGGACGAGATCGCGGACGTCGGCATCGGCTGTCGCGAGGTCGTCGACGATCCGCTCGGCGTCGCCGCGCGCCCGCTGCGCGCCATTGAGACGCTCGTCCAGTTCTGCGAGTCGAGCCTCAGCGTGGCCGCGCTCGGTCGTGAGCTCGGCGAGTGCGCGCTCCGAGCCCGATAGCTCCTCGCGCAGCCGCGCCGCCATGCCACGCAGTTGCGCTCGCGCGTCCTGATCCGCCTTGCGTCGGGGATCGACGTGGCGAACGAGCCCGGGCAGCACCAGGAGGCCTCTTGGCGAGACGACGACGCCGCCGCGCAGCGATGCGGCCGCGGCGATCGCGCTCGCGTCGTCCGGCGCGAGGAAGATCGCGACGCCGTCGGCGATGCGCCGCGTGCCCTTTGGAACCGGAAGGTCGCGTGCGTCCTTCGAGTCGATCGTCGCGACACGCTCGCCGAGCGCGGCGCTCACCTCGCTCGGCACGGTGATCCGCTCGTGTAGCCAGGCGAAGCCACGCGGGAGCGCCGGCGACTGCGCGCCCGTGTCGCGCGCGGCGAGCTCCGACTCCGCGCGCTCGGCAGCCTCGCGAAGCGCGGTCGTCTGCCCGCGCAGGAGGGCAAGGTCACCGTCGATGCGCTGCAGCTCGTTCCGCGCGGCTCCCGCGCGGGACGCTGCGGACTCGACCGCGCGCGCCCGCTCCGCGACGGTCTCGCGTGCCCGCTCGAGCTCGGTCGCAAGGCGTGCGCGTTCGCGCTCGTGACCAGAGCGCTCCTTCGAGAGTTCCGCCGCACCGCGCGAGAGCTCGTCGTCTCGCTCGAGGAGGACGCGCTCCTCGTCCGCGATGCGGACCTCGTCGCCCTCCTTGAGCAGGTGCGCGCGCTCGGCCTCGACCCGCGCGGCACGCGCTTCCGCGAGCGCAACGCGTGTCCGCGATGCGTCCTCCTCGGCGACGCGCGCCGCATCCGCCGCTTCGCGCGCGCGACGCGCAGCCTCCGCCGCCTCCTCGTCGACCTGCTCGCGACGTGCGCGGAGCGACGACAGCTCGGCCGGCAACGCGGCGAGCGCGGTGCGCGTGCGGTCTCGCTCTGCGCCGATCGCTTCGAGGCTCGCCTGGAGCGCCGCGACGCGCTCGCGCACGCTCGCTTCCGCGGATGCGGCGTCGGCCGCGGCGATGCGGCGGTGCTCCTCTTCTTCACGCGCGACGCGCAGCTCGTCATCGGTGCCGGCAGAGAGCATCTCGCCCTCGGACACGAAGTCCTCGAGGCGCGCGACCTCGCGGTCGACGCTCTCCATCTTCGCGGCGAGAT
>JBIOUD010000074.1:0-5027 GCA_044866725.1 Candidatus Limnocylindria bacterium | reverse complement strand
CGCCCCTCGCCTCCCCTGCCCCGCTCTCATCGCGATCCCGTCATGAATCGCGACAGTTGACGCGATAGCCTCGGGTCATTCCAGTGCGTTTGTTCGCTGTCGTCCTCGCTGCCGTCGTGCTCGCGTGCGGATCCCGTGCGGAGACGCCGGGGACGATCGCGACCTCGAGCGCCTCCCCGCCACCAAGTGCGACAGCAGCACTGTCAGCCTCGCCTACGCCGACCGCCTCTCCGGCGCCGACGCTCAAGCCCAACCCGAGTGCCGGCCCGGGTGTCTACACCAGCCTCGCCTACGGCTACCGCGTCGAGCTACCCGCCGGCTGGCGGCGTTCCGCCTGCCAATCGACGAAGGATCCGTCGCGGCCGCCGGGCGTCGAGACATTCACGAACGCGAGCATCGAAGCTGAATCGGGAACCGACACCGGCCCCGCCCAAGATGTGGTCGTGGTGAGGGTCGAGGAGAACACCACCGGGCAGACGGCGCTTGGTTGGCTCGAGTCGGGGAAGATGGGGTTCTCGGTCGCGAGCAAGTTCGAGAAGATCACCTTCGACAACAACCCCGACGCCGCCCGCATCGTCTCGACCGACGGCGCGACGCTCGGGGCGATCGTCGTGAACGCTCGTTTCCGGATCTATGCAATCAGTCTCGGACTGCGCGCACCAGCGCCCGGCAGCGAGGCGCCCGCGCGGGCGCTCATGACCTCTCTCCACATCCTCAGAGACAACGAACTCGCGGACGCCCGCGCGACCCTGGCGACACCGCCACCGTCGCCGGTCCGCTCGGCCGAGGACGTCGCCGACGCGCTCGCACGCGGCTTCGCTCGGAAGGACACGACGATCCTCGCCAGCGTTGCCACCGAGTGCCTGAGCACCGGCCTCGAGAACGCCGGGGTCGGCTTCCGTGCGACGTCGGTCTCTCTCGCGGCGATGCAGACCTCGTTCGCGAACGGGCTTGCCGTGGCAGTAGAGCCGCGGCCCATCGAATTCGCGTCGGGATCATCGGTGAGCGGCGGCACGATCCGGGGCACCTGGCAGGACCCAGGACAGCCGCGGAGGAACGTGAAGTTCATGATGCAGAAGATCGGCGACACCTGGTTCTGGATCGGCGTGCTCTACCTGCAGGCGTAGCGGGCTACTTCTTCTCCAGCATCGCGCGCAGCGCTTCACGGCCCTCAGGAGTCGCCTCGGGCTTCGACTTCGGCGGCACGATGATCTTCGGCTCTTCGGACTTCGCCGCCCCGGTGCCGTGGAAGTCCGCCGCCTCGCCGCCGGCCTTCTTGATGAGCTCGCTCTCGGCCTCCGGCGCGTCGAGGCCCATGAGCTTGTCGACGGTCTTGCGGTTGCGGATCGACCGCGCGAGCGAGGCGAGCACGACGGGGTCGCGCATGTAGCGTGCGTCCTGCTGCGCGAGCGGCGTCATCGCGACCTGCGCCGCGAGCTCGTTCGACGTGACCGTGATGTTCTCCTTCTTCGCTATCTCGTCGAGCACGAGCATCGCCTTAGCGCGGCGCTCGGCCGCCGGACGCCACTCCTGTCGGAGCTCGTCCTCGGTCTTGCGCGCCTGGAGGAGGAACTGTTCGAACGTGATCCCCTGCTCGCGCACGCGCGCGCGCAGGTCGGCGACGAGGTGCCCGAGCTCATCTTGAATGAGGATCTCCGGGACCTCGACCTTCGCCTCCTTCAGGAGATGCTCCATGAGCTTGTCGGCGGCGTCGTCACGCGCCTCGTGGAACGCGGCGTGCGCGAGTTCGTTCTTCACCGAGCGACGCAGCTCATCGACCGTGCCGACACCGACCGTCTTGGCGAAGTCGTCGTCGAGCGCGGGCACGAGCTTCTCCGCGACCTGGCTCGCCCGCATCTTGAACGTGCCGGTCTTTCCGCGGACCTCGGCTTCGACGCCCTCCTCGCTCGAGAACGGCAGCTCGACGGTCTTCTCCTCGCCGACCTTCAGACCGATGAACGCGTCTCCGAGGCCCTTGATCGTGCGTGAGTCGCGGCCGGCTTCGACGTGCGCGTTGCGCGCGAACGGCGGCATCGACTTGCCGTCGACGGCCAGATCGATGTCCACGGTCACGATGTCGCCGGCCCTCGCCTCGCGCTGGACGGGCTTCAGCTGCGCGTGGCTCTCCCGCATCGAGTCGATCGTCTTCGCGATGTCTTCATCCGCCGGGGTCTTCGGCTCGACGACGGTGCCGTGCGCGTTGTAGTCGCCGAGGTCGACGTCGGGCTTCACGACGACGGTGGCCTTGTACTTGAGCGGCTTCCCCGCCTCGAGCTGCGTCACCTCGATCGACGGCTGGTCGATCGGCGTGATGTCCTCGATCTCGACGATGTCTCGATACGACTCGTCGATCACGTCCTCCGCGGCTTCAGCCCAGAGGTGCTCGGTGCCGTATTGGCGCTCGTACATCGCGCGCGGTGCCTTTCCGGGCCGGAAGCCCGCGATCTTCGCCTTCTGGTTGTGACGCTCGAAGACGCGGTCGGTCTGGCGCGTGAGCCGATCGGCGTCGACCTCGACGTCGAGCACCGCGCGAGCACCGGGCTCGCGCGTCAGCGAGTGCCGGAACGACCGCTCCGGCGCCGACGCGGGCGTGATGGTCGGAGGCGTATCTGCCATGGAGAAGTCATAGTCTAGCCCGATGTTCTTCTACGAGATCCATGAAGGCGACGAGGACGTCGGTACGGCCGTACTGCTCGGGCACGAGAACCGCTTCGAGCCGATCGATTTCTTCGCGCTGGTGAAGAAGGTCCGGGCGCAGCTGCTCGACTCATACGAGGAGGACACGCTCTCGGAGGCCATCGCGAACGAGCTGCAGCGCAGCCACGGCTTCATCCACGTCACCGACGATCTCCTCGTCGCGTCGGTGAACGTCGACGAGACCGACGAGAACACCTTCCTCGTCACCGACAGCGGCGACGCACGCACGATCTTCGTGCAGCGGGAAGAGAACTCTCCGAATGGCCACACCGGGCACGACCACACGAACGGCGATACCCCCGAGAATTAGCGGGTGACCGAGCGCGTCGGCTTCGTCGGCACGGGGATCATGGGCGCGCCGATGGCGCGCAACGCACGCAAGGCCGGGTTCGAGGTCACCGCGACGAATCGGACGCCCGCCCGCGCCGAGCCCTTGTCGAAGGACGGCATCACCGTCGTGAAGACGCCGCGCGAGGTCACGCAGCGCTCGGACATCGTCGTGACCATGGTCGTGGACTCACCCGACGTCGAGGCAGTGCTCTTCGGGCCGGACGGGGTCGCCTCCGGGGCGCACGACGGGCTCCTCGTCGTCGACATGAGCACGATCTCGCCCGCTCGCACGCGCGAGTTCGCCGAGCGCGCGGCCGCGAACAAGCCACCCTTCCGCACGCTCGACGCGCCGGTATCCGGCGGGGAGATCGGCGCGATCGAGGCGCGCCTCTCGATCATGATCGGCGGCGACGCCGCCGACGTCGCGCGCGCGCGTCCTCTGTTCGAAGCGCTCGGGAAGACGATCGTGCACATCGGCGATCACGGCGCGGGCCAGGCCTGCAAGCTCGCCAATCAGATCGCGGTCGCGCTGAACAATCTCGGCGTGGCGGAGGCGCTCGTCTTCGCGGCATCGCAGGGCATCGATCTCGAGAAGACGCGGCAGGTCATCGCCGGTGGCGCGGGGTCGTCGTGGGCGATGCAGAACTACGCGCCGAAGATGCTCGCGGGCGATTTCCGGCCCGGCTTCATGGTCGACCTGCAGCAGAAGGACCTGCGACTCGTGCTCGGCGACGCCGACGTCGCGCACCTCGCGCTCCCCGGCGCGTCGCTCGCGCACCATCTGTACAACGCGCTCCAGGCGGCTGGCGAGGGACGCGACGGGAATCACGCCCTCCTCAAGGTCATCGAGCGTCTCTCGGGGATCGAAGCACGACTGAAGTCGTAGCGTTCGACGCCGCGCTGCGCCGTCTCGCACGCGTGACGGACGTGGATCTGGCGCGGCGGTGGGAGTGGCCGGGAAAGGGACCGGCGGACGTCCGCAACGGGTTCTTCTTCCTGATCATGGAGGAGCAGAACGCGCTCGTGACGACCGCGACGCCGACGGTCGAGGCAGACCGCATCCTCGTTCTCGCGCAGCGCGCGTTCGGCGACCTTCGTGGGCTCCTCCTCTCCGTACCGGATGGCCTCCTCGACCTCGCGCCCGCACCGGGCGAGTGGTCGATCCGCAAGACGATGGAGCACACCACGCAGGTCGAGCGTTCGTACCGCGCGAACACGCAGCACGCGCTGCTCCGCGATCAAGAGGAACCGCTCATCCTCCCCGCCGACCGGAGGCCGAAGGCCGATCCCGCGGATACCGCCGGCGATGCGGCGGCGATCGTCGCCGCGCTCGCGCGAAGGCGGGCCGAGACCGACGCCGCGCTCGCGGGGACGGATACCGCTGACCTCAGCAAGCCCTCGCAGTGGGCGGCCGTCGACGACCTGTTCAGCGTCGACGTCCGCTTTCGCCTCCACCGCTTCGGCGCTCACCTCGTCGAGCACACGCAGCAGGTCGAGAAGACGCTGCGGCAGATCGGGCACACCGAGACCGACGCGCAGGCCTACGTGCGACAGATCTCGATCCTTCGGTCGCGGCACGAGCGGCGTTCGTCCGAGGCGCTCCGGCAGCGGCTCGACGACAACATCAGCGCGTTCGCGGAGGCCTGTACGGGCTAGCCCTGCGCGCGGCTAAGCCCGCGGGGTGGACCACTCCGGCACTCGGCGACGATCGACCGCCCAGCCGGAGCCCTTGTGCCGCTTGGCGACCTCCTTCACTTCTGCGGCCGCGCGTGAGACCGCGACGGCGTCGGCGAAACGAGCCCGCGTGATCGGCACGATGCCGAGGGAGACGCTCACGAACGCGAACTTGCGCAGGACGCCGCGCCGGTCGGGTCGTCTGATGTAGCCGCGCTCGCGATCTTCGGCGTCGTAGAACGACCGGGCGCTCGCGTCGAAGCGCTGAACGATGTCCTTCGCCGCCCGCTCGGCGACCTCGTCGGGGACGACGATCACGAAGTCAT
>JBIOUD010000073.1:0-10770 GCA_044866725.1 Candidatus Limnocylindria bacterium | reverse complement strand
ACGGAGCACCTTCACCTTCTCGTCGCGGACGGCGCGGTCGTCGAACGCGGCGGGCGGCTCCATCGCGACGAGCGCGAGGAGCTGGAGGACGTGGTTCTGCACGATGTCGCGCATCGCACCGGCGTGCTCGTAGTAGTCGGCGCGCTCCTCGACGCCGAGCGACTCGGCCACGGTGATCTGGATGTGGTCGACGTACTGCCGGTTCCACACGGGCTCGAAGATGCCGTTCGCGAAGCGCAGCACGAGGATGTTCTGGACCGTCTCCTTGCCGAGGTAGTGGTCGATGCGGAACACCTCGTCCTCGCGGAACACCTCGTGGACGATGCTCGTGAGCTCCATCGCCGATGCGAGGTCACGTCCAAAGGGCTTCTCGACGACGACGCGCGACCAGCCGGAGCCACGCAGCTTGTTCTTGCCGATCGCGCGCACGATCGGCGCGTAGGCCTGCGGCGGCGTCGCGAGGTAGAAGAGCCGGTTGCCGTTCGTGCCCACCTCGGCGTCGACGCGGTCGAGCGTGCGGGCGAGCTGCTGGTACCCCGCGTCGTCCGGCGTCGCGACGAAGTGGATGTTCTGCGCGAACGCCTCCCACACTTCTTCGCTCAGTGGCTTCGTGCGGCTGAACTTCGCGACGGCCTCGCGCAGCTCCGCGCGGAAAGCCTCGTCGGTCACCGCGCCGCGCGCCGCGCCGACGACCGCGAACGACGCGGGGAGCTGTCGCTGCAGCGCGAGGTTGTAGAGCGCCGGCAGGAGTTTGCGGTGCGCGAGATCACCGGAGCCGCCGAACAGCACGAGCGTCGCGGGCTTCGGCACGCGCGCGAGTCGCAGGCCCTCGCGCAACGGATTGACATCCGTTGCGCTCCCTGTCCTACCGCTCGTTGTCACTCCCGAGGTGGACTCGCTCCTCGCGAATGGATCGCTCGTCGCTCGTCTCACTCGGATTTCACCGCGTGCCCGCCGAACTGGTTGCGCAGCGCCGCCGCGACCTTCATCGCGTACGAGTCGTCCTGGCGTGAGGTGAAGCGTGAGAAGAGCGAGTGCGCGAGCACGGTCGCGGGCACGTCGTGGTTGATCGCCTCGATGACCGTCCAGCGTCCCTCGCCGGAGTCCGCGACCCAGCCCTTGATGTTCGCGAGATCAGAGCCGTCCTGCGCGAAGGCGCGCTCGGCGAGCTCGAGGAGCCACGAGCGAACGACGCTTCCCTGCATCCAGACGTGCGCGACCTGCTTCATGTCCATCCCGAACTCGCTCGCGTGCAGGAGCTCGAAGCCCTCGCCGTAGGCCTGCATCATCCCGTACTCGATCCCGTTGTGGACCATCTTCACGAAGTGGCCCGCGCCGTTCTTCCCGAAGTGCGCCCAGCCTTCCGGTGGCGCGAGCGTGTCGAGAAGCGGCCTGACGATCTCGACACCCTGCTTCGGCCCGCCGACCATCATGCAGTAGCCGACCTGCAGTCCCCAGATGCCGCCGGACACGCCGATGTCGAGGAAGTGGAAGCCCATGCCGTTGTACTTCTCCGCCCGGCGCATCGAGTCGCGGAAGTTCGAATTGCCGCCGTCGACGAGCACGTCGCCCTTCGACGCGTACTTCGCGAACTCGTCGAGCGTGTGATCGGTGGCCTCGCCCGCGGGCACCATCGACCAGAGCACGCGCGGCGTCTTCAGCGCCTTCACCATCTCCTCGATCGAGTAGGCGCCGACCGCGCCCTCGGCCTTCTTCTCGTCGACCGGGCCGGGACTGCGGTTACCGGCGACGACGCGGTGGCCGCCGCGCAGGAGTCGCGAGACCATGTTGCCGCCCATCCGGCCGAGGCCGTAGATGCCGATCTCCATAGCGCTCACCCCTTCACCGGGCCGAGGATACGCGGCGCACTCGGTGCGCCCTTCGGCGCACTCGGTGCGGTAGGGTGTCGTCGTGGCGACCACGACCGCGACGGGGACGCGGCTCGATCTCTACCGCCAGATCGCGCGACAGCTCCGCGCCGACAGCATCCGCTCGTCGACCGCGGCGGGCTCGGGTCATCCGACGTCGTCACTCTCTGCCGCGGACCTCATGGCCGTGCTGCTCTCGGGCCACCTGCGCTACGACTGGAAGAAGCCCGACGATCCGGCGAACGACCACCTCATCTTCTCGAAGGGTCACGCTTCGCCGCTGGTGTACGCGTTGTTCCGCGCGGCGGGGGTCATAGACGACGCGGAGCTCCTGACGTTCCGGAAGCTCGGCTCGCCGCTGCAGGGGCACCCGACGCCGATCCTCCCGTGGGTCGACGTCGCCACGGGCTCGCTCGGCCAGGGCATGCCCATCGCCGTCGGCATGGCCGTCGCCGCGAAGCGCCTCTGGGACGCGCCGTTCCACATCTGGACGCTCGTCGGCGACAGCGAGAGCGCCGAGGGCTCGGTGTGGGAGGGGTTCGACCTCGGCGGGCACGAGGTCACGCCGAACGTCACGCCGATCATCGACGTGAACCGGCTCGGCCAGCGCGGCCCGACCGAGCTCGGCTGGGACACCGACGCCTACGCCGCGCGCATCGAGTCGTTCGGCTGGGACGCCATCGTCATCGATGGGCACGACCTCGGCGAGATCGACGAGGCCTTCTCGCGAGCGCGCGACGCCGACCGCCCGACCGCGATCGTGGCGCGCACGATCAAGGGGAAGGGGATCTCGTTCATCGAGGACAAGCCCGGCTGGCACGGCAAGGCTCTGAACGCCGAAGAGGCGAAGCGAGCGCTCGCGGAGATCGGCGATGAGCCCTCGCGCACGTTCGAGTCGCCGAAGCCGCCGAAGTGGTCGCCGCCGCAACCCACCAAGAACAAGCCGGAGCTGAGGGCGTATACGGACCCCGTCGCGACGCGAAAGGCGTACGGCGACGCGCTCGCGGCGGTCGCCGCCGCGCGCAGCGACGTCGTCGCGCTCGACGCCGAGGTGAGCAACTCCACGCACGCCGAGGAGGTGAAGAAGACCGCGCCCGATCGCTTCTTCGAGATGTACATCGCCGAGCAGAAGATGGTCGCGAGCGCGGTCGGCATGCAGTGCCTCGGCTTCCGGCCGTTCGCCTCGACGTTCGCCGCGTTCCTCACGCGCGCGTACGACTTCATCCGCATGGCGGCGATCTCCCAGGCGAACATCCGGCTCTCCGGGTCGCACGCCGGCGTGTCGATCGGCGAGGACGGGCCGTCGCAGATGGCGCTCGAGGATCTCGCGATGATGCGCGCCGTCCACGGGAGCACGGTCCTCTATCCGAGCGATGGCAATCAGACCGCGAAGCTTGTCGCGGCGATGGCCGACCAGCGCGGGATCGTCTACATGCGCACGACGCGCGCGAACACGCCGATCCTCTACGACGTGAGCGAGGACTTCCCGATCGGCGGCAGCAAGGTCGTGCGCGGCGGCGGCGCGGACGACAAGGTCACGATCGTCGGCGCGGGCATCACGCTGCATGAGGCGGTCAAAGCCGCCGACGCGCTCGCAAAGGATGGCCTGAAGGTCCGCGTCATCGACCTGTACAGCGTGAAGCCGATCGACACGAAGACGCTCGTCGCCGCGGCCGCCGCGACGGCCGGGCGCCTCATCGTCGTCGAGGACCACTGGCGCGAAGGCGGGATCGGCGAGGCGGTCCTGGCAGCGCTGGCTGAGGAGCGCGTGTCCGCGGTCCGATTTGTTCACCTCGCGCCGCGAGAGATGCCCGGCTCGGCGAAGCCCGCCGAGCTCCTGCACGCGGCCGGGATCGATGCCGACTCTATCGAGAAGGCGGTCCGCGAGCTCCTCTAGCCGCCGACGCTCGGTCGCATCGCCCAGTCCACGATCTCGGCTTCGCTCATCTCACGGCCCGTCGCGCGCGCTCTCTCGAGCTCGTCCGCGCGCATCGCCTTCTTGAGCGCGGCGACCGTGGTCTCGTAGTGCGGCCGCTCGTCGGGCGGCCACTCGAATCCCTGCGCCTGCATCATCGCCTCGACCGCACCGATGATCGTCGCGGCACGCTCGTGCCGGCCCTTCAGCGCCGCGACCGCGGCGAGGCCCGAGAGCACGAGCGGCGTCATCCACGCGTCACCGCGGCGCACGCTGATGTCGAGCGCTTCGCGCGACAGCTCCTCGGCCTCGTCGAGGTTCCCGAGCTGGCGCTCGACCATCGCGAGGTTGCTGCCCTCCATCCCGACCGTCGAGAAGATCTTCATCTCCCTCGCGATCGCGATCCGCTCCGTCATGTACCCGCGCGCCTCCTCGAGGTCGCCGGCCATCTGCGCCGCCACGCCGAGGACGTGCAGGATGTTGCCGCGCGCGAGGCGATCACCCCCGCCTTCGGTGAGCGCGAGTCCTTCGTGCAGCAGCTTCCGCGCGTCGTCGACGCCGCTGCGGCGGAGCGCGACTCGTGCAAGGCCCGATAGCGCCTTCGCGGTCGCGGATGGGTCAGCAGTACGTCGCCCGATCGCGAGCGAGCGCTCGAGGACGGCCGTCGCGCGATCGTCATCCCCGCGCCAGAACCAGAGCAGACCCTGCTGGAACAGCGCCTCCGCGCGCACAGCCTCGCTGCCGCCGGGCAACGCGATCGCGCGCTCGCACCAGTCGCATCCTTCGGCAAGGCGTTTCGTCGTCATCCAGAACGGAGCGAGCGTGCTCGCGAAGCGCAGCGCATCGTCAGAGCGCCCCTGTGCGATGAACCAACCGAGCGCCTCGGTGAGATCGCCGTACCGCGTGTCGAGGTCCTTCGCGATGGCCCTGCCGTCGAGACCGCGCAGGCCGGGGATCGCGCGCTGCGCGTGCGCGAGCTGGGACTCAGCGCTTGCCGCGTCCACGTGGGAATCGTATCGACGCGGGCCCGGGATAGCATGATTCACGGAAGCATCAAGGAAGGGGAGCTGCGTGGAGATCTGGATCATCCTCGCCGTCATCGCGGTCATCGCGATCTTCCTCATCTCGATATACAACCGCCTCGTCACGCTGCGCCAGCGCGTGCGCGAGGCCTGGTCGGACATCGATGTCCAGCTGAAGCGGCGCTACGACCTCATCCCGAACCTCGTGGAGACAGTGAAGGGCTACGCCGCGCACGAGAAGACGGTGTTCGAGAACGTCACGAACGCGCGCGCCAGCGCCATCGCCGCCGGCGCCACGGGCTCGCCCGAGCAGCGTGCGCAGGCCGAGAACGTCCTCACCGGCGCGCTGCGCTCGGTCTTCGCCGTCGCCGAGAACTACCCGCAGCTGCAGGCCTCGCAGAACTTCCGCGACCTGCAGGAGCAGCTCACCGCGACGGAAGACAAGATCGCCTTCGCACGGCGCTTCTACAACGGCAACGTCCGCGACTACAACACTTCGCTCCAGACCTTCCCGACGACGGTGCTCGCGGGGATGTTCGGGTTCACCTCCGAGCAGTACTTCGAGCTCGCGGACGCGAAGGAGCGCGAAGTGCCGAAGGTGTCGTTCAGCTAGCGGCTCGTGTCCGCCGACCACCGCGGCATCGTCCCGCCGCCGAATCGCCTCTCGATCTACGACGCCGTCGGTGCGAACCGCTGGCGCACCGTCGCGCTCATCGGCGTCTTCATGGCGATCGTCGCGCTCATCGGGTATGTCGGCGGCGAGTACTTCACGCCCGGCGGCGGCGTCGCGGTCCTGCCGGCCGCGCTCGGGTTCTCGGCGCTCACGTCGGTCGGCTCGTACTTCGCGGGCGACAAGCTCGTCCTCGCGCAGAGCCAGGCGAAGCCGCTTCAGCCGAACGAGTCGCCGCAGCTCGAGAACATCGTCGAGACGCTCGCCATCGGCCTCGGCATCGACCCACCCAAGGTGTACCTGATCGATGACACCGCGCCGAACGCCTTCGCGACCGGGCGCGATCCCAAGCACGCCTCGATCGCCGTCACGCGGGGGCTGCTGGAGAAGCTCGACCGGACCGAGCTCGAGGGCGTCATCGCCCACGAGATGAGCCACATCGTCAACCGCGACATCCGGGTCATGCTCCTCGTTACCGTCCTCGTGGGCACCATCGCGCTCATCTCCGACGGCGTGCTCCGCTCGATGCAGTTCGGTATCGGCGGACGCCGCGGCGGCCGCGACCGCGGTGGCGGCGGCGCGGGCATCATCGCGATCGTCGCGATCGTCCTCGCGATCCTCACGCCGATCATCGCCACGCTCATCCAGCTCGCCGTGTCGCGCCAGCGCGAGTACCTCGCCGACGCGTCGGGCGCGCTCCTCACGCGGTACCCGCCGGGGCTCGCGTCCGCGCTTCGGAAGATCTCCGCCGACCCCGAGGCGCTCGAGGTCGCGAACAAGGCGACGGCGTCCCTCTACATCGCGAATCCGCTGAAGGACAAGCCCGCCTTCCTCGATGGCCTGTTCAACACGCACCCGCCGATCGCCGAGCGCGTCAAGCGACTCGAGGCGATGGGTTGAAGACCGGCGTCGCTGCGGCGCTCGCGGTCCTCGCGGTCCTCGCCGCGGTCGGCGTCGGTCTCGCGTCGGGGCGGCTCGCCCGCCCGTCACCAACGCCGATCCGCGTCAACGTCACCTTCACGCCGGCGCCGACGCCAAGCCCTACGCCCTACAACGAGGCCGCGCTCTTCCGTCAGCCGGTGTCCGGCGGGTGCGCGACGACCGCCGGCGTGTGGGTCGTGACGGACGGAGGCAGTCTGCTCCGCTACGACGGCACGCAGTGGTCGCAGGTCGACGGCACCCTTCGCTCGTTGACGCGTGTCGCGTGCACGACGGACGTCGCGTACGCCGTCGGTCATGTCGGCCAGCTCATGGTGAGCGATGAGACGACGCGGCAGATCCGCGCGACCGACATCACGATCGAAGAGCTTTGGGGCGTGTCCGCGCTGCCCGATGGCGCGCTGATCGTCGGCTCGCGCGGCGCGGTCTTCCTCCTCGATCGCGGCGACATCCATCCCTATGCGGTCGGCATCGACGAGGACCTTTTCGACGTCGTCGCGTTCAGCGTCACGTCCGCCTGGGCCGTCGGCGCCGCCGGGATCACCTACCGGCTCGACGCGCGCGGCTGGAACCCCGTGGGCAGCGGCCAGACGAACTCGCTACGCGCCGTCGCGGGCACGACAGCGGGGAACGTCGTTGCGGTCGGCGACGCCGGGACGATCGTCACCTTCGCCAGCGGGTGGAACAAAGCGAACAGCGGCGTCGACGTGACGCTGCGCGACGTCATCGTCGATCCGGCTATCTGGATCGCCGGCGACCGCGGCACGCTGCTCACATCGAGCGGTGTCGCGAGCGCGCCGTTCCGGAGGATCGACATCGGCACGCCCTGCGACCTCGTGTCGCTCTTCGCGCGTGGCTCCGAGATCTGGGTCGTCGCGCGCGGTCAGCTCGGCGGCGGCGTGTGGCGTGTTCGGAGCAGCGACGGGACGGTGCTCCAGCATTACGGCGGCTGCTGACTAATTGCCGGATTCGTCTCCGTACGAGCGCCCGCGAGCCTCCTCGTCGGCCTTCTGCATGTCGCCCGTGCCACCGATCACACCGTCGCCCTGGCTCACGACGCGGGCAACGACAAGGACAAACACGCCGACGCCCACCAACACCGCGAGGGCGATCTCCACGTCGTAATCGTCGCATCTTCGCGCCGTCCCAGGTGGCGTGCATAGACTCGCGCGAGTGACGCCGCCGCTCGCCGATCTGCGCGTGCTCGAGGTCGGGAACTACATGGCCGGCCCGTTCTGCGGGATGCAGCTCGCGGACATGGGCGCGGATGTCGTCAAGGTCGAGGACCCGCGCGGCGGAGATCTCTCGCGCCGCCTCGAGCCGATCGTCGATGGTGAGAGCGGCAATTTCGTCCGGCTCAATCGTTCGAAGCGGAGCGTCGCGCTCGACCTGAAGACCGAAGCCGGGAAGGGCGTGTTTCGCAGGCTCGCCGCGCGCGCCGACGTCATCGTCGAGAACCTACGTCCCGGCACGATGGCCGACCTCGGCCTCGCGCCGCAGGGGCTCATCGACGCGAACCCGCGCCTCGTGTACGCCTGTGTCAGCGGATGGGGGCTCGACGGCCCGTACGCCGACCGGCCCGCGCTCGACATCATCGTGCAGGCGAAGAGCGGGCTCATGAGCGTCACCGGCGAGGAGGGCGGCGCGCCGGTGAAGGTCGGCGTGTCGATCTCCGATCTGGCTGCAGGCCTTTACGCGACGATCGCCATCCTCGCGGCGCTCCGCGTGCGCGAGCGCGAGGGGCGCGGCCAGCTCCTCGATGTGTCGATGTTCGAGTCCTCGGTGTCGCTCGCGGTCTGGGAGGCCGGCACGTACTTCACGACCGGCGAGGTCCCGCACGCGGCGGGTTCGGCGCACAAGCTGGTCGGCCCGTACCAGGCGGTGCGCGCCTCGGACACGCACTTCGTCATCGGCGCGACGACGCCTCCGAACTGGACGGCGTTCTGTCGCGCGCTCGGCCTGGGGCGGCTCGAGCGCGACCCGCGCTTCGACGATGCGACGAAGCGCCGCGCGACCTTGCGCGAGCTCATCCCGCTCATCGAAGAGGTCACCGCGACGCGGAGCGCGGCGCACTGGCTCGAGGTGCTCCGCGGCGCTGGCGTGCCCTGCGGCGAGATCGCCGACTACGCCGAGGTGTTCCGCGATCCGCACCTCGACGCGCGCGGCTTCTTCGTCGACCTCGCGCACCCGCGCCTCGGCGAAGTGCGCGCGCTCGGCACGCCGCTGCGCTTCGCGTCCGGCAGCGCGACGCTCGAGCGTGCCGGCCCGCTCCTCGGGGAGCACACCCGCGCCGCGCTCGCCGAGGCCGGCTGCTCCGCGCGCGAGATCGACGCCCTCATCGCGGAGCGCATCGCGGTCGAGCCGACGAGCGCGGCGAAGGCGCGGCCGTGAGCGACACCCGCGTCGAGATCAAGGACGGTGTGCTCTGGCTCACCATCGACCGGCCCGCGGCGCGCAACGCGATGACCTTCGAGATGTACGACGCGCTCGAGCAGACCGCCCGGCGCGCGAACGACGACGCGGCCGTCCGCGCGCTCGTCATCACCGGTGCGGGCGGCGCCTTCGTTGCCGGCACCGACATCGCGCAGTTCGCGGACTTCCGCACACCGGAACAGGCGTACGCCTACGAGGAGCGCATGGACCGCGTCCTCGGCGCGCTCGAGGCCGTCCGCAAGCCGACGATCGCGGCGATCGCCGGCGCGACGACCGGCGGCGGCCTCGCGATCGCGGCGTGCTGCGACCTGCGCATCGCGACCCGCTCTGCGACGTTCGGCATGCCGATCGCGCGCACCCTGGGCAACTGCCTGTCGCTCGCGAACCTCATGCGCCTCGCGTCGCTCATCGGCAGCGCACGCGTGAAGGAGCTCATCTTCACCGCGCGGATCATCTCCGCCGAGGACGCGAAGGCGTTCGGCCTCGTGACGGAGATCGTCGCGGACGACGCGGCCCTGGCGACCCGCGCGGCGGAGCTCGCGGCGGCGATGGCGACGCACGCACCGCTCACGCTGTGGGCGACGAAGGAGGGGCTGCGGCGCATCCGCGAGCGGATGCTCCCGGACGAGGGCCGTGACCTCGTCGCGCTCTGCTACACGAGCGAGGACTTCCGCGAAGGCGTGCGCGCCTTCATGGAGAAGCGCAAGCCGAAATGGACGGGCCGGTGAGCTATTTCCATGAGGAGCAGCGCTTCTGGGCGGCGTGGATCTGGGTGCTCCTCCTGACGATCGACCTGCCGTTCCTCATCCTCGTCGCCCTCACGCAGGAGTGGGTGCTGCTGATCGGCGTCGTCATCGTCTCATCGGTCGCCGCGCTCTTCGCGGTCGCGCGCCTCGTCGTCGACGTGAGCGCCCCGGAGATCACCGTGTCGTTTCACTTCATCTGGCCCACGCGTCGCATCCGCGTCGCGGACGTGAAGCGCGCGCACGCGGCGACGTACAACTCCCTGCTCGCGTACGGCGGCTACGGCGTTCGGCTCGGGCCGCGCGGCTGGGCGTTCAACACCGGCGGCGACGAAGGCGTCCTCGTCGAGACGAACGACGGCAAGCGGGTGATGATCGGCTCGCGGCGCGCGAAGGAGCTCGAGGCCGCGATCGCGCGGGCAGTGGCGGCGCATGCGAGCACGGCGACCGCCTCCACGGTCTAGGCGCCGCGCTCCCAGATTGCGAGGTCGTGCGCGAAGACGACGCGCCAAGGGTCGAGCTCCTGCAGCCGCGCGACCCACGGGGCATACGGCGGGTGCGGCTGTCCCTCCTTGTCTAAGCGCCACGCGAGGAGCGCCCGCGCGTAGTCGCTTGTCTCGTTGAAGGCCTGGCCCGCGACGACGATGCGGCCCTCCTGCGTGTCGACGACGAACGACTGGTGCCCGTCGGTATGCCCCGGCGTCGGGACGACGCGCACGCCGGGCGCGATCTCAGCCTCCTCGCCGTTCAGGACCTCGAGCGTCGCGCCGGGGAAGTCGATGGTCTTCTCGGGGATCGAGTAGTCGAGCGTCGTGCCCGCGGCATCGCGCTCTGCCTTCTGGACGAACAGCGGTGTCCCCGGGAAGCGGAAGTTGTTCCCCGAGTGGTCGACGTGCAGGTGGCAGTTCGCGACCGCCCGCACGTCCTTCGGCGTGACGCCCATCTCGCGCAGCGCCTCGTCGAAGTCGCGCGCCACCGGATGGAAGAGCGCCTCGGCCTTCGCGTGGCCGAGCGCGAACCCCGTGTCGAGCACGATCGGCCCATCGGGATGCCGTACGAAGAACGACGTGACGACGATCGTGCTCGACACGGGGTTCGCGCTCGGCCTTCGCGTGGCCGAGGCGCTCTTCCATCCGGTGGCGCGCGACTTCGACGAGGCGCTGCGCGAGATGGGCGTCAC
>JBIOUD010000072.1:0-6846 GCA_044866725.1 Candidatus Limnocylindria bacterium | reverse complement strand
CACGTGCTCCTCTGGCGCGTGCTTCGGGAGCTCGATGAGACCGGAGCCGACAAGCTGCGCGACCTCGTGCGCCGCCACTTCGCGTCGGGCGAGCTCTACGCGTACGCCGTCCGTGGCGCGAAGGGCGAGGGCGCCGTCCACTATCACGACGCGAACGACCTGCCGACGGTGTTCGCGCCAGGCTGGCGTTTCTGCCGGTCGACGGACCCACGCTGGCGCGCGACGATCGACTTCGCGTGGTCGTCGGCGAATCGAGCCTTCGTCGCCGGCCCGCACGGCGGGCTGGGCTCCGTGCACACGCTGCACCCCTGGCCGCTCGGCGACCTGCAGGACCTGGTCGTCGGCCGCGTGCTGCGCGACCGCGCGCGGGTCACGCGCGCGCGCGACCGGCTGAGGGCCGTCACGACGTGGGACGGGCTGCTGCCCGAGGCGTACGACGAGAACAGCGGGGCCGTCGCGTCACGCCACTGGTTCGCGTGGCCGATCGCGCTCTGGGCGCTGCTCGAGCGCGAGCCGCGCCTCGTCGCTCCCTAGTAGCCAGGCACGCCGCTCGCACCCGGTTGGTCCCCGCCGCCCTTCGCGCACGCGGGACCTGAGCCGATCGCGACGAGGACTGCGAGGATGGCGATGAGCACCCTGCGCATGACGATCACCCCCCGGCCTCTTGCCTCAAAACGCGTGCCAGTCGCTAGGCCTTCGTCGCGAGCGTCGAGTAGATGCGGCTCATGAAGCGGCTCGGCTCGCTGTCGAGGAGGCGTGGCTCGGTGAAGCCGTTGATCATCGCGAGCCCGCGCCAGGTCTCGAGCGAGATCGGGTAGGGGACCCACGGGTTGCCGCGGTCCGCGTCGTATTCCACGAGCAGCAGCGGGGCGTCGCGCTTGAGCATGCCGCGGACCCGCGCGAGCACCGGGCCCTTGTCCCTCGTGAAGTGGAGCGAGTTCGCCATGACGACCCCGTCGAGCTCCCTCAGGCCAAGCTCCGTCGTGAAGTCGGCGACCCGCGTCTCGAGTCGCGGCGCGTGCCCGAGTCGCCGCTCGAGGCGCGCGTAGCGCGCGGTGAGCGTCTCCAGCGCCGCGGCGTCCCGATCGATCGCGTGGATCGTCGAGCCAGCGTCGAGCAGCTCGGCGAGCGCGAGCGTGAACGCGCCTTCGCCCGCGCCGAGGTCTGCCCAAACACCGATCCCGCTCGCCGCGCTACCTTCGTTCACAGCGCTACGTTCGTTCGCTTGGCTCACGCCCTTCGCGAGCAGCCTCACATGGTCGGCGTGGTCCATTACGCCGGCGTCATCGCGCTAGGCGCGGGTCGTTCTCGCAAGATCTCCCTCGGCCCAGCCATCGGTGGAGACGACGATCGTCACCGGCCCGTCCCCCTCGAGCTGGACGCGCATGTTCGCGCCGAAACGGCCCATGGAGACGCGGGCGTCGGCTCCGCGGAGCACCCCGCAGAACGCGTCGAAGAGCCTGCGCCCGACCTCGGGCGGCGCCGCGTGCGCGAAGTCGGGCCGGCGTCCGTGACGCACGTCGCCGTAGAGGGTGAACTGCGGTACGACGAGGACGCCGCCGGCGACGTCGAGCACGGTGCGGTCGAGCTTGCCGCGGTCGTCGTCGAAGATGCGCAGCGCGAGGACCTTCGCGGCGAGGCGCTCGCCATCTTCAGGGCGGTCATCCGCTGCGACGCCGAGGAGGACGACAAGACCGCGCTCGATGTCCGCGACGCGCTCTTCGCCGACGTGGACGGCCGCGGACCACACCCGTTGGACGACCGCGCGCACTAGTACGTCGTTATTCGAGCATCCAGGGATTGTCGCCGCGCACGACCGACTCGACCTCGCTCGCGGAGAGGTGGCCGGCTGCGAACACGGTCATGCTCTTTCCAAGCGGCAGTCGCGTGACGAACGTGACCTTGCCAAAGCGGTAGCCGTGCTGGAAGAGGAACTGCTTGCCGTCGATCTCGATCAGCTGACGGCGGTCCGTGGAGGTTGCTGGCACGCGCCCAGTATCGCGGGTGCGCGGCTACTCGAGCCCGGGGTCCTCCGGGAGCAGGAACTGGACGCTGCCGCCAGCGGTCTCCGGCGCGAGAGGACCGTCGTCCGCGCTCGCCACGCTCGCGCTCAACGTGATGAGGAGCAGCGCGAAAACGGCGGCTCGGAGAACGAGCGTGCGGACCGGTTTCATGTGCGTCTCCCCTCTGTGCCCGCCCCCTGTTGGGGGATGGCCGCGCGTTGGATGCGTTCGATAATCCCTCGCGAGTCTACCGACGCTGAACATGACAGGTGCGTCGATACGCGACGCTTGGCTGTCAGTTCGGTCACAGAGGAGCACTTGTGGGGAGCATAGAAACGGCGCCGACACCGGGCCTCGGAGAACGTGTCCGAAGCGCGCGCCGTGAGCGCGGGATGAGCCAAGCTCAGCTCGCTGGTGAGGAGCTCACCAAGGGCTTCATCTCCCAGGTCGAGTCCGGTCTCGTCCGCCCCTCGGTCCGGTCGCTCCAGATCATCGCCACGCGCCTCGGCAAGAGCCTCGACTACTTCCTCGGCGACGCGCCGCTGGCGACAGAGAAGCGCCTCGCCTTCCATCTCCTTGCGGCAGAGGCTGCCGCGGAACGTCACGACTGGGACGTCGTCCGCTCGGAGGTCGAGTCCGGCCTCGGGTGCACGCCAGTGAAGCGTGCGCGCGCCGCCCTCCTGCGCCTCCTCGCGCAAGCCGACCTGTCGACCTCGCAGCGCGAGCCGGCGTTCGATCGGATCAACGAAGCCCTCTCACTGGTGGATGTCGCTGTCGACGCGGCCGAGGTCGCCCGCCTGCAGCATCTCCGCGGCATCGCGTACGGCCAGCTGAATCAATACCTGGCCGCCGCCGAGTCGCTGGAGCAGGCGCGCGACACGATGGAGCGTCACGAGGTCAACGATCCGCGCCTCCGCGCGCGGATCCTCGTCGCCCTCGGCACCGTGTACCGCCGGCTGAACCGGACCGCGAAGGCGATGCAGACGTACACGTCGGCACTCGACCTCGCGTCCGCGTCGAGCGAGCTCCGTGTCGCGGCGCAGGGATACATGGGTGTGGCCGTCTCCCTGTACGACGCCGGAGAGCTCGACGCCGCCATCAACAACTATCGGCGCGCCCTTGAGCTCTTCGAGCGTGTCGAGGACCGCTCCTTCGAGCTGTCCGTGCTGCACTCGCTCGCCACGATCCACTTCGAGCGTGGCGCGACGACCGAAGCGCGCGAGCTCGCGGAACGCTCTCTCGCTCTCGCGAAGATGTCCGGGGACACGCGCGTCGAGGCCATCGCGCAGGTCGTCCTCGCCCGCATCATGCTCGCCGACGGCGACGCCGAGAACGCGCTCGAGCTGGCCAAGACCGCCGAGAAGACCCTATCGGTCGACCGCGTCCAGCGCGCCGACGCGCTTCGCGTCATCGGTGCCGCCCACGACACGCTCGGCGCGCACGCCGCGTCGGACCGCGCGTACCGCAAGTCCATCGAGCTGCTCACTGAGATCGACGACCGTCCCGACCGGTCAGCTATCGCCGCGGAGTACGCCCAGCGACTTCGCGCGCGTGGCGACGTCGACGCGGCGTTCCACTACCTGGAGCTCGCTCGCGGCCACAACATCGGATCGCAGGCCGCGCGGTCGTCGTGAACAGGATCACCGTCTAGCATCGACTCGTGCCCCGGGATGCCGTCACGTTCGACAACGAAGGCGTCGCCGCGGTCCTCGACGAGATCGGCGACCTTCTCGAGCTCAAGGGTGAGAACGTCTTCCGCGCGGTGACGTACCGGCAGGTCGCGCGCTCGATCCGCGACCTCCGCGAGCCGGTCGCCCTCCTCCTCGAGCAGGGACGGCTCGGCGAGATCCCGAAGACCGGCCCGTCGGTGACCGAGGCGATCACGCAGCTCATCCAGAACGGCGAATCGAAGCGCCACGCCGAGCTGAAGGCCGCGGTCCCGGAGGGGCTCATCACGCTGCTGCGCGTGCCGGGTGTCGGTCCGGCGACCGCGCGGATCATCCACAAGGAGCTCGGCATCACCTCGATCGACCAGCTGGAGGAGGCCGCGAAGGCCGGCCGTCTCCGCCAGCTGCCGAAGATCCAGGCGAAGACCGAGGAGAACATCCTGAGGTCGATCACGTCGCTGAAGCAGCGCACCGGACGATCGCTCATCCACCACGCGCGCGACGCGGCCGAGGAGATGATCGAGACAATGCGGAAGGGCGGCGTCGAGCAGATCAGCGTCGCCGGGAGCGTGCGCCGCTACCGCGAGACGATCGGCGACATCGACCTCCTCGTCCCCGCCACGGACGCGGCGCCGATCATGAAGGCCTTCACGTCTGCGGCGAACGTCGAGCGCGTCCTCGCGCATGGCGAGACGAAGTCCTCGGTCATCGTCGGTCGCGGGCTGCAGATCGATCTGCGCGTCGTGCCGCCGGACTCATGGGGCGCGGCGATGGTCTACTTCACGGGATCGAAGGAGCACAACGTTCGGCTCCGCGGGCACGCGCTCAAGAAGAAGCTCCTCCTCAACGAGTACGGGCTCTACCGGGTCGGCGCCGAGGAGCGCGGTCAGGAGATCGCCTCGAAGACCGAGGAGGAGGTCTACGCCGCGCTGGAGATGGACTGGATCCCGCCGGAGCTCCGCGAGGACCACGGCGAGATCGACGCCGCGCTCGCACACGCGCTGCCGTCGCTCGCGACGGTCGCGGACATCACGGGAGACCTTCACACGCATACGAACTGGACGGATGGCCGTGACACGCTCGAGGCGATGGCCCGTCGCGCGAAGGCGAAGGGCTACGCGTACATGGCGGTGACCGATCACTCGCCGGGGCTCGGACTCACGATGGGCCTCAACCCCGAGAGGATCGCCGCGCGGGTCAAGGAAGCCGCCGCGCTGAATGCGCAGCTCGCACCGTTCCGGATCCTCGTCGGCACCGAAGTCGACATCCGCGCGAACGGCGGGCTCGATTACCCGGACGAGATCCTCAAAGGCTTCGACATCGTTTCCGCGTCGGTGCACTCGGCGTTCGGCCAGACGCGCGAGGTCATGACCAAGCGCATCCTCGACGCGATGCGGAACCCGTACGTCACCGCTTTCTCGCATCCGACCGGGCGTCTCCTGGAGCGGCGGGACCCGTACGAGGTCGACCTTGCGCGGGTCATCGCCGGCGCGAAGGAGACCGGGACATGGCTCGAGGTGAACGGTGGGCCGGAGCGCCTCGACCTTCCCGATGTCTGGGTGCGCAAGGCGACCGAGGCCGGCGTGCGCCTCGTGCTCAACTCCGACGCGCATGCGGTCGAGGAGCTCGACTGGATGGAGTACGCGACAGCGAACGCGCGCCGCGGCTGGATCACGAAGACCGACATCGCGAACGCGTTGCCGCTCGACGATATGCTCGCGGCCCGCAAGGCGCGCCCCTAGCCGGTGGCGGTGACCCGTGCCCGCTTCGTCGTACGCGGGCTCGTCCAGGGGGTCAACTTTCGCGCCGAGACCGCGCGCGAGGCGAGCCGGCGCCGACTCACCGGCCGCGTCTGGAATCGCGAGGACGGCGCTGTGGGGATCATCGCGGAAGGCGACACGGACGCGATCGTCGAGTTCGCGCGCTGGCTCAAGGTCGGGCCTCGGCTCGCCGAAGTGCAGTCGGTCGAGCGACAGGACGTCGCCGGCGAGCGCCGTTATCAGGACTTCAGTGTGACCTACGGACCGGCGAGCTAATCGACCGCGAAGCGCACGCGCCAGGGTCCGCGCACCTGGATCGTGCCGCCCGACAGCGTGAGCACCTTCGGCGACTCGGGCTCGGGTCGCACCTCGAGCGTCTCGACCGGTGTTGGGTCGGCGGCGTTGATGCCGTTGCCATACCCGATCCCGCGGTCCACGCCATCGACCTGGACGTGCATCGGATAGATGATCCGGCGGTCGCCCTGCCAGCCGCCGAGGTCCAGCGGGATCGAGAGCGCCGGCCCGAAGTTGCGACGCCGCGGCGAGTCGGGTGCCTCGCTGGTGGGAAGGATCCGGATCGGGTACGGCCCGAGCATCGCCGCGACCGGTGCGGTCACCGGCAGCGCGACCTCGACCTTCGTGAGCTGTTCGCTCACGTACACGAACGGGATCTCGAGCTCCAGGCTCTTGGCGTCGTCCGCGATCGGGCCGAACACGGCGAGCTCTTCGCCCATGGTCCGCGCGGGCATCTGCTCCTGCGCCAGCTCTTCGTACTCGCGTCCCTGGTCATCCCGCAGCCGGAGAGCCGTCGGCCCGCGACGCATGCTCGAAAGGCCGCCCGCGCCACTTGGGAACGCCGGTGGGGGAACGACGACGTTGAACCTCAGCGCGGTGTCGTCCGGCGCACGACCGACGCCGCGCACGTGCACCGTGACGCCCTCATGCGTCACGCTCGCATCGAGCTCGCGCATCGGCGAGAGGTCCGCACGGAAGAGGGAGAACTCGATCGGCACGTCCCAGTCGCCGTAGTACCCGCCGCGAATGCGGAGCTCCGCCTGTTCGGCGTCCTGCGGTAGGCGAGGACCGTCGAGCACGTAGCGCATGCCGCCCCGTATCACGCTTGCCGACCGGCACATCCCGCCTGCGAGCTCCTTCCCGTCGATGACGAACGCGAGCGAGCCCGCGTCGAACGCGTTCTTCCCAGATCCCGGGACGATGCAGGCCGCGCCGTCCGAACCGTCGGTGATGTCGTAACGGATGTCCGTCCCGAGCGGCGTCGCGACGATCTCGCGGAGTGTCAGCGTGAGCCCGTCGCGCTCGACGCTCGCTTGATGAGCGAGTCGAAGGCCCGATGGACGGAAGCCGATGCCCGGGAGGTAGGCGAGCGTGGGCACGCGCACAGTCTGCGAGCCAGCG
>JBIOUD010000071.1:0-17787 GCA_044866725.1 Candidatus Limnocylindria bacterium | reverse complement strand
CGATGCCGGCGACGTGCGTGCCGTGGGCACCCGAGACGACACCGAGGCTCACGAAGCCCGGCGCGGTCGTGTCGACCTGATTCACGAAAGGCACCGACTCGCGAACGGCGGTCGCCGCGTTGTCGTGGCCATATTCGCCGACCTGGAACGATGTCTTGTACATGCCGGTCATCGCTGTCTCGTCAGAGAACGAGAGGTCGTGGTCGGAGTCGCGGAGCGTCGTGCCGTCCTGCAGACCATCCCACAGGATGGCGAAGATCGCGCCGCAGCGGCCGTCGCGGTCGAGATCGCCGCCGTACGGCCCGACATTCGGGCCCGGTGGATTTGGCGCAGCGGTCCCCGGGACTGGGGCGCCGGTGACGCAGTCGATCATGTACTCGGCCGCGGCAGTACCGCCGTAGCGTGAGAACGCGGTGTTCGCCTCGCTGAACTCACCGTAGCGCCAGGTGCCATTCGGCACGCCGGTGTAGGTGCGGGCGCTCGCGCCCGTTCCCACAGTGAAGGTACCGTCCGTGACGGTGACCGTCCTGGACATCGGCACCCATGACGGATCCCCCTCGGTGGCTGCATCGGTGTACGTCAGCCATTCGATGACCTTTCGCGCACCGGTCGACGTCGTCTGAAGCGCCGGGTGACCGAGGTCGATCCCCGTGTCGAGGATGCCGATCGTCACACCGCGGCCATCCCACGTCGGGTGCGCGGCAACGAACTGCGGGGCGCCGATGTCGCGTGTCGGCATGTATGGGTTCTCGGCCGGAGTGCTCTCGTCCGGCGTCGCGGTGGGCTCGGCGCCCTCACCCGCGTCCGGCGGAGCGATGTCGAAGACCTGATCGAGCTCGCTACCGACGACGCCGACGAGCTTCGACGCGGCCTCGGCCTTGTCGGCCGGAACGTCCGCGCGGATGTAGCCGGCGTCGCTGTCAGCGACACGCACCGTCGCACCAAGCGCACGCAGCGCCGACGCCACGGAGCCCGTCTGACTCTCGACGGTCGCGAAGAGCATCGTGACGGAGGACTGGCCGTTCGCCGAGGCCTCCGCGAGGCGCTGACGATCTTCCTTCGAGAGCCTGGTGGATCTGTCGCCGGGAGCCGCGAGCGCGGCGCCCGACACCGTCACAAGGAGCGCGATGATCGCGAGGGCAGAAAGAGCAGCACGCGCGTCACGACGCGGATGACCCATGCCGGAATTCCCCTCTCCGTTTGCGTAATCCGGCGCCACACCTGCGAAGCGGCGCCTTAGTCGCGGGGCAGTGTAATAGGCGGACAGTCGAATGGGAGGCGTTTAGTCGCGGCTAACGCTCGCCCGTGCGTCGATCAAGCGGTCCGAGACGTTTCGAGCCGCGCGCGCACGGCGCGCTTCACCGCATCGTGTTCGGGAAAGCCACCTTCGCGCTTCATCGAGTGCACGAGGTCCCCATCGACCGTCACGTCGAAGGTGCCGGAATCCCACGGGATGAGCTCGATCGCGGACAGTTGAGAACCGAATTCGTACATGAGCGCCTTGGTGAGCTCCAGCGTTTGTGGCTCGTAACCACATTCGGCGCAATACGTGATCTTGACCTTGACGGTCATCGCACCGGAAGCGCGGCGACCAGCTCCCGCAGTTCACGCTGCACTTCCGAGTTGGCGAAGGGCGTCGTCTCATCGCGCATCTTCTGAAGATCCGCCTGGAGCCGGACGCGAACGTCCTCCGGAAGCTGATCGATCGGGGAGTCCGGTGAACCATAGGCGGGATCCTTCGCGAAGACCTCTTTGCGCTTCTTCGCGCGGAGCTCGGTGACCGACGCCGGACGCTCGATCCAATGGCCGAGCTCGCGGAAGTCGTCGTCGAAGAACGCGAACACCGGGATCGACTGGAACTTCCCCTGGTTCAGCCAGCGCTCCATCAGATCGAGGTTCTGGTCGCGGTAGAAGACGCGCACGTCGAGCCTCCCGCTCTCGCGCGCGAGCACGCCGAGCACGGGCAGATTCGCGATCACGTCACCGCACCAGTCTTCTGCCAGCGCGACGACCTTCAGTGGCCTCGGGAGGCCGCGGAAGAACCGGAGCGTCTCGGGGTCGAGCGAGACCTTCTGCTCGTTCGCTTCGACGCGATCGCGATTCCGGGTCATCCCCGCTTTGAATGCGTCATAGCTGAGCCCCGTGTCGAATCGCTGTTTGTTCATCGTCACAGACCTCCTCGGTCAGTCCGGACCTCGAATGCTCGCACCTTCCAGGAACACGCGTAGCGCTTCCGCTGTTCCAAGGAGCGTCGCGAGCTCGGCGATGCGCCCGATGACCGCATCGGGCCGCGGGCCGTCAAACTCATCGTCGGCGTACTTCCCCTGCAGGACGTGCACCGTGCGCACACGACGGTCCCAGTGCATCTTGATGCGCGCGAGGATCGCGGCCTTGTCATCCACCGCGATGTACTGCTCCGCGGGGAACAGCAGCGCGACGTCCTCCAGGTGCTCCTCTTTGTGCGCGAACACGAGCACGTTGTCATCGACGGCGTCGGCCACGCCGGCGCGCGCGATCTTGAGCGCCTGGAACACCGGGTCACCGTCCGAGAGGACGACCGGGGTACCGACGGTGCGAAGGGCGGCGAGGACGTCGAGGGTCTCTGGGTAACGGATGTCGGTGTAATCGAAGTCGAGGATCGCTCGGGCGAGCCGGCCCCTCGAAGGATCTCCGTGGCGGGCATGGAAGCGTTCCAGCGTCTCGAGCGAGTCGACGTAGCCGAGCGCCCTGCGGACCTCTTCGTAGAGCGACCAGTAGTCCTTTGAAAGATCCGGACCGAGCAGCCGCTCCGTCGCCTCGGCCATGAGCACGCGGCCACGGTCGTTGTCGATGAGCGTGTTGTCGACGTCCAAGAGAAAGACGACTTGCGAGGCCCAAGGCACCCCGTCGACCGCCATTTCGGCGAACATAGCATCGTGGCAAAGGTCCAGGCCTCTCTCACATATCGGCCCGCGTCCCTCGACGACACGTCGTTCGCCGCCGACATGGCGACGGCACTACGTCCGGACGAGCCGGAGGACGCCGCGTCGTGGCGCCACTGGTGGAAGAGTATGGATCCCGAGTGGACGATCGAGCGTTTCATCATCGAGCGCGACGGCACGCCGATCGGATTCACGAACCACAACCACGCCCCGTGGTCCAAGCTGCCGAAGAAGTACGGGCGCCTCGGCGCCGACTTCCGTCCAGAACATCGGTCCGAGGACTCTTGGGCGGAGGCGTATTCGTTCATCGAGGGCCGCTCCAAAGCAACTGGCACCGAGATCTACTCCACCTACGTGCGCGAGGATGACGAGCGTTTGATGCGCTGGCTCGTCGTCCGCGGCTACAAGGAGGAGCGGCGGAGCAAGGCATGGGAGCTCGACCTCATCGCGCGCCGCGCGGAGATCGAGGAGATGGCGCGCGAATCGCGCACGAAGATGCGCGATGCCAGGATCAAGATCCACACGATCGACAAGGACGACGACCCCGAGAAGTTCCACAAGATCCACGAGATGAGCGAGGAAGCGGCGTCCGACGTCCCGACGACGATCCCGCACGTCCGCGAGCCATTCGAGCAGTTCATGAAGTGGTTCGACTCGCCGTCGGTGCGACTCGACCGCATGTGGATCGCGCGCGAGGGCGACGACGTCGTCGGCATCTCCGTCCTCGCGTATCCGCCGACGCGTGGGAACGTCTGGACCGATTGGACTGGTACGTCCCGCAAGGTGCGCGGCCGCGGCGTGGCGCGCGCCCTCAAGCTCGAGACCGTGATGCAGGCGATCGCTCTCGGCGTGAGCCGGGTGCGCACCGAGAACGACGGCGAGAACGCGCCGATCCTCCACCTCAACGAGCTCATGGGTTACTACCGCATCCCCGGCTGGGTCCAGCTGTTGAAGGCCGCGACCGTCTAGGACGACCCGCGGGGCTCAGCTCGCGAGCGAGCGCTGCGCCTCCGGAGCGAACGGGCTCAGCCCGAACCAGCGTGAGAACGCCTGCCGGTGTGCCGCCGAGCCATCGAGGCTGAGCGCGCCGGACCGCAGCGCGGTCGAGAGCGCGAGGCGACCCGCGAACACCAGATGCACCGTCCGGGCGTCCGCGGAGACGACGAGCTCGGGGTCGAAACCCGGATCGTGCAGACAGACCGACGGCGTCCGATCCTCGACGAGCAGCCATCCGCGAGGGATGCGCGCCCCGGGGAACTCGAAACGGACGACGAACCTTCCGGCCGGGAAGGCGTTCTTGCGGGACATCCGCTCGATCCAGAGCATGAGCACGCCGGCATCAAGCTCCTCACGCTTCGGCTCGCGGCCGAAGTTCCTCGTCGCCCACTCCCCGACGGCCATGACCGCGGGCCCGAGGTCGAGGCCAAGCGACGTGAGCCAGTACGCCGCCCGGCCAGAGGCGCCGGCCCGGCGCTCCACGAGGCCCTCGCTCTCGAGACGGCGCAGACGCTCGGCGAGGAGCGTCCGTGAGATCCCGGGCAGCCCGCGCTGCAGATCCGTAAATCGGTGCGCGCCCATCATCAGGTCGCGGACGATCAGGAGCGTCCAACGCTCACCGAGGACCTCCGCAGCCTTCGCGACCGGGCAGTACTGGCCGTACCCGCGCACGCCGGCAGTCTGCCACCGGCAGGCTAGGCTGTCAGTACAGATTTCGTACTTCCGGCCGGCGGCCATTCGCGCGATGCTTCCCGCGAACCACTAGGGAGGGCCTCGAGATGACGATTGCCGAAGCGACCACCACGACCACGAAGACCGACTGGCTCGCGAAAGCCAAGGAGCTCGCGGACGACTTCGCCACCCGGGCCGCGAAGCACGACGCTGAGGACAGCTTCGTCGCGGAGAACTACGCGGCACTGAAGGCCGCGAAGCTCTTCTCGGCCGCAGTTCCTGCCGAGCTCGGCGGCGGCGGCGCGACATATGCGGAACATGCCGCGATCGTCCGTGCGATCGCGCGCGGGTGCGGCGCGACCGCGCTCGCCTATTCGATGCACAGCCATAACCTCCAGGCGCTCATCTGGCGCTATCGCAAGAACGCGACGCCACCCTCTGAACCGCTGCTCCGGCGCATCGCGAAGGAGGAGCTCATCCTCGTGTCCAGCGGTGGCTCCGACTGGGTGGATGGCTCAGGCACGCTGACAAAGAGTGACGGCACATACTCGTTCAGCGCGCGCAAGATATTCGGCAGCGGCTCGCCGTCAGGCGACCTGCTCCTCACGACCGGCGTGTACGACGATCCCGAGAAAGGCCCGACGGTGCTGCACTTCGGCGTGAGCCTGCGCGACCCCGGCGTGAAGGTCCAGGACAACTGGCGGACCATGGGTATGCGCGGCAGCGGCTCGAACGACATCGTCATCGAGAACGTCACCGTCCAGGATGCGGCGGTGAGCGTCCGCCGTCCGAAGGGCAAGTGGCACGGATTCTTCGACGTCATCGTGCCGCTGGTGTTCCCGCTCATCGGCGCGGCATATCTCGGCGTCGCCGAGACCGCACGCGAGCTCGCGGTCGCGCAGGCGGCGAAGAAGAAGGACGACCCCATCGTGCGGGCGCTCGTCGGCGAGATGGACACCGAGCTCCTCATCGCCCAGGACGCCTGCAGCGCCATGACAGCGATCGTGCAGAACGGTCACACGCCGAGCCCACAGCTGTCCGACACGATCTTCAAGCGCAAGACCGCGCTCTCGCGTGCGGTCACGCGTGTCGCATATCTGGCGATGGAGACCTACGGCGGCGGCTCGTTCTTCCGGAGCCAGCAGCTCGAGCGTTGCTTCCGCGATATCCAGGGCATCCGCTTCCACCCGCTGCACGAGCGACGGCAGTACGAGTTCTCCGGCCGCGTCGCGCTCGGGATGGAGCCCTACTGACCTGTAGCGTCTGCGGGTTACCAGCGAGCTACGCGTTCGGCGCAGGCGGCGCGGAAGAGGCGCGCTGCCTGCGCCACGCGATCTTCTTCCCGCGGGTGCGCGACCGCGCGCTGCGCGTCGCGGCGGTCGTCGGGCTCGCGCTCTTCGCCATCAACCAGCTCGACGTCGTGCTGAGCGGCGGGCTCACGACCCTCGTCGCGTTGAAGATCGCGCTCACGTTCCTGGTGCCGTACTCGGTCTCAACGTATTCGGCGCTGCAGGTCAGCCGGCTGACCTAGTCGGAGCGGAGCGCCTACGCCGTCGGCGTGAGCCGGACGATCGGGATCTCGCGGTCGGTGTCGACCGTGTACTTCCCGTAGCCGGGCGCGAGCGCCACGATGTGGTCCCATGCGCGGGTGCGTTCATCGCCCGAGAGGGACTCCGCGCGAACCGCGACACGCTTGCCATCCACGGTCGCCCACACATCGTTGGGTCGGCGTGCGAGGTTGAAGTACCAGGCGGGGTGCCGCGCCGCTCCCGCAGCGGACGCGACGACGAGCCACGCGCCCGCGCTGCCCGGATCGTCGAAGGTGCCGAGATTCGTGTATCGCCGCGATCCACTCCTCGCCCCGATCGTCTCGAGCTGGAGCAGCGGGCGGCCCTGGATCCGCATGCGGCGTCCCGCCACCGCGAACATGACGCGGTTCATCGTCTTGTAGAGAGGCAGCGCCCAGCGCGGCATCTTCCCAAAACCACTGCCGCGCGACCCTGCGGGCGTGATGCGGACGCTCATCTACGCGGCCTCCGCCGGAGTGACGCCGAGCGTCAGCCGTTCACCGCGCCGAATGAGCGTGAGGAGCGCGGCCCTCCCGATCCGCTCGGCGACGAGCGAGCGCTGCAGGTCGGTGAGCGTTGCGAGCGTCGCGCCGTCGAGTCCGACCAGGATGTCCCCTGCCCGGACGCCGGCCTTCGCCGCCGGTGCTCGCGGGGTGACCTCGAGCACGCGGATCCCGCTCGTCGCCGTGAGGCCGAGCGATCGCGCGAGACCTTGACCGATCGGTGTCGGCGCACCGCCGATGCCCAGGTACGCGCGCCGCACGCGACCGTTCGAGATGAGCGAACTCGCGACGATCCGCGCCGTCGCGGCCGGGATCGCGAAGGCGATGCCCTGCGCGCCGCCGATGATCGCGGTGTTGATGCCGACGACGCGACCGTGTGTGTCGACGAGGGGCCCGCCGGAGTTGCCGGGATTCAGGGCGGCGTCGGTCTGGATGACGTTCTCGATGATCCGGCCGGCCTTCGCCCGAAGCGACCGCCCGAGCGCGCTCACCACGCCGTGCGTCACCGTGGACTGCAGCCCGAGTGGATCGCCGATCGCGATCACGAGCTGGCCCACGCGCAGCGTGTCGGCCATCGCGAGCTCGAGCGCCGGGAACGTCGGGCCGAGGGCCCGGACGACCGCGAGATCCGTGGCGGGATCGGCGCCGATCACCGTGGCGCGATACGACGCACCGTCGACGAACACGATCTCCACGGACTTCGCGTCATCGACGACGTGCGCGTTCGTGAGGACGTAGCCGTCCGGCGCGATGACCACGCCGCTGCCGGCACCGCGATCCCGTCGGACGTGCACCACTCGGGGCGCGACGCGTTCGACGACGCGGACGACCGCCTGAGAGAACGCATCGAGCAGCACGACCGGGTCCTCGGCCGCGTGCTCGCCGAGGGCGTCGGTCAATTCAGTGGACCTTGGTTACGCACCTGCCCGACCTTCGAGATCGCCTCACGCAGCTCAGCCAGCCACTCCTGCTGGTTGCGCTCAACGAGCCGAACGCACCACGCCAGCGCATGCGCACGGTTTCGCGCGACGCCGGAGTCGATGAGCGTGTCCAGCACCGCGCGCTCCGGGAGGCGAAGCCGTGTCATCGTGGGCATCGCCAGATGCGTGAAGATCTCCTCGGTGTCGCCGACTCGCACTCCCCAGGCGACGTGCTTCTTGAACTGCTCGCGTGCCTCCTCGCTGATGCGGATGCGCATCTCTCGTGTGTCCTCACGGAACTGCCTGATCCGCCCTGCGCGCGCCGCAGCAAGGGCGTCCTTCGAGCCGCCCTCGAGTTTCACCTCGCTCAGGGGGCCAATGACCCAGATCTCCTCACTGTCCGACCGCACCTCCGGTGCGCCGGTGAACCAGTCCTTCGGGATCCGTCCCGCGAACCAGCCCTGAATCTCGTCTTTCGTCGCCATGTCGACCTCCTTGCTGATCATGAGATTACGTCTGATTACAGCCAGTTACAACTGCTGCCATGAGTGGTAGCAGAATCGGGGTCGGGCTCGTGTGCCTCTCCGCGCTCGCGTTCGGCCTCACGTACTCCGACCACGCTCCGCTCATCCCGCTGATCAGCGCGGACCTCGGCCTCGATGAGCTGCGGGCCGGCCTCCTCTCCACGGCACTCTTCTCCGCCTACCTCGTCACGACGCTGGTCGGCGTCGGCGTGGCGGATCGCCTTGGTCCGAAGCGCGCGGTCGGCGCGGGCCTCTTGGCGGCGACGCTCGGTTCGGCCGCGCTCGCGGCAGCGCCGACGTACGCCGTCGCGGTCGCCGGCAAGGCGCTGCAGGGCATCGGCTCCGCTTTCGCGTTCATCTCGGCGACGCGCTACATCGCCGCGCTCTACGGCGAGCGGCGCAGCCACTTCGCCCTCGGCCTCTATGGCGCGGGGTTCCCGCTCGGCAGCGGACTCGCGCTCCTCCTCCTGCCGTCTGTCGCGACCCTCCTCGGCGGTTGGCGGCAGGCCATCGGTGCAGAGACCGTGCTCGTGGGCATCGCGACGCTCGCGTGGGTCGCGGCGCCCGCGGTCGTTCACGTGCGCGCTCGCGGCGACATGCGCGACGCGATCCGGTGCCCGAATTGCTGGGCCGCGTTCCTCCAGCACGCGGCTGGCTTTGGTCTCGCGATCTCGGCGGGTACGTGGATCACGCTCTACCTCGTGCGTGAGTTCTCGCTCGCGCTCGCGCTCTCCGGAGTCCTCGGCTCGCTGCTCCTCGGCGTCGCGGTCGCCGCGCGGACCGCCGGTGGCTGGCTCCTCGTGCGCGAACACATGACGACGAAGGCGGTCATGCGCGCCGGCGATGCCACGATCGTCGCGGGCGTCGTCCTCCTCGCGCTTCCGGAACGCCCGCTCGGCGTCGCGCTCGCGGGCTGCGCGCTCGTCGGGCTCGGCGTCGGCCTTCCCTACTCCGCCGTCTTCAACACGGCGGCCGCGTCGCTGCGCTCCGCGCCCGCGGCCGCGCAGGGCCTCGCCGCGGTGGGCGGCACGTGCGGTGTCATGGTCGGGGCGCCGGTGATGGGCTACGCCGTGCAGACGTACGGCTTCGCCGCGGCGTGGCTCTTCGTCGGCATCGTCGCATCGCTCGCGTTCGTCATCACCTTCTTCATGCGTGGCGAGGAGGAGCTGCGGTGAGGCAGTGGCTGCGCGTGGTGGTCGCGGCGGCCGCGCTCATCGTCATCGGCACGCTCGAGGCGATGGAGAGCGCGCGACAGATCGCTGAGACGTCGGGCCCCGTGCGACTGCGTCCGAGTGGCGTCGGGCTCACCGCGCTCGGTCTCGTCGCGAGCGCCGCGATCTACCTCGGCGTCGGCTGGATCGCGCGCTCAGAACGCGAGGCGATCCGGCTCGGTCTGCTCACGGGCGGGCTCGCGGGCGTCATCGGCGGGATCGTCCGCGCGCAGATCGTCGCACCGGAGGTGAGCGACATCGTCGCGCGATACGCGGTCGTGCCCGAATGGTTCCTCATCGTCGCCATGGGCGTGTTCGTCGCCGGATGCATCGCCGTCTCGGTGATCGCGGGGGCGGGACTCGCGCTGGTCGGGTCGAGGTTCAGTCGAGGCGGGCGGACCCGACCTCCGACCTGATGCGTTCGATCGTCCCGTCGCGCTGCAGACCCTCGAACGCCGCGACGACATCCGGGTCGAACTGGCCGCCGGAGCCCTCGCGGATGCTGGACATGCCCTCTTCGACGGTCCACGCCTGCTTGTACGGGCGCTTCGACGTGAGCGCGTCGAAGACGTCCGCGACCGAGACGATGCGCGCCGCGAGGCTGATCTCGCTGCCGCGCTTGCCGTCGGGGTAGCCCTGTCCGTCCCACCGCTCGTGGTGCTCGCGGGCGATCGCGCGCGCGGTCTCGAAGAAGCGTGCGTCGCCGAGCATGATCTCGCCGTCGATGCAGTGCTGCTTGATGACCTCGAACTCGTCGGTCGAGAGGTGGTGCTCGCTCTGGAGGATGTGGTCCGGCGTGTGGATCTTGCCGACGTCGTGCATGACGCTCGAGTACCCGAACTCCTCGACGAGCTCCTCCGGTAGGCCGATGCGCGTCGCGATCGCCTCGACGTAGCGGCGCACGCGGAGGAGGTGCGACCCGGTCGTCTGGTCCTTGAGGGTCGCCGCGAGGAGGAGGTGGCTGATGCCCTGCAGCCCGGTGCGCCGGAGCTCTTCGTTCGCGGTGCGCTCCTGGACGAGCGCGCGCTCGAGCTCTTCGCGGCGCTCGCGCTCGGCGCGCAGCATCTGCGCAAGGTCCTCCGCGTAGCGCGTCGTCTGGCGCTCCATGAGCCGGAGCTCGCGCATCTTGTTGTCGTGCTCGTTGCGGATCGTCTGCTCGCGGCGGTAGATCTCCGCGAAGTCGGCGGCCAGGCGGACGGACTGCGCGTTCGCCTGATCCGCGACGCGGATGGCCTGCTGTAAGAGCTGCCGGAAGACCTCGCCGCCGATGCTGTGCGTCTCGCCCATCGGCATCTGGACGTTGGGCGAGACCTCGACGACCTCGATGGTCATCCGATCGGCACTCTGCTCGGCCACCCTTGCCTCTTAACTGTGGGCGAGGATGCCGCGGATCGTGTCGATCAGCTCCAGCGGCCCAAATGGCTTCGTGAGGTACTGGGTAGCCCCGGCTGCGAAGCCGATCGCGCGGTCGCTGTCGCTCTCGTGCGCGGTGAGCATCACCACGGGAATGTCTTTCGTGGCCGCGTCGGCCTTGAGGGTCTTGCACACCTCGAAGCCGTTCGGGCCGGGGCCCATATCGACATCGAGGAGGATGAGGCTGGGCTTCTGCGAGCGCGCGACCTCGAGTGCCTCGTTGCCGTTCTTCGCCTCGAGGATCGTCCAGCCCTGTGTGCTCAGGGTGATCCGCACCATCTGGCGGATCGGGACCAGGTCGTCGGCGACGAGCAGTGTTGCCATGTGCGGATGTTATGCGCCCGCGTTCTCGCGGCTATCCCCTTGCGAGGGAACTAACCGCGCGCGAGCACGCTCCCTCTCGCGGGGGACCGGTCCCGCGCAGATTCGATCGTGATGAGGCCGAGCCGGGCCGCCTCGGCCACCGCTTCGAGACGCGAGTGCGCGCCGAGCTTGCGAAGGATGGCTTGGACGTGGGCACGGAGTGTCGCTGTCGAGATGCCGAGCATCTCCGCAGCCGAGTTCGTGCTCACGCCACTCGCGAGCATGCGCAGGACCTCGAGCTCTCGCGCAGTGAGCGGCTCGTCGAGGACCCGCTCGGTGCGGTCCGAGACGAGCAGTCGCTGCAGCTCGCTCGGCGTGAAGAGGATCTCACCGCCTGCGGCCTGACGGACCGCGGAGACGACGTCGTCGAGATCGCGGGACTTCGTGAGATGGCCGACCGCACCGGAGCGCGCGACGTCCGCGAGGACCGTCGTGCTCGGGTCACCGGTCAGGATGAGGACCGAGCTGTCCGGCGCTTCACGGCGCAGCGAGCGCGCGAGCTCCGCGCCGGTCCCGTCGGGCAGGTGGTAGTCGGACAGGACGACGGCGGGCTTCAGCTCGGACGCGGCCTGCGAGGCGCTCTTCACGTCGTGGACGACGCCGACGACCTCCATGTCCGTCGCCGCAGTGAGCGCGTGGCGCATGAGCTCGGCGAAGAGACGCTCGTCGTCGACGACCAGGACGCGCAGCGGACCGCTCATCGGCCACCCTCGTTCGACCGGACCTGCGCCGCGAGCGCGGCGACGACGGCGGGATCGAGCTCGCCCTTGCCGACGGCGCCCTGCAGGATGCGCACGGCCTCGGGCTCCGAGACGGCCGCGCGATCGGTGCGGTCCACGAGGAGCGCCTCGAAGCGGTCCGCGACGGTCACGATGCGGACCTCGAGCGGCAGCTGGTCCGCGCGTAGCTTGTCCGGATACCCGGCGCCGTCGAGGCGCTCGTGGTGCCAGCGGACGATGGGGAGCACCGCGTGAAGCGGCGCGAGCCCCTTGAGGATCTCCTCCCCGTGGATCGGGTGGCGCTCGACGAGCTCGCGCTCGTTCGCGTTCAGCTCGCCGTGCTTCTGCACGAGCGCCGGTGGCAGCTTCGCGTTGCCGATGTCGCGCAGCAGCGCGCCGAGACGCACCGTGCGCACGGCCTGCTCGTCGAGGCCAAGTACCTGCGCTATCGCGACGGCGCGCGCCGCGACGCGCTCGGAGTGGCCGAGCGTGAAGCGATCGTGACTCTCGAGCGCGGTGGCGACGGTGATGAGCGCGTCCGCCGCCGCATCCAGGTCACGCTCGATACGGCGCTCACGCACGAGGAGCCCCGCGACCCGCGGGAGCTCGTCGTCGAGGCGCGCGGCCTCGCCACCCGGCGCGATCCCATCGGCGACGATCTCGAGCACGGCCGTCTCGTCGTCGGCGAGATCGGCTGGGACCATGCCGCCGGCATCGATGACGACGAGGTCGGCTGCCTGGCCACCTTCCTCGGCGATATCGAAGGACTGCGCCAGCAGCGACTGCGCGTGGTGCCGGCGCCTCTCGTCGGCGAGCGCGATGGCGACCATCGGGCGCGGCCGCTGCGGACGGACCGTCGGCTTCTCGAGGCGCGGCGCGCGGGCGCTACGCGCCTGCGCGAGGACCGCGTCGATGCGCGCGAGGAGCTCGGCGGCGTTCCACGGTTTCGTGACGTAGTCGGCGGCGCCGCACGACAAGCCACGCACCTTGTCGACGACCTCGCCGCGCGCCGAGAGGAAGATGACCGGGATGTGCGCGGTGTTGCCGTCGCTCTTGATGCGCAGGCACACGTCGTAGCCGTCGGTGTCCGGCAGCATCACGTCGAGGAGGACGAGATCGGGGACGATCTTCTTCACGAGGGCGAGACCCTCGCCCCCATCACGACCGACGGCGACGGTCATACCGTTCGCCTGCAGCCGGCGCTGGAGAACGTCCGCCGACGCCGGGTCATCCTCAACGACCACGACGCTCGTGGCAGGCTTCGCGCTGTTCACGAGGCTCACGGACGTTCCACCTCACCCAGGAGGTGGCGCATCGCGATGACGTACTTCGAGGGACGCTCGTTCACCATGTGGTCACGGATGTACCCGTAGAGCTCGTCCGCCCAGTGCGGGAGCTCGTCGAACCACTTCACCTCGATGACGACGCCCGGTTCCCGCCCGAGCACGGGACCGAGGCGGCACGGGATCGCGTCGTCGTTGTTCGCGGTCCAGGGGATCGCGAGGTACATGAGGTTGTGATCCGCGGTGATCCGGACGCTGCCGTCCGCGGCCGAATGCGCGATGCGGTTGTACTGCGTGACGACGACCGGCCGCACACCCGCCTTCACGAGCGCCAACATGCGCGGCACGAGGATGCTCTTCCCCGCGTCGAGCACGCGGTCGCCTCGCAGGTAGCCCATGACCTCGGCCGTCGGGACGACGTACCGCTCCTTCATGCCTGCGTCGGGTGAGTCGTCCTTCATCTCGACGAAGAGCGACTCGCCCGCGAGCACCTGGTTCGGGCGCGTGCGGTGGTACTCACGCAGGCGGAGCTGCGTCGCGTGCCCGCTCTTCTCGGCGTTGAGGACCTTCCAGTCGTAGGTGTCGCAATACGTCGTCGTCGACCACTGGTACGGCCGGTCCTCTCGGTCGAGCGGCAGGTACGTCGCGGCCGTGCGCAGCGCGAGGCGAGCCACGCTCTCGTTCACGAGGAAGCGGTGCTCCTTGCGCGGCTCGTTATCCGTGCTGACGCGCTGCGTCGAGAGGGTGGTCATCAGTGCGCCTTCGTCGGCAGACGCATCTCGATGATCGCGCCCAGCTGACCGGGGTTCACGACGCGGATCGCGCCGCCGTGCAGCTCGACCGCGAGCTTGCAGAACGCCAGGCCGAGCCCAGTGCCGCCGCGGCTGCGCCCTCCGGCGGTCTGATAGAAGCGGTCGAAGATGTTGTCGCCGTCCGCGGCGGGGATCCCGGGGCCCGTGTCGCGGACGCGGACGGTCATCCAGCCATCGATGTTCGCCGAGGCCTCGACCGTCGCCTTGCCGCCACTCGGTGTGTGCTTCACGGAGTTCGCGAGGAGGTTCGAGAACACGCGCACGAGCAGCGTCTCGTCGACGTAGACCATCTCGTCACCGGTCGTGCACTCCATCTCGACGCCCCGCGCGCGGGCTTCGGCGGCGAGCTGCTGCATGCTCTTCGTGACGAGATCATCGATCGGGACGAGACGCGGGTCCGGCTCGAGCCTGCCCTCCTCCATCTTGTAGACGTCGAGGAGCGCGTTCACCATGCGGAGGAGCTCCGTGACGTTCGATTCGGACAAGCCGAGGAGCTCGCTGAACTCCGGCCGAGACGGGTCGAGCTGGCCGAGACGGACGAGCTGCAGGAACGCGACGAGGCTGTTGGCGAGGTTGCGGATGTCGTGGCCGAGCATGCCGACGAGCTCCTGGCGCGAGCGTTCCACCTTGCGGAGGGTCTCGTTCGTGCCGCGCAGCTCGTCCTGCAGGCGCTTCGTGAAGATCGCACCGCGGACGCGCGCCGCCAGCTCGATGGGCTCGATCGGCTTGGTGATGTAGTCGTAGCCGCCGACCTCGAAACCCTTCGACAGGTCCGCCGCGTCGGTCAGCGCGGTCGCGAAGATCACCGGGATTGGCGCGGTCCGGTCGTTGATCTTCAGGCGCCGGCAGGTCTCGAGCCCGCCGATGCCCGGCATCATGACGTCGAGCAGGATCAGGTCGGGCATCTCGCGCGCCGCGGTCGCGAGCGCCTCTTCGCCGTTCATCGCGCGAAGCGCCTCGGCGCCGAGCGCCTCGAGGCGGCGCGCGAGGAGCTCGACGTTCGCCGGCTCGTCGTCGACGACGAGGATCCGGCCGAGTGACACAGCGGGTCGTTTCCCGGCGCGCTCGCGCGCGGCCGTCTGTGTCGCGGCGCCGCCATCGTCAAGGAACCGCGCGAGCACCGCGCGGAGCTCGGCGGGGGCGTACGGCTTCGACACGAAGTCGTCGCAGCCTGCTTCGATCGCGCGCGCGCGGTCCTGCTGCATCGCGAGCGCGGACACGGCGATGATCGGCACGTCCTTCGCCCACTCGTCCTCGCGGAGCGTCTTCGTGACGGTCCAGCCATCGACGCGAGGCAGGAGGAGGTCAACGAGGATGACGTCCGGCTTCTCGGCGCGCGCCGTCGCGATGCCCGCGGCGCCGTCCGTCGCCGCGATCGCCTCGTGGCCCGCCGCGCGGATGATCCGCTGCGCCACGTCGAGGTTGTTCACGTCGTCCTCGATGACGAGCACGCGGCCCACGGTCATACCCTAGCCCCGGCGGGCAGCACGTCCGCCGTCAGCACGCGCATGCGGACCGGCAGCGTGAAGCGGAACGTGCTGCCGACGCCCATCGCGCTATCCACCCAGATGCGGCCGCCGTGAAGCGCGACGAGCCGCTTCGAGATCGCGAGGCCGAGGCCGGTACCGCCGTATTTGCGCGTCGTCGAGCTGTCGGCCTGCCGGAATTCATCGAAGATGTAGGTCTGCGCCTCGGGCGGAATGCCGACGCCGGTGTCGCTCACCGAGAGCGTGATCCACCCGTCCGCCGTGGACGCGGCGACCGTGACGCTGCCGTGCTCCGTGAACTTCACCGCGTTGGCCGCGAGGTTCACGAGCACCTGGCGAACGCGTGCGCGGTCGGCGAACGCCGCAGGCAGTACCCGCGGAACGTCCATCTCCAGCGCGAGGCCCTTGGCCTCCGCCTGCGGGCGGACGAGCTCGATGACCTCTTCGACGACGGTCTGGACGTCGACCTCTTCCGAGTTGAGCTCCATCTTCCCAGCCTCGATCTTCGCGAGGTCGAGCAGCCCATTGATGAGCCCGAGGAGGTTGTCGGCGGCCTGCGCGACGCGCTGGAGGTCGGCGATCTGTTGTTCGGTCAGGTCGCCATCGAGCCCGTCGAGCATGAGCTTCGTGTAACCGATGATCGCGTTCATCGGCGTGCGGAGCTCGTGGCTGACGGACGCGAGGAACTCGGACTTCAGGCGGTTCGCGCGCTCGAGCTGCAGGTTGTTGTCACGGAGCTCGGAGACGAGGTCCGCGTTCTCCTTCGCGACCGACACGAGTCGTGCGATCGTGCGGAGAGCGCGCGCCTCGGTCTCCGAGATGTCGCGCTGGTTCTTGAAGTACGCCGACAGCAGGCCGACAGCACGACCGCGTGCGGACAGCGGGATGTGCGCGACGTACGGCAGCGGCGTGTTCGGGACCTGCGCGTGCTGGATACGGTTCGGGTCGTGAACGCTCGACACGAGCACCCGCGTCGCGATCGACACGGCGGTCTCGGGGTCGACGTTCATGACCGTCGCCGGCACGAGGCGCCCGCCGGACCCGCTCGGCGCGCCCGGCGGATCCTCGCGGATGACGATGGACGCGCCGTCGGCCTGGAAGAGCGTGACCATGCGCGAGAGCGACTCGGCGAAGATGCGCTCGCGGTCGGTCACACCGACGACCGCGTCGGCCACCTCGTTCACGGTGCGCACTTCGGCGAGGTACTCCTGCTGGGCGCGCTCACGTTCGTTGAGCGAACGGGCCATCGTGTCGAACGCGCGCTCGAGCGTGCCGATCTCGTGCTGCGAGCGGTGCTGGACCGACACGGTAAGGTCGCCGCCCTCGATCCGCTGCGCGGCTTTCGCGAGGTCGGAGAGCGGCGAGGTCATCGCCGTCGCCGACCGGTAGGCGAAGAACGTGACGAGCGCCATGAGGCCGCCCGCGAGGACGGCCATGAGGACGAGGAGGTTGCGCTGCGCGGCGGTGATGTCCTCGGTCGGCACCAGCACCGCGAGGATGCCTGGATTCTGCTGTTGGTTGCGCTGCACCTGAAAGATCCCGTAGAACTCGCGCCCGTCGATGACGACGTTCTTGATGAGCGTGTCTCCCTGCTCGCTCTCGACGGCCTGGAGCGACGGGAAGACCGAGGGGTCGAAGACGAGCGGGAGGCCGCTGGCATCGACGAACGTCGATGCGCGGACCTTGCCGTTCCACACGAGGGCGATCTCCGCGTCGCTCTTGGTCTTGATGCTCCGAAGGAACTCGTTCCCGAGGACGCCGCCCACCTCGACGACGCCGATGTTCTCCTGGTCGGCGCCCCGGATCACGTAGATGGCACGCACGACGAGACCCTGGGGCTCGTCGTACAGCACCCAGGACTGCTGCGCGCCTGCCTGGGTCAGCTTGAGGAGCTCGGAGCGAAGAGTCTCGCCCGGCTGGAAGTCCTGGGCGCCGGCGATGTACACGCCGTTCTGGTCCGCGACGTTCATGATGTCGACGCTGAGGCGCGACTTCTGCGGGAGGAGGAACGCGGTCAGCCCATCCCGGTTCCGCGTCTCGGTGAGCTCGCGCGTCGTCGGAAGGCCCGCGATGAGCGAAGCCGCCTTTTGAACGATGTCGCGCAGGTCCTCGACACCGTTGCTCGCGGTCGTCGCGACGATGTCGGCCTCATCCTCGAACTGCTTCTGAACGAGGACGTTCGCCTCGTACAGCGCGACGGCCACGAGGATCACAAGCGCGGCTACCGCGACACCGACGGTGCGACCGACGAGCGCGCGGAGCAGGCTTGGCGCGAACAGGCTTCCGAAGAGCGACATGTGCGTCCTTGCTTACAGGTTCGCGATGATCTTCTGGCCGTCCGGCCCCTTGACCCAGTCGATGAACGCCTTGATCGCGGGCTTCAGCTTGGTCGGGT
>JBIOUD010000070.1:0-8291 GCA_044866725.1 Candidatus Limnocylindria bacterium | reverse complement strand
TTACGAATGGCTCGAGACGAAGGAGACGCACCGATGACGGTCACGACAAAGACGCAGGACATCCCGCTCGTCGATCTGAAAGCGCAGTACGCGACGATCCGGGACGAGGTCCGCCGCGCGATCGACGAGGTCCTCGACAGCATGCAGCTCACGATCGGGCCGAACGTGAAGGCGTTCGACAAGGAGTGGGCCGATTACTGCGGAACGAAGCACGCGATCGGCGTGGGCAGCGGCACCGATGCGCTCCAGCTCGCGATCCGCGCGATCGGCGTCTCGAGCGGCGACGAGGTCATCACCGTCTCGCACACGTTCTTCGCGACCGTCGAGGCGATCCTGTACGCGAACGCGCGGCCGATCCTCGTCGACGTGGACGAGAAGACGATGCTCATGGACCCGGCCGCGGTCGCGGCCGCGATCACGCCACGAACGAAGGCCATCATCCCCGTCCACCTCTACGGCCGCACGGTCGACACCGGAGCGCTGAAGAAGATCGTCCAGGACAAGCAGATCGCGATCATCGAGGACGCCGCGCAGGCGCACGGCGCGCTCCTCGACGATGGCAAGAAGGCCGGGACCGCCGGGCGCGTCTCGGCGTACTCCTTCTATTGCAGCAAGAACCTCGGTGCGTACGGGGAGGCGGGCAGCATCGTCACGAACGACGACAAGCTCGCCGACGACCTGCGCGCGCTGCGCGAGCACGGCCAGTCGACGCGCTACTACCACCCGGTCGTCGGGTACAACGCGCGGCTCGACGAGATCCAGGCCGCGATCCTGCGCATCAAGCTGCGCCGACTCGACCAGTGGAACGCGCGCCGTCGCGCGATCGCCTCGCAGTACAACGCGCTCCTCAAGGACTCGGGCGTCGTCACGCCGGAGATCCCGGCGAGCGGCCGCCACGTCTTCTACGCGTACGCGATCCGCGTGCCGAGCGGGAAACGCGACGCGATGCGCGCGTACCTCGGCGAGCGCGGCATCGGCACCCAGATCCACTATCCGGTGCCGATCCACCTCCAGGAGGCCGCGCAGTTCCTCGGATATCGCCAGGGCGACCTCCCCATCACCGAGCGCGTCGCCGGCGAGGTGCTCTCGCTCCCGATGTACGCCGAGCTCACCGACGCGATGGTCGACCGGGTCGCGAGCGAGGTCCGCGCGTTCATGAAGAAGTAGTGACGCAGCGCGTCGTCAAGGCGGTCCACGGGCTCGAGGACGTCGCGGCCGACCCGGCCGACGAGATCGCCGAGTCCGACGAGCTCCGCCGCACGCTCGAGCGCGAGCAGATCCTCGAGCGCTACGCCGCAGCGCTCTGGATCGACGGCACGAACGGCCAGCGAGCGCGGCGGGTCATCCTCCGCGCGATCTGCAAGCGCTTCGGCAACGGCGTGAAGATCGGGATGGGCGTGCTCGTGCTGCACCCGCACACGTTCGAGATCGGCGATGCGGTGTTCCTCGGGAACCAGACGTTCCTCCAAGGGCGTCACGACGGACGCTGCGTGATCGGCGCGCACAGCTGGATCGGTCCGCAGTCGTACTTCGATTGCCGCGACATGGAGCTCGGCGAGTACGTCGGCTGGGGCCCCGGTGCGAAGATCCTCGGGAGCGAGCACACCGGGGAGCCGCGCGACGTGCCGATCATCAAGACCGATCTCGTCATCAAGCGCGTCACCGTCGGGAACGGAGCGGACATCGGCGTGAACGCCGTGCTGCTCCCCGGCGTGAGCGTCGGCGAAGGCGCGATCATCGGCGCCGGCGCGGTCGTGCCGCGCGACACGGTCGTGCCGCCGTACGCGATCTACGCCGGCGTCCCCGCGAAGCTGCTGCGTTACCGCAAGTAGCGAGATTCTGATTGTTGCAGACGAGACGGAATTCCGCTATCGTCGCGCGATGCCCATCGAAGTCCTCGCGCAGCTTCGCGAACGCAACCAGCTGACGCTTCCCGAGCGGCTCGCGAGGGCGCTCAAAGCCGGGCCGGGTGACGACCTGCTGCTCACGTACGACGAGTCCGACCCTGGCAGTGCGCGGCTACGAGTGTTGCCACGAAGCTACGCGGGTATCGCTGGCGATCTTTACGGCAGGACCGCGCAGGAGCGCGCCGCGTACATCGCGGAAGAGCGAGCGTCGTGGGATCGAGAGGACCCCGGACGGTCCGCCGACGGAACCCCGTACCTGACGTTCGAGGAGTCCCGGCGGACCTATCGGCAGACCGAGGTGACGCGAGAGCGGTACGACCGCGAGCCGAAGCTGCGCTGGCCGAAGTGCGACATCTGCGGGCGCTCCATCGCGCAGATGAAGGAGCACCGACGAAAGCACGCGGCGAAGCTCATCAGCGACGCGGGCATCAGCACCGAGCCTGAACAGATCGCGCGTTCACGCCGGCGCGTACGCAAGTGGCGCGCCTCGCGAGGGTCACGAGGGACGGGGCGAAGCCCTCGGTGACTCTCGCGAGACTTGAGCGGGCCATCCTGCCTGGGGCCACCGTATTGCTCGACACGACGAGCCTCGCCGCGTACTTCGGGGTCGAGCCGACGAGCCGGGTGGCGGCGGCTCTGATCGATGGCTTCATTCGCTCCGGCCGCAACAGCGCGGTCGTGTCCGCGGTCTCCGCGGCCGAGCTGCTCGTGCGCCCGGTGCGTTCAGAACGCGCCGACGCCGGTTCTTCGGTGATCGACTTCGTCCGCTGGTTCCCGAACGTCGAGATCGCGTCGGTCGATCTGACCGTTGCGAGCATCGCCGCGCAGGTCCGGGCACACGAGGGGATGAAGATGGTCGACGCTCTCATCGCCGCGTGCGGACTCGATCGCTCAGCGGGCGTCGCAGTCTCCGATGATGCGGGCTGGCCTGAGCGGCTCATCCACCGGAACGCGACGATGAGGATCCTGGCGCTGAGCTCGTTCCTGCCATTCGCGTAGACGCGCCTTCACGGCGTCGTCGTCTGCCGCCCGTCCCGCCGATCTCTCTTCCGGATGACGCTCACCCGACCATCGTGCTCGACATACGCGCGGGCGACGTCGTCGATCGCGTCGACGTGCTGGAGCCGCAGCTGCGCGTGGAGCTCGTCCTCCGTCATGAACTCGCGTCGAAGGTTTCGCGCGATGACCGCGCCGTCGCGGATGACCTCGACCGGCTCGGATCGGAGGACGCTGCGCAGCGCTGGTATACGGTCGCCGAGGAGATCGAATGCGACGCTCCAGCCGATGATCGTCGCGATCTGGATGGCCGCGTCGGTGATCGCCGTGCCCTCGCGCTGGATCGCGTACTGGACCGCGTTCGCGAGGAGGACGACGACGAGGAGATCCGTCGGGCCGATGCCGCCGGTCTTCCGGTTCGGCAGGAAGCGGAGGACCAGGAAGAGCATCCAGTACACGAGCGTCGCGCGGACCACGTTCTCGACGACGTGATGCGGTGCGAACAGCGTCATCCAATCGATCACGCGGCGACATCCGAGCACAGCCCGTGCCCGCTACGCTTGCCCTGATCGTGGGCTCCACCAAGACACGGGCGACGAGCCACTACCTCTACGTCCCGGATCGCGAAGCCGCCGAGCGTGCCGGAAAGGCGCTCGCGCGCGCGGGCTTCCGCTCCGAAGCCGGGCCCGCGGCCGACGGGGACGACTGGCTGCTCATCGCGACGCACGACGAGGTCGCCGAGAAGGATCGCGAAGTCGCCACGCAGGAGGCGATGCGCGAGATCGCGCTCGCCGTCGGCGGCCAGTACAACGGGTATGCGGTGCGCGAGAAGTGAGCGTCTTCAACGGCGCGAAGGTCGTCGTCACCGGCGGCGCAGGAAATGTCGGCTCGCAGATCGTTGACGCCGTCATCGCGCAGGGCGCGCGCGAGGCCGTCGCCGTCGACGCCCTCGTTCGCGGCGTGCCCGAGAACCTCACGCACGCGATCGCCACCGGAAGAGCGCGCCTCGTCGAGATCGACATCCGCGATCGCAAGGCGGTCCGCGCGAACGTCGACGGCGCCGACATCGTGTTCCACCAGGCGGCGCTCCGTTGGACGCGCTGCCAGGAACATCCGCGCGAGTGCCAGGAAGTCATGATCGACGGCACGTTCAACGTCCTCGAAGCGGCGGCCGAGGCGAAGGTGAAGCGCGTCGTCATGGCGTCGAGCGCGGTCGTGTACGGCGACCCGAAGCGGCTCCCGATCAGCGAGGACGAGCCGCCGAACCCGACGACGGTGTACGGCGCGGCGAAGGTCGCGAACGAGCAGATGGGCCGCGCCTTCGCGCATCTGCGAGATCTGCCCACGACGACCCTGCGCTACTTCAACGTCTACGGCCCCCGGATGGATGTGCGGTCCCAGTACGTCGAGGTGATGGTCCGCTGGCTCAACCTCATCGATGAGGGCAGGCCGCTCACTCTGTTCGGTGATGGCGGCGCGTCCGTCGATTTCGTATACGTGACGGACGTGGTGCGGGCGAATCTGCTCGCGGCGGAAGCGAAGACGAAGGACGCTATCGTGAACGTCTGCAGCGGGGTGGAGACGCGGATGCGTGACCTCGCCGAGCTCCTCCTCGAGATCACCGGGAGCACTGTCGGCATCGAGTACAAGCCGCAGCCCGCCGGCGCGCTTCCGGCGCGGCGCTTCGGCGACCCGCGGCGGGCGGAGGAGCTGCTCGGCTTCAGAGCCGAGACGAAGCTGGCAGATGGACTGCGTGAGCTCATCAGGTGGCGGCGCGAGACGCTCGCCACGGCGAAGACGTAGCGGAGGTTCGAGCGATATGGCGACCGAGACGAAGAAGAAGCTGAACGTGCCGATCACCAAGCCCGCGCTCGGCGAGGAGGAGGCGCGCGCGCCATTCGACTCGATCAAGAGCGGCTGGGTGACGCAGGGGCCAAAGGTCGCCGAATTCGAGAAGGCGGTCGCGGCCTACGTCGGTGCGAAGCACGGCATCGCGACGACGTCCTGCACCACCGGCCTGCACCTCGCGCTCGCGACGGCCGGCATCGGGAAGGGCGACGAGGTCATCGTGCCGTCCTTCACCTTCATCGCCTCGGCGAACTCGATCCTCTACACCGGGGCCGACGTCGTCTTCTGCGAGATCGATCCGAAGACCTTCAACATCGACCCGAACGACATCGAGAAGCGCATCACGAAGAAGACGAAGGCGATCATGCCGATCGACCAGATCGGCCTCTCGGCCGACATGGACGCGGTGAACGCGATCGCGAAGAAGCACGGGATCGACGTCGTCGAGGACGCCGCGCCGGCGATCGGTGAGGACTACAAAGGCCGCAAGGTCGGGTCGAACGCGCATCAGACGGTCTTCTCGTTCCACCCGCGCAAGGTCATCACCACCGGCGAGGGCGGCATGATCACGACCGACGACGACGCGTTCGCGGACCGCGCACGCAAGCTGCGCGCCCACGCGATGAGCGTGTCGGACCTCGAGCGACACCGCTCCGACCGCGTGATCATGGAGTCCTACGACGAGCTCGGCTTCAACTACCGCATGACCGATATCCAGGCGTCCATCGGCCTGGTGCAGCTCCGCCGCCTCGACGAGCTGCTCGCGATCCGCCGGAAGAAGGCGCAGCGCTACAACGAAGAGCTCGCCGACGTGAAGGGCATCGAGGTGCCGTTCGTCCCGCAGTACGCGTCGCACACGTACCAGTCGTACTGCCTGCGTCTCACGAAGGAGTGCCGCCTCGACCGGGAGGACCTCATGACGAACCTCCTGCATCGCGGGATCGCGACGCGACGCGGCGTCATGGCCTCGCACCTCGAGAAGACCTACACCTCGCGCTACGGCACGGTGAGCCTGCCCATCACCGAGGAAGCGACGCGCTCGACGATGCTCATCCCGCTGTTCGCGACGATGACCGACGACGAGCAGTCCTGGGTCATCGAGTCGCTGCGCGAGGAGCTCGGGACGAAGTAATCGCGCGCGTCTAGATGTCCGCCATGAGCGTGGACATCGAGGCGAGCACGGCCGTGTGAAGGCTCGCGGTCCGTGCGGAGAGTGCCGCGCCGAAGCGCACCGAGACGCTGTCGCGCTGGAGCGCGGGGAACGCGAGCTGGAGCAGGGACGCGAGCCGCTGCCGCTCCGTCGTCGGCGTTCGACGTCGCGCGAACGGATGCGCGTACGCGGCGCGTGACACGGCGCCGCTCACGACCGCGGGCACGACCGCCGTCTGCGGCGCGAGCCTGGCGATGAGGTCGATGCTGCGGGACCAGCTCTCAAGGGACGCCCGCGCGTCGGCGGGGGCGTTCGCCGGATCGGGCTCGAGGCCGCCCGCCGGAAAGAGCAACACCGCATCACCGGCGCGAAGCCTGCGGACGATGTGCCGGAGCGCCGCGCAGCGGTCGTCCACGAAGAGGAAGCGTCGGCTCGCGCGCCGCATCGCGCGAAGGAACGGGTAGTCGGCCGCGACGATCCAGGCGTCGTCGCGACGCATCGAGGCGAGGAGCGCGACGGCGTCGGCGAGCCCGGGATGGTTCGCGACGACGAGCGTGCCGCCCGCGGCGGGGACGTGCTCGGATCCCTCCGCGACGACCCCGCCGGTCGCGCGCGCGACGATCCACTCCGCGCCGCCGACGGCGCCGCGGTCGCCAAGCGCACCGTCGTACTCGACGAAGCGCTTGGCCAGCAGGTGTGCCGCTGGCCGGACGAGCCGTCGCGTCACCTCGACGCGCACTCCGCTGACGCGGCCGGACAGCGTCTCCGCGCTCTCGCGCGCGACGATCGCGCCGATGTCCCAGCGGCTCGCTGACTCGATCACAGCCATCTCACGCAGGTGATACGCGTCAGGCGCGGCGAAGGACGCGGTCGCGCGCGACCTGCCCGAGCTGGATGAGGTACTGGCCGATCTCCCGCTGGCCGAACTTCGACTTGCCCAGCTCGCGGTCGCGGAAGACGTAGGGGACCTCGACGGCCCGTTCGTAGCGACCGCGCGCCATGACCTCGAACCCGATCTTGAAGCCGATGGGGTTGAGCTTCACGCCGTCGATGACCGAGCGGCGGATGGCGAAGAACCCCGACGTCGAGTCGCGCACCGGCACGAGGACGTTCCCCATGAGGCACGCGACGCGCGACACGACGCGCCGCTTCCACGGCCAGTCCTTCGTCCCGCCCCCGCTCACGTAGCGGCTCCCGACCGCGAGGTCTGCGCCGTTCGCGATCGCGTCGGCGAGCTGCGGCGCGACGGCCGGCGGATGCGAGAGGTCCGCGTCCATCACGAGGAGCACGTCGCCTTTCGCCGCGGCGAACCCCGCGACGACCGCGGACGCGAGGCCCAGCTTTCCCGAGCGCCGAACGACGGTGATCGGATGCCTCTTGTCGTTCAGGCCCTCGGCGATGTCGGCGGTGCCATCGGGCGATCCGTCATCGACGACGACGAGCTCCCACTCGCGCCCGTCGAACGCCGTCGCGAGCCGCTCGATAAGGAGGGGGAGCGAGTCGGCCTCGTTGTAGGTGGGGACGACGACCGAGACGAAGATTTGCCTAGTCTACGTTCCGTGCGCGTCACGTTCGATGCACGTCATCTTCAGACGGCGTCGCGCGTTCGTGGCATCGGACGGTACTCGCGCAACCTCCTCGCGTCGTTCGCACGTCTCGGCCCAGGCGACATCGAGTGGACGCTGCTGCGACTTCGCAATTTCCCGGTGGCGGACGAGTCACCGCTGCCGAAGCATCGCGATCTGCGAACGCTGCGCCTGCCGCGGCCGGAACTGTCGATGCTCATGCTCGATCCGCTCCTGTTGAGCCTCGAGCTCCCCTTCGCGCGCCCCGACGTCTACCACTCCGTACAGCTCGGACTGCCGGCGATCCGCCGAACCCGCGCGATCGTCACGATCCACGACCTCGCGCCGCTCCACTGGTCGGAGCACTACCTCCGTCTTCCGCACGCGCGCATCGGCCACTCGTGGCAGTACCGGCTCGCGCAGCACGCCGACCACGTGATCGCCGTCTCGCAGGCGACGGGGCGCGATGTCATCGATCTGCTCCGCATCCCACCGGAGCGCGTCACCGTGATCCCCGAAGCCGTCGATGCGTCGTTCGCGCCGCCGCCACACGACGCGGCGCTCGAGCAGGTGCGCGCGCGCTTCAACGTGACCGCGCCGTACGTCCTCTACGTCGGTCAGTTCGATCCACGCAAGAACATGGACGGCCTCGTCTCCGCGTTCGCGCGCGCGGCCGAGCGTCATCCGGACCTCCGTCTCGTCGTCGCCGGCGACCTCGGCAAGCTCGCGCGGTTCCTGTTCGATGCGCTCGATCGCGGCAAAGCGCCGCGCGATCGCGTCGTGCTCGCGGGACAGGTGAGCGATGCGGAGCTCGCCGCGCTGTAC
>JBIOUD010000069.1:0-4778 GCA_044866725.1 Candidatus Limnocylindria bacterium | reverse complement strand
GGTGTCCGCGACTGCCACGACGGCGGCGGGAGCGAGCGCGTCACCCAGTCGTGGCAGAGCCAGGTCGCGGTCGATCCAGTGGATGCTCGCACCAGCCGTGATGAGGCCATACGGCGGGGATAGCTGCGCATCCTCCGCGCGCCCGATCAGCCAGTGCAGGCGGCTGTCATCACCGCCGGGCAGGCGGCGCCCCTCCTCGACCATCGCGGCGGATGGGTCTAGGGCATCGACGTGCTCGGCGAACGCGAGCATCGGGCGAGCGAGCGCCCCGGTGCCGGCGCCAACATCCAGCACGCGACGTGGCATGACGACAAGGCGGCGCAATATCCCTAACACCGCGTCGGGATAGGGCGCGCGAAAGCGATACAGGCGGGCGACCTCCGCGTCGGAGAACACATCCCCGGGCCTCACGTCGTGGGCTCTCCATGCTGCGCGTACACGCCGAACCGCCGAGGGTGGCCGAGCTAGCGCTCGACGAGCATGTAGATGCCCACCGCGAGGAGCACGATCGGCACGAAGAACGGCTGCGTTGCCTCGGGCAGGCGCAGACCGAACAGGTCGGCGATGGCGACGAGCGCGAGAAGGCCGGCCGGCACGAGCAGCCCGCGGTGATCCGGGTGCATGACGAACACGACGCCCAGCGCCAGCGCGAGGGCACCCAGGAAGATCGACGCTTCGAACCCCGCGAGGACGGGGAGCCAGGTCGGGATCAGGATCCCGAGACCGAAGCCGATGAGCACCGCGGCCGGAACGATGTACACGTACTGCCGCGTGCCCACGTACCACGCCGCGAGGAACGCGACGCCCAGAGCGCCGAAGAGGTATGCCCCCGCACTCGGGAACTGCAGCGCCTGGATGAGGGACCAGACGCCAACGGCGACGAGGACAGCGCCACCGAGGACACCGCGAGGGACGCCCAGCGTACGCGCGGTGGTGCGCACTAGGCTCCTCCGTCACTCATCCGGCAGCGCACCGGCGTCCAGATGTCTCGCGGCCTCACCCTGCAGCGACTCCGCGTACTTTAGCCCGCTGCCGGTGTTGAACACGGTGACCCTCTCGCCGTCGTGGATCCAGCCATCGCGCCGCAGCTTCGCGGCCGCCGCGATCGCCGCGGCGCCCTCCGGACAGAGCAGCATGCCCTCCATGGCACCGACGACGCGCATCATGTCGCGCATCTCATCGTCGGTCACGGCGACGGCGATGCCGTCGCTCTCGCGCAGCGCGCGCAGCACCAGGAAGTCCCCGAGCGCCTTCGGCACGCGGATGCCGGCCGCGAACGTCTTTGGGTCGGGCCACGGCTGCGACTCGGTCGCCCCTTCCTCGAACGCACGCACGATCGGCGCGCAGCCGGTCGCCTGCGCCACGACGAACCTGGGCACGTCGTCACGCGAGATCCAGCCGATCTCGCGCAGCTCCGCGAACGCCTTCCACATCCCGATGAGACCGACGCCGCCACCGGTGGGGTACACGATCACGTCGGGCAGCATCCATTCCAGCTGCTCCGCGAGCTCGAAGCCCATCGTCTTCTTTCCCTCGATCCGGTACGGCTCCTTCAGCGTCGACGCGTCGTACCACCCGCGCTCCGCGCAGGCGCGCTTCACGACCGCGCCGGCATCGGCGATCGAGCCGGGCACCAGGTACACCTCCGCGCCGTACGACGCGGTCTCCCGGACGATCGTCTGCGGCGTCGTGTCGGGCATGACGACGATGACGCGGATACCGGCGCGCGCGCCGTACGCGGCCCAGGCTGCGCCGGCGTTGCCGGCGGTCGGCAGCGCGAGCGTGCTCACCCCGAGCTCGAGCGCGCGCGTGACGCCGACCGCCGCGCCCCGCGCCTTGAATGTCCCGGTCGGCAGCAGGCCCTCGTCCTTCACGCGCAGCTCGGGGATGTCTAGCTCCTCCCCCACGCGCCGCGCAGGGAGGAGTGGCGTGTTGGCCTCGCCGAGCGTCACGACGCGCTCGGCGTGGTCCATCGGCAGCAGCTCGCGGTAGCGCCACAGGGTCGCGGGGCGTCGCACGAGCGCCTCGCGCTGCATCGTCCTTTGGACCTTCATGAGGTCGTAGCGGACGAGGAGCGGTCCGCCGTCCTTCGCGCAGGTCTGTTGCAGGGTGTCGATCTGGAAGTCCTCGCCGCAGCGAGAGCATTCGAGGTGGGTGGCGAACGAGCTCACGCCGCGCGTTCGATCTTCGCGCCCAGCGCCCGGAGGCGCGTGTCCAGGTCCTCGAAGCCGCGATCGATCTGCTCGACGTTGCTGATGACGCTCTGGCCCTGCGCGCACAGCGTCGCGGCGAGGATCGCCATGCCCGCGCGGATGTCGGGGCTCCGCAGGTCCGTCCCGTACAGCTGCGACGGGCCGACGACCACGACACGGTGCGGATCCGCCAGCACGAGACGAGCGCCCATCCGCACGAGCGCGTCGACCCAGAACATGCGCGCCTCGAACATCCACTCGTGGATGAGCACCGTGCCCTCGGCCTGCGTGGCCATCGCGGTCGCGACGCTCGTGAGGTCGGTCGGGAATCCCGGCCAGATCTGCGGCTTGATGTGCGGGATCGCGCCACCGATGTCGGGCTCGACGACGTAGTGCGCCTTCCCCGGAACGTGGATGTCCTCGCCGCGCACCTCGGTCTCGACACCGAGCTTCTGGAAGACCAGACGGGTCATCCGCATGTGCTGGGGGACCGCGTCCTTGATCGTCGCGTCGCCGTGCGTCATGGCGATGGCCGCGATGAGCGAGCCGACTTCCATGTGATCGCTCGAGATGGTGTGCTCGATGCCCTTGAGTCGTTCGGCGCCGTCGATCGTGATCGTGTTCGTGCCGATCCCGTTGATGCGCGCGCCCATCCGGAGCAGCGCGATGCTCAGCTGCTGGACGTGCGGCTCGCTCGCCGCGTTGCGGATGACGGTCCGGCCCGGCGCGAGCACGGCGGCCATGAGCGCGTTCTCGGTCGCGGTGACCGATGTCTCGTCGAGGAGCACCTCCGCACCGCGAAGGCCAGCCGTGTGGAGGCCGTAGCCGGACGAGCCGACATCGAGCTCCGCGCCGAGGGCCTTCAGGGCGAGGAAGTGCGTGTCGTTGCGTCGCCGGCCGATGACGTCGCCGCCCGGCAGTCCGAGCTTCACCTTCTTGTGTCGCGCGAGCATCGGCCCGGCGAAGAGCAGCGACGTGCGGATCTCACCCGCCAGCGCCCGCGGCACTTCGGTGGTCTTCACACCTGCGGCAGTGATGCGCACGGTCGTCGCGTCGAGCTCCTCGACCTTCGCGCCGAGCTCGCTCACGATGTCGACCATGCCGCGCACGTCCCGGATGCGCGGGACGTTGTGCAGCGTCACGGGCTCGTCCGTGAGGAGGCTCGCCGCGATGAGTGGCAGCGCGGCGTTCTTGTTGCCCGCCGGACGGATCTCTCCGCGCAGCGGCGTGCCGCCATCGACGATCAATCGTGCCATCGGCGCCGTAGCCTACCCGCTGTTCGCGGTCGGAAGCCTAATACCCCACCGCGACGGCCGGCTTCATCTGATCGACGCCGCCTCGCAGCTCCCCGGTCTTCGGATCGATCAGGATCGCGTTCGGGCGCGCGAACCACGCCGACATGAGCGTCTCTTCCTTCACGTCGATCTCGTGGCCCAGCTCGGCGAGACCGCGGCGCACGTCCGCGGGGATGCGCGAGTCGACCAGCAGGCCCTCTCCCTCGTCGTGCACGCGTGGGCGGTTCACCGCGTCCTGCGGTCCGTCACCGAAGTCCACGATGTTGACGATGGCCTGCGTGACCGCGCTCATGATCTTCCGGCCGCCGGGTGCGCCGACGGCCAGCAGCGGCCGGTCTCCGATCGTGATGATCGTCGGCGACCCCGCCCACAGGACGCGCTTGCCCGGGGCGATCGAGTTCGGGTTCCCGGGCACCGGGTCGAACCAGGTCATCCCGTCCACGAGCACGATCCCCGTACCTTTCGGCACGAAGCCCGAGCCGAACCCCTGCCCCAGCGTCTGCGTGAGCGCCACCACCGTGCGCTCCTGGTCGACCGCGTTGAGGTGCGTGGTGTGATCGGCCAGCTGCGAAAAGCGATAGAGGAACGACGCGCGTAGGGCCTCGGCGACCAGGTGCAGGTGGTCGACACCACCGCGCTCCTTCTTCCCGAGAGGGAACGCGTCCAGAACGGTGAGCGCTCGCGCGACGGTCGGCCCGCCCGTGAGCCCATCGAGCGTGATCACGCGGTGGTCCCGGTAGGTCGTTCGGAGCGGCGTGGCGACCACGGCCTCATAGCTGGCGAGGTCCTCCGCGCCGAGCACCCCACCATTCGCGCGTACGCCGGAGACGATGGCCTCGGCGATCTCACCGTGGTACAGGACGTCCGGACCGTCGCGCGCGATGAGCTCGAGCGTGCGCGCGAGATCGGTCTGCACCACGCGATCGGACGGCTCGGTGCCGATGGGTGGACGCAGTGGCGCTCCGCTCGGCCGGAAGAAGATCCGCCGCGCGTCACCGGCCTTCCAGAGCCGTTCCGCGTACATCGCGAAGGACAGCGCGACGTACCAATCGATCTCGAAGCCGTCGCGCGCGATCCGGATCGCCGGCTCCATGACGCGGCTCCGTGGGAGCGAGCCATATCGCTCGAGCGCGAGACACAGCGCCGCGGCCTGCCCGGGAACGGTCACCGAGGTCGCGCCGTCGACGTTGGCGCCGCCCTTCACCGCCGGCCAGAGATACATGCCGGCGCGCGTGCCGTCGCCCGCGAGCTCGAACATGTCCGGGCGCGCCCCGAGCGGCGCTCGCGTGCC
>JBIOUD010000068.1:0-13692 GCA_044866725.1 Candidatus Limnocylindria bacterium | reverse complement strand
GGTCCAGCGGCTCCTCTCCTGGAACGCGGCGTCGCCGGACGGTGCCTTCGCCGCGTTCTCGTCGAACGCGCGCCAGTCGACGGACATGGACGTCGTCGTGTCGGACCTGCGCGATCGCACGGAACGTCCGCTCCTCACGGGCGCCGCATGGCACGTCGTCGGGGGATGGTCACCCGACGGATCGCAGCTGCTCGTCATGCGCGTGCACGACAACACCACGCAGGATCTTCTCGTCGTCGATCCACGCACCGCCATCGCGCGCGAGATCACGAAGCATGCTGAGGACGTCTCGCACGTACCCGCGGGTTGGCTTTCCGACGGCCGAGTCCTGGAGATCACCGACATCGACGACGAACATCTGTGGCTCGCCGCGCTCGATCCCAACACCGGCGCGCGCGAGTCGGTGGATCGCTCGAAGTGGGATGTCGAGCTCGCGGTCTCTTCGGCCGACGGTCGCGTGCAGGTGTGGTCGGTGAACGAGGACGGCTACTCGAAGCTGCGCTGGCGGGTCGACGGCGGCCCCGCGCGCGAGCGCGACATTAAAGGAGTGTGCGAGGACCTCGTCGTGTCGGCCGACGGATCGCGCGCGGCGTTCGTGCGCTACTCGGCGGTCGAGCCCTGGCAGGTCTGGACCATCGATACCGCGACCGGCGACGCGCGCGTCGCGATCACCACCACGATGAACGTCCCGTCGAGCGAGCTGGTCGAGCCGCAGCTCATCCGCATACCCGGCCCCCAGGGCGACATCCCGTGCTTCGTCTACCGGCCGAAGCGCGCGCGCGCGCCGTATCCCGCGATCCTCTATCCGCATGGCGGCCCGGAGGGACAGTCGCGACCCGCGTTCGCCGCATCAGCGATGCACCAGCTCGCGCTCATCGACGCGGGCATCGCGCTGGTCGTGCCGAACATCCACGGCTCGACCGGCTACGGTCGATCGTGGCAGGCCGCCATCCACAAGGATTGGGGTGGGATCGATCTTCGCGACCTGCGCGCGGTGACGACGTGGATGACCGAGCAGAAGGAGTTCGACCAGAAGCGCCTCGCGGTGTACGGCGGCTCGTACGGCGGATTCGCGACGCTGCTGTGCGTCACGCAGATCCCCGACGTCTGGCGCTGCGCCGTCGACGTCTTCGGCGTCGCGAATCTCGTGACGATGCTGGAGAACGCGCAGCCGAACTGGCGTCGCTTCCTCGCGCGGTGGATCGGGGACCTCGAGACGGATCGCGAGAAGCTCGCCCTGCGATCGCCGATCACGCACATCGAGAAGGTGAAGTGCCCGATGCTCATCCTCCAGGGATCGAACGACCCGCGCGTCCCGCAGGAGGAGTCGGATCAGGTCGTCGAGAAGCTGCGCAAGATGGGTCGTCGCGTCGACTACGTCGTGTATCCCGATGAGGGCCACGGCTTCACGAAGAAGAAGAACGCCGACGACGCGTACGGGCGGATCGTGAAATTCCTCGTGACGGAGCTCGCCGCCCAGCGGTCCTGACCCGGGTCTTCGCCTAGCGGAGCGTGCTTCCCAGGAGCACGCCGTTCGCCCAGTACATCCCAGTCGCGCTGGCCGGCAGGACGTCGAACGTGGCGCCGCCCACGTAGCGCACTCGCTCGACCGAGACGACGCGTGCGCCCTCGAGCGCGTCGCCGGCGCGAAGCTCGCCGACGCTGCGGCCGTCGTGCGTCGGATGACCGGGCGACGCGTCGACCGTCCGTCCATCTTCGAGCACGAGCCGCACGACCTCGTGGGTCGCGGGCACCGCGGCCCTACCGACCGTGACGAGCGGCGCGGCGACGCGGACGCCGTGGTCGTCGAGCGTCCACACGACGTCGCCGGCGTGGAGGTCCTCGACCGCGATATCGCCGTGCGGCGTCGCGATGCGCGTGCCGCGCGCGAGGCAGATGGGACACGCTGGCGCGCCGGCGGGAGCGCGCGACAGGACGGTCACCGACCCCGTCGCCGTGACGCGACCGTCGACCCGCTCGCCCGACTTGTCGCTCTTCTGTGCGAGGTATGCGAATCCGAAAACGTCGTTCAGGGGCTGGAGCTGGAGTGCATTGAGAACCTTCCACTCGCGATAGACCGCGAGCATGTCGCTTCCCACCCGTTTCGTGATCGCCGCGTACGTCGCTGCGTCCGCCTGGATCTGCGGCAGCCGCTGCTTCGCGAGCTCGCTCTCGTCAGCGCGGGCGACCGGATAGAAGTCGGGATCGCAGAACCAGATCCTTCCCGCGGTCGCCATGACGCTGTACTTGAGCTCGGCCTGTGTGAGTGGCGAGGGCGCGGGTGTGGGGCTCGCGCCCGCAGATCCGCCGCACGCGACGAGCATCGCGGCGAGCCCGAGGCCCAGGAGCGCGCGGAGGCGCATATGCCTTGAGACGATAGGCAGCCTCATCGGTTCCCTGTGTGCTGGCCATAGTCGGACCAGCCTTCGTGTCGGAATGGGAACGAACAGGCAGGCGTGCGCTTTCCGGTACGAGGTTTGCTCTACCAGGGGTAATGCGTGCTTCGACTCCGCGCCCGGTGCTCGTAGTGGACGATGACGACGCGATCCGCGCTGCCGAGCGGCAGCTGCTGCGCGACAACGGGTTTCGCGTGGTCGAAGCCCGGGATGGGGCGGAGGCGCTCTGGTTCATGCAGCACGATCCGCCCGCCGTCGTGATCCTCGACGTACAGATGCCGGGAGTCGACGGACCCTCATTCGCGCGTGAGCTGCGGATGGGTCTGAAGCATGTGCCGCTCGTCGTCCTCACCGCGGCCGACGACCCGCGTCACGAGGCCGACCGCTGCAACGCCGAGGCGTACCTCGCGAAGCCGTTCGACTCGAACGCGCTGCTGAGCGTGGTGAGGAAGTTCGCCTCCTAGGCATATCCTCGCCGCATGCCCGCACGACTCCTCGTCAAACAAGCTGGCACCGTCGCCGATCACCCACCGGATCAGCTGTCAGAGCTGCGCGGCGAATTCCCGTGCTGGCTCGACATCGCGGATCCGCGCGGCGAGGAGCTGACGCTCGCAGCAGAGGAGCTCGAGCTGCACCCGCTCGCCGTCGAGGACGCTCGGAACCAGCACCAGCGTCCGAAGATCGACGAGTACGAGGATCACTACTTCATCGTGGTCTACGCGCTCGAAGAGCCGAGCCCCGATGTGATCCGCCAGCGCGAGATCAGCATCTTCGTGAAGCGCAACGCCGTCGTGACCGTGCACGAGGGGACGATCGCCGCGCTGCAGATCGTCGAGAAGCGCTTTCGCGAGAGCAAGCTCGCGACGACCGGGTTGCTGCTGCATGCGGTCCTCGACACGATCGTCGACAGCTACTTCGACATCCTCGACGGCCTCGGCGACCGCGTCGAGCTCATCGAGGCGATGGTCATCGACGGTGACCCGCGCGACGCCGGCACGTCGATCCGCGAGCTGTTCCGTCTGAAGCGCGACCTCCTCGCGATCCGCAAGGTCATCGCCCCGGAGCGCGACGTCGCGGCGTCGCTCGTGCGCGGCGACATCCGCGAGCTTCGCGAGGCTGGCCGGCGCGCGTACTTCCAGGACCTTTACGACCACATCGTGCGCGTGACCGATGAGGTCGACACGTTCCGCGACCTCGTCTCGAACGTCGTCGATGCGCACCTCGCGGCGCAGAACAACAAGCTCAACGAGGTCATGAAGGTGCTCACCGCGATCGCGACGGTGCTCCTCATCTTGAGCGTCATCACCGGTTTCTTCGGCCAGAACTGGGACTTCATCCCATACGGCTCGACGAGCCTCTTCTGGGTATCGATGGTCACCATGGTCGCCGCGGCGGGCGCGGCGGCCTGGTACTTCCGCAAGCGCGGTTGGCTCTAGCGGGGCTGCGCGTCGCCTTCATCGACGACGGCGGCGTGCTGAACGACAACGAGCGACGCGCTGCGCAGTGGCGGCGATTGCTGGGCGAATACCTCACACCGCGCCTCGGCGGCACGCCCGAGGCGTGGGCGCGCGCGAACGTCGCGGTGTTCGAGCGCTCCTGGGCCCGCTACCTCGCGCAGCTCGACCGCGCCGGCGACGCGCCAGGCGTCGAGGCGTGGATCCGGGCGGACCGCCGGGTCTGGATGATCGAGATGTGCGAGGAGCTCGGCATGGCCGCCCCTCCCGATCCCGAGGCGTACGCCATCGCGACCGCGACCTGGGTCTCCGAACGCGTCCGCGCCGACATCCCCGGCGCGATCGACACGGTCCGTTGGCTGGACGATGCCGGGCTCACGCTGAACATGGCGAGCGGCGGGCTGTCATGGGAGCTCGAGCCGTACCTGCGCGGCATGGGCATCCGGGACCGATTCGACCATCTGTACGGTCCCGACCTCGTGGACCGCTGGAAGAACGGGCCGCACTTCTACGCCGCGATCCTGGCGGACTGCGGCGCGGGCGTGGAGCATTCGGTCGTGGTCGAGGACAGCGACGCGATGCGCGCGGCGGCGGGCTCGCTTGGCCTCCGCACATTCGCCAGCCTCGCCGCTTTGCGTGAGGCGCTCCGCTAGCGCGAACCGCGGGTCAGCGGTCGCTTTGAGCGTCGGCGTTCGCGCCGTTAGGCTGTTCTCGCATTGCCCGAGCGCGGGTCCGGTAGCTACGGCGGCGATCTCCTTTCGATGGGCTTCCAGGTGGCGGTGGTCGTGGGAGGGCCGCTGCTCGTAGGTGCCGTCGTCGGGCAGAAGCTCGACGAGATGTACGGGACGGCGCCGACGCTCGGGCTCGTGTCGATCCTGGTCGGGCTGGTCGTCGCGGGCCTGGGGATGTTCTTCGTGCTGAGGCGCTACATCGCCGCGAACCCGCAGCAGCCGGTGTCTCCTGCCGCGCGCGAGGCAGGTCGGAAGTGGGAGCGCGAGATCGCGGAACGAGAGAGAAAGAAAGAAGCGGGAGAGGAGGACGAGTGAGGCAATTCCTGATGGTCGTGTTGCTCCTGAACGGCATCGCGATCGCGATCGCAGCCGCGACGGGCAACCTGCCGAACTGGCCACCCGGCCAGGCCGACATCCACGTCGCCGAGCAGGCCGGCACCCCGATCCTCCACCTCGGCGGCGACGAGCACCCCTCGGAAGGCGGCGTCGTCTCGATCTGGAACGACATCTCCATCTCGAACTCGATCTTCACGATGTGGCTCGTCATGGCGGTCCTCATCGTCTTCGGCGTCGTCGCCGGCAAGGCTGTGAGCGAAGTGCCCGGAAGGCTCCAGGGATTCTTCGAGCTCATCGTGCAGTTCCTCTCCGACTTCATGCGCGAGGCCGGCGGTCCGCAGGTCGTGCGTTTCCTGCCACTCTTCGGGTCGCTGTTCCTGTTCGCGCTGCTTTCGAACTGGCTGGGGGTCATCCCGATCCTCAACGGCCAGATCGAGCTCTTCCACGTCCCGACCGCGGACTACCACACCAATCTCGGGCTCGCGCTGACCGGATTCGTCTGGTACCAGGCGGCGGGCATCCGGCAGAACGGGCTGGGCTACTTCACGCGCTGGATCAACTTCACGGGCTTCAAGGAAGGTCCACTCGTCGGCGTCGTGATGATCCTCGTCGGGATCATCGAGCTGTTCAGCAAGCTCTTCCGCATCCTCACGCTGACGCTCCGTCTCTGGGGGAACATCTGGGGCGGCGAGATCGTGCTCGCCGTGCTCGCCGCGCTGCTGTTCGTCCCGAGCTTCCTGCTCCCGTTCCTCGGCCTGGAGCTCTTCATCGGCTTCATTCAGGCGTTCGTCTTCGCGTTCCTCGTGCTCCTCTACATCATCCTCGCGCTCGAGTCGCACGGTGAGGGTCACGACGAGCACGTGGTGGATGAAGAGGCGCATGTTCCCGCGACCCACGCGGCACCGACACACGCGAGCTAATAAGTAGGGAGGCTTCACGGATGAATCTGGCCTGGCTTGGCGCTGGCATCGCGATCGGCTTTGGCGCACTGGGCGCTGGTCTCGGCATCGGCATCGCGGGCTCGAAGGTGGCGGAGGCGACCGGCCGCAACCCTGACGCGGCGAACGCGATCCGCACGAACGGCATCATCATCGTCGTCTTCGCCGAGTCGCTCGGTATCTTCTCGTTCGTCATCGCGTTCCTTCTGCAGGGCAAGGCGCTCTAGGCGATGTTCTTCGGACCGCTCATCGCGGAGGAGGCGCCGACGGCGCTCGTCGTGCATCCGTTCTGGGTGCTCGTCTCCATCGTCAACTTCCTCGTGCTCCTCTACGTCCTGCGGACGTTCATGTGGGGGCCCATCGCCCGCACTCTGGACTCGCGCGCGACCAAGATCCGCGAAGGCCTGCAGATGGCCGAGGAGGCCAAGGCCGAGCGGCAGCGTATGCAGGTCGAGGTCGAGCGTCTTCTCGGCGAGGCGCGCCGCGAGGCCTCGGCGAACGCGGAGCGCATCACCGCCGCGGCGGAGAGCGCGGCCGGCGACATCCGCGATCAGGCGCGGGCCGAAGCGGATCGCATCCGCGAGAAGGGCCGCACCGACGCGCAACAGCTCCACGATCAGGCGCTCGCCCAACTCCGTGCCGAGGTCGCGGGGATGGTCGTGCTCGCGGCGAGCCGGCTGCTCGGCCGCGAGATCGATCCGGCGAAGCACCGCGAGCTCATCGAAGCATCCCTCGCCGAAGCGGGGAAGGAGCTCCGCCAGAACTAGATGCCACTCAGTGGATCGGCGCCGCGCCGTTACGCGGAGGCGCTCCTCGACATCGCGACCGAGGCGGGTGCGGTGACGCCATACCGCAGGTCGCTCGAGCAGCTCGCCACGACGCTCACGCCGGAGGTGATCCGGTCGGTGCGCGATCCGCGCGTGCCGCTGGAACGGCGTCGCGAGGCCATGGCCGCGGCGGTGAAGGACGAGCCGAAGGCGATCCGCGCCGTCGTCGATCTCATGCTCGAACGCGATCGCATCGCGATCCTGCCGGACGTCGCGCGCGCGTACGGCGACCTCGTCGACCGGCGCGAGGGCGTCCTCAAGGCGAAGGTCACGACCACGAGCGCTCTCGACGAGGCCGCCCAGCGCGACCTCGTCCAGCGCCTCGAGCAGTCCAGCGGCAAGAAGATCCGGGCGACCTTCGCGGTGGACCAGAGCCTCATCGGCGGCGCCAAGGTGCAGATCGGCGACCGCCTCATCGACTCATCGCTGCGCACCCAGCTCGATCACCTCGCGCGCGATCTCGCGCGCTAGACGTCGGAGGAAAGAATGGCCGGCAGCTCAGAGATCACCAACATCCTGAAGGCGCAGATCCAGCGGTTCGAAGCCAAGGCCGAATCCGTCGACGTCGGAACGGTCGTCGAGATCGGCGACGGCATCGCGCGGATCCACGGCCTCGCGGGCTGCCAGGCGTCGGAGCTCCTCGACTTCGGCAAGGAGACGTTCGGCCTCGCGTTCAACCTCGAGGAGGACACCGTCTCCGCGATCATCCTCGGCGAGTACGACCACATCAAGGAAGGCGACGAGGTCCGCACGACCGGTCGCATCATCGAGACGCCCGCGGGTGAGGGCCTCATCGGCCGCGTCGTCGATCCGCTCGGGCGGCCGCTCGACGGCAAGGGCCCGATCAAGTCCTCGAAGAACATGCGCATGGACGTCGTCGCGCCCGGCGTCATCGAGCGGCAGAACGTGGACACGCCGGTCGCGACCGGCATCAAGTCGATCGACGCGATGTTCCCGATCGGCCGCGGCCAGCGCGAGCTCATCATCGGCGACCGCCAGACGGGGAAGAGCGCGATCGCGATCGACACGATCATCAATCAGAAGGGCAAGAACCTCATCTGCATCTACGTCGCGATCGGGCAGAAGGAATCCTCGGTCGCGAAGCTCGTGTCGACGCTCGAGGAGCACGGCGCGATGGAGCACACCATCGTCGTCATCGCGGGCGCGTCGGACTCGGCGACGCTGCAGTACCTCGCGCCGTTCGGCGGCTGCGCGATGGGCGAGTATTTCCGCGACAAGGGCCAGGACGCGCTCGTCGTGTACGACGATCTCACCAAGCACGCCTGGGCCTACCGGCAGGTCTCGCTCCTCGTGCGCCGTCCTCCGGGCCGCGAGGCGTACCCGGGCGACGTCTTCTACCTGCACAGCCGCCTGCTCGAGCGCGCCGCGCGCATGAACCAGAAGAACGGCGGCGGCTCGCTCACCGCGCTGCCGATCATCGAGACGCAGTCGAACGACATCTCCGCGTACATCCCGACGAACGTCATCTCCATCACCGATGGCCAGCTGTTCATGGAGCCGGACCTCTTCAACGCTGGCTTCTGTCCGGCCATCAACCCGGGCCTCTCGGTCTCCCGCGTCGGTGGCGACGCGCGCACCAAGCCGATGAGCCGCACCGTCCGCGGCATGCAGCTCCAGTTGCAGCAGTTCCGCGAGCTCGCGGCCTTCACGCAGTTCGGCGCCGCGGACCTCGACAAGGCGACGCTCCAGATCCTCCGGCGCGGCGAGCGCATCCAGGAGGTCCTGAAGCAGCCGCAGTACGACCCGGTCCAGCTCCATCACGAGATCGCGATCCTCTACGCGGCCACGCGCGGCTACCTCGACGACGTGCCGCGGGAGAAGGCCGGCGACTTCGAGCGCGACCTGCGCCGCTACATGGACACGCAGGGCCGCGACCTGGTGGAGGCCATCGGCACGAAAAAGGACTGGAACGACGACATCGAGAACAAGCTCAAGAAGATGCTCGATGAGTTCAAGAAGGCGCACACCTACGCGGAGAAGGCCGACGATGAGCCCGAGTCCAAGGCACCCGCGGGCAAGGCGCCAGCCGCGAAGGCGCCTGCCGCAAAAGCGCCGGCACAGGCGGGAGCCCGCTAGCGCATGGCGACCGAACGCGAGATCCGCATCCGTGTGCGGAGCGTCAAGAACATCCAGCAGGTCACGAAGGCGCAGCAGACCATCTCTGCGTCGAAGATGCGCCGCGCGCAGGACGCCGTGCTCGCGTCGCGGCCCTTCGAGCAGAAGCTGCGCGAGGTGCTGAACGATCTCGCGCCGTATGCCGATCCGGAGGTGAGCCCGCTCCTCGTCAAGCGCCCGGTGAAACGCGCGCTCATCGTGCTCGTGACGACCGATCGCGGGTTCGTGGGCGCGATGAACACGAACAACGTGCGCAACGCGCTCCGACACTCGGAGGGTCTGCCGTCGACGAGCTGGCTCGCCGTGGGCCGCAAGGGCATCGCGCAGCTGCGGCGATTCACGCAGCCGGTCGTCGCGGAGTTCTCGAACCTCGGCGACCGTCCGTCGAGCGCGGACACGAACGTCATCGCCAACCTCGCGACGGAGGAGTTCCTCTCGGCGAGGGTCGACGAGGTGTACCTCGCCTTCACGCAGTTCGTGAACACGCTGCGGCAGACGCCGACGGTGCGCCGGATCCTGCCGCTCGTGCCGGAGGAAGAGGACATCGACGAGGTCGAGCCCATCCAGTACCTCTTCGAGCCGGACCCCGAGACCGTGCTCAACGCGATCCTGCCGCGGCTCATCGAGGTCTCCGTCTACCAGGCGATCCTCGAGAACCTCGCCTCAGAGCACTCGGCGCGGCTCATCGCGATGCGCAACGCGACCGACGCCGCCTCGGACCTCATCCAGGAGCTCACGCTCCAGGCGAACAAGGCGCGCCAGTGGCGCATCACCAAGGAAATGCTCGAGATCGCCTCAGGTGCTGAGGCGATGGCCAAGGGTTAAAGGAGACAGCAGATGGCTACGGCTACCGCGTCGAAGACGAACACCGGCAGCATCGTCCAGATCATCGGCCCCGTGCTCGATGTCCAGTTCGACGAGGGGAAGCTGCCCTCCATCTTCGGCGCGCTGAAGGTGAAGCACGACGACGGTACCGAGGTCATCGCGGAGATCCAGCAGCACCTCGGGAACAACTGGGTGCGCGCGGTCGCCATGTCGACGACCGACGGACTCCGTCGCGGGATGCCGGTCGAGGACCTCGGCGGTCCGATCACGGCGCCCGTCGGTGAAGGCACGCTCGGGCGACTGTTCAACGTCGTCGGCGACCCGATCGACGGCAAGGGCCCGGTGAAGGGTCTGAAGCGCCGCGACCCGATCCACCGCCAGCCGCCGTCGTTCGAGGACCAGACCTCCTCGGCGGAGATCCTCGAGACGGGACTCAAGGTCATCGACCTCGTCTGCCCGTTCCTCAAGGGTGGCAAGGCCGCCGTCCTCGGCGGCGCGGGCGTCGGGAAGACCGTCGTCATCCAGGAGCTCATCCGCAACGTCGGCATCGAGCACTCCGGCTACTCGGTCTTCTGCGGCGTGGGTGAGCGGAGCCGCGAGGGCACCGCGCTCCTCGGCGAGATGGAGGAGGCCGGCGTCATCGAGAAGATGTCGATGGTCTTCGGCCAGATGAACGAGCCGCCGGGCGCGCGCCTGCGCGTCGGCCTCACCGGTCTGACGATCGCCGAGTACTTCCGCGACGACGAGGGGAAGGACGTCCTCCTCTTCATCGACAACATCTTCCGGTTCACGCAGGCGGGCTCCGAGGTGTCCGCGCTGCTCGGACGCATGCCGAGCGCCGTGGGCTACCAGCCGACGCTCGCGACCGAGATGGGCGAGCTGCAGGAGCGCATCACCTCGACGAAGAAGGGCTCCATCACCTCGCTGCAGGCGGTCTTCATCCCGGCGGACGACTACACCGACCCCGCGCCGGTCACGACGTTCGCGCACCACGACTCGGTCATCCGCCTCGAGCGGTCGGTCTTCGAGCTCGGCATCTATCCCGCGGCCGACCCGCTCACCTCCACCAGCCGCGCGATCGACCCGCAGATCGTCGGCGAGGAGCACTACCGCACGACGCGCGATCTCCAGCGCGTGCTCCAGCGCTACAAGGACCTGCAGGACATCATCGCGATCCTCGGCATCGACGAGCTCTCGGACGAGGACAAGCTCCTCGTCGCCCGCGCCCGCAAGCTTCAGCGCTTCATGGGCCAGGCGTTCTTCACCGGCGAGCGCTTCACCGGTCTGCCCGGGCAGTACGTGAAGGTCGCCGACACGGTCCGCTCGGTCCGCGAGATCCTCGACGGCAAGCACGACGACCTGCCCGAGCAGGCCTTCTACATGGTCGGCACGGTGGAAGACGCGCGGAAGAAGGCCGAGGAGCTCGCAAAGTGAGTCAAATGCGCAGGGAGTACGACACCCCGTAATGGGAATTCATCTCGAGGTCATCACACCGGAGGGCCGCGTCTACGAGGACGACGTGGACATGGTCATCGCGCCCGGCAGCGAGGGCTACCTCGGGATCCTGCCGCGGCACGCGCCGCTGCTCACGTCCCTCGGCCCGGGTGAGTTCCGGGTGAAGAAGGGCGGCATCGAGGAGGTCCTCGCGGTGTTCGGGGGCTTCATGGACGTGCGCGCCGATCGCGTCGTCGTCCTGACGGAGGCCGCCGAGCCGGCGGAGGAGATCGACGCGCAGCGCGCCCAGCAGGCGCGGGACCGCGCGCAGGAAGTGCTCCAGGGCGCGCAGCTCTCCGCCGCGGACGAAGCCCGCGCGCGCGCCTCGCTCCAGCGCGCGCTGGTCCGCATCCGCGTGGCCGGGAGGCGCCGGACCCGCTCCTAGCGCTCGGTTGGCTGTGCGGCTAGCCTTTCTCGCGGCGCGTGTTTTGGGGAAGACACGACGCCGGCGCAGTGGGTGGGTGAGTGAGGGTCCTGGCGCTACTTGTGGCGAGCACGATGCTGCTCGCGGCGTGTGGGGGCACGCATGCGTCTCCGATCGTCGACGTCCCTGCGGACGTTGCCGAGCCGGCTGCGTCGCCGACCGAGGCTCCCGCGATCCTCACGCCGGCGCCGACCGCGACACCGGACCTCCGCCTCTACGACAAGCTGCGCGTCTTCGTCGCCTCGGAGTCGACCGACCAGGTCTGGGTCATGGAGGGGACGCCGGCGGGGACGTTCGCGGTCATCGCGAAGATCCCGGTCGGACGACTTCCGCACCAGATGGCGGTCTCGCCCGACGGCAAGTACGTCGCCGTCAACAACCGCATGGCGAACAGCACGTCGATCATCGATCCGATCGACATGAAGGAGCTGAGGCGCATCCCGGTCGGGAAGCAGCCGCACGGCATCACGTTCTCCGCGGACGGTCGATACCTCTTCGTCGCTCACGAGCGCGACAACTACATCGCGAAGATCGACACCACGACGTGGACGAGTACCGCTCTCATGACGGGCGTCCCGCAGCACGTGCTCACGATCAACCCGCTGAAATCGAGCGAGCTGTGGTTCTCGGTCACGAACTCGACCGAGGGCGACGTCCTGCGGGTCTATGACCTCGGTACGAAGCAGATCACCAAGATCAAGGTCGGCGACGTACATGACTCGTACTTCACCCCCGACGGCAGCGAGGTCTGGTCCAGCAGCAGCGGCTTCCTCGACAAGCCGTCCGACAGGATGGTGATCTACGACCCGGTCGCGAAAACGGTCAAGAAGGAGATCCGCCTCCCGGGGCGCTACCCATTCCACACGTTCAAGCCGCTGCAGGACGGCATGTACCGGTTCGAGTCGGCAGGCCTGATGGTGCTCTCCGACCATATCGGACCCTCGCTCATCTGGGTCGACTGGCGCGAGCGCGCCGTCGTCTCTGAGACGAGGCTCGGTCAGCAGCCGTTCCATTCGACGTACGACCCCGAGGGTGGACGTCTTCTCGTCACGACGAACGTCGACGGCATGGTGAACGTGATCGACGTGAAGACGCGCGCCGTGATCCAAAAGGTCCCGGTCACGAAAGCGCACGGCATCGTGAGCGTCGGGATCCGCGCCAGCCAGTAAGGAGCGCCATGCCGGCGGTCTAGTCTTCGGTCGTGCTCATGCGCGCGCTCGCGCTCGTCTTCAACGCGTTCCCGGTGAGATGGCAGCGGCGGTTCATGACCGCGGCGCACGACCGATTCCTGGTCGGCGTCGTCGGGCTCGGCATCGATGCAGAGGGTCGCGTCATCCTCGCGCGGCATCGCTTCGGGGCGCCACAGTGGCGATTCCTCGGCGGCTTCCTCGCACGGCGCGAGGGCGTGGCCGAGGCGCTCGCGCGCGAGGTCGCCGAGGAGACCGGACTGCGCATCGAGGTCGGCCCGGTGCTCGAGGTTGTCACCGGCTACCGCTGGCAGCGTGTCGAGCTCGTGTTCGCCTATCGCGTCGTCGGCGGTGCCGAGCGCCTGTCCGAGGAGGTCGCGGAGCTGCGCGGCTTCGAGCCGGCGGACCTGCCCGAAGTGCGCGCCGACCAGCGCGGGCTCATCGAGCGGCACGCCGCCGCTGCGGCCCAGTGGGCTCGCGGCCGGTGAAGGTCCGCGCGATCGATCACGTCGTCCTGACCGTCCGCGACCTCGACCGCACGCTCTCCTTCTATCAGCGCGCGCTGGGCATGACGCCGGTCAGCTTCGGGGAGGGGCGGCGCGCGCTCGCGTTCGGTGACCAGAAGCTGAACCTGCATCAGGCCGGGCGAGAGTTCGAGCCGAAGGCCGCCGCACCGACGCCTGGTGCGATCGACCTCTGCCTCCTCACCGACGAACCGCTCGACCGTGTCATCGCCCACCTGCGGGATGCGGGCGTGACCATCGAGCTCGGACCGGTCGCGAAGACTGGCGCGCGCGCGCCGCTCCGCTCCATCTACTTCAGGGATCCCGACGGCAATCTCATCGAGGTGGCGAACGAGGTCAGCGCGTAGGGCGGTTCAGGTCTTCGTCTTTCCGAGGGCGTCGATGATCTCCTTGATGTGACCGTAGTGCTCCCACTCGTGC
>JBIOUD010000067.1:0-22314 GCA_044866725.1 Candidatus Limnocylindria bacterium | reverse complement strand
CATGTCGATCACTTGCAACTCCGCCGCGTGCACGAGCGGCTGGTATGCCGCCGCGGTGTCGGTGACGGTGAGCGGCACGGACGCCGGGACCGGTATGGGCTCCGTCACGCGCAACGTCGACGGCGCGGGCCAGGTCTCGACCGGCGGCGCGAGCGCAACGTTCAGCGTGAGCGGCGACAGCCTCGGTCACACGGTCCAGTACTTCGGCACGGATGCCGCGGGGAACGCCGCGTCGAGTGCGTCGCAGACGATCAAGATCGACACGACGGCTCCGACGGCGCCCGGTGGCATCTCGCTCGCGAGCGGTTCGTCGAGCGGGAACCTCAACGTGACCGGCACGAGCGCTGGGACGGACGCCCTTTCAGGGGTCGCCGGCTACCGCGTGTACTACGTCCAGGCGTCGAGCTGCCCAGCTGCGCCGTACGGCGCCTCGCAGTACTTCGCGGGGAACCCGCCGGCCGTTCCGATGGTCCTCACCGGTCTCGCGTCCGGACAGCGCTATTGCGCGTACGTCCGCGCGGTGGATGCTGCGGGCAACGAGAGCGCGAGCAGCAACATCGCCGGCCCCACAAAGGCGAAGTAGGTCCTGTTCAAGGGTCCCAGCGCCTAGGCTCTGACGATGAGCGCCGCGCGGGAGATGATCAGCCGGCTGTTCCCACCGGCGAACACGTTTGGGGGACAACTCGTCGCATTCTCGATCATGTTCGCGGGCGTTCGTCTGGTATGGGATGCCCTCCTCGGACCGCTCCTTGTCCCTTACCTGCCCGAGGTGTTCTTCACGCCAGACGCGGCGCGTGCCGACAGCGCCGCCATCGTCTTGGCCATCGGCTACCTCGCCGTCGTCATCCCCGTCCTGGTATTCGTTGGCGCGCTTCCTCTGACGCTCGCGCTGCGGGTCATCGATGCGCATAGCCGGCGCGCTCTGGCCGGCTTCGCGCACGTTCTCCTCGTTGCGGTGGCGCTCGTCGACTACGAGCTCGTCTGGCGATACGTCGCATATCCGCTCGCGCGGACGATCGGCCTCGTCGTCACGGGTGCCGTGGTGCTCTGGGTCGTCGTTTCGCAACTGTCGGACCGCGCCCGGATGCGGGAGCCGATAGACTGACGCGGGTGAGGGCGGCGGATTGACTCCGGAGGAGAAGTTCGGAACGGAAGGCCTCGCCTTCGACGACGTCCTCCTCATTCCCGCCCGCAGCGACATCCGCCCGAGCCAGGTCAACACCCGCAGCTTCCTCACGCGTGAGCTCGCGCTCGACGTCCCCATCCTCTCGGCCGCGATGGACACCGTCACCGAGGCACGCATGGCGATCGCGCTCGGGCGCCTTGGCGGCATGGGCGTCATCCACCGAAACCTCTCCGTCGACGACCAGGCCGCGCAGGTCAAGGAGTGCAAGAGCGCGGGCGTGCGCGTCGGGGCGGCCGTCGGCGTCTCCGGTGACGCCGATGAACGGGTCGCCGCGCTCGTCGCCGCCGGGGCGGACGTGATCTTCGTCGACACGGCCCACGGCCACTCTCCGGCGGTGATCCGCATGGTCGAGAAGGTGAAGGCGCGGCACCGCGTGCAGGTCGTCGGCGGGAACGTCGCGACCGGCGAAGGCGCTGAGGAGCTCATCGCCGCGGGCGCCGACGGTGTGAAGGTGGGCATGGGCCCCGGTGCGATCTGCACGACGCGCGTCGTCGCGGGCGCGGGTATGCCGCAGATCACCGCCATCTACGACTGCGCGAACGCGGCCGCGAAGAGCGGCATCCCGATCTGCGCGGACGGCGGCATCCAGGAGTCTGGCGACATCGCGAAGGCGATCGGCGCCGGCGCGCACACGGTCATGCTCGGCGGGCTCCTCGCTGGCGTGGACGAATCGCCAGGCGAGGTCGTGGACTCGGCCGATGGCCGCTTCAAGTCGTATCGCGGCATGGGATCGCTCGGCGCGATGCAGGTGCGCCAGGGATCGCGCGACCGCTACGGACAGCAGGACGTCGCCGAGTTCAGCAAGCTCGTGCCTGAGGGAATAGAAGGACGAGTGCCCGCGCGCGGACCGCTCGCGCCGCTCGTCTATCAGCTCGTCGGCGGGCTACGGCTTGGCATGGGCTACGTCGGTGTCGGCACGATCGAGGACCTGCGCACGAAGGCGCGCTTCGTCCGTATCAGCGGTGCCGGGCTGCGCGAATCGCACCCGCACGACGTGCAGATCACCACCGAAGCGCCCAACTACCGCGTACGGACGAGCGGATAATTCGAGGGTGAACGCCCGCGAGCGGCGCCTCCTGGACACGGAGGCGAAGCCCGCGCAGGCGCGCCCGACCATCGCGATCCTCGACTACGGCTCCCAGTACACGCAGCTCATCGCGCGCCGCGTCCGTGAGTCGCGCGTCTATTGCGAGATCTTCCCGCACGACGTGACGCCCGAGGAGCTCGTCGCGAAGAACGTCGTCGGCGTGATCCTCTCCGGCGGGCCGGCGTCGGTCTATGAGAAGGACGCGCCGCTCATCGACGAGCGGATCCTCGACGGGCGTGTGCCGGTCCTCGGCATCTGCTACGGCATGCACCTCATGGCGTACGTGCTCGGCGGGGAGGTCGCGCTCGAGGGAAAGCGCGAATTCGGCCCGGCGATGGTCGAGATCAAGGATCCGTCGGGCCTGTTCGAGGGCCTCGGCACGAGCGAGCGCGCGTGGATGAGCCATGGCGACACCGTCCGCAGGCTCCCGCCGGGGTTCCACGGCATCGCGACGACGGATCGCCTCCCGCTCGCGGCGATGAGCGACGGCAAGACCCGCTTCGCGGTGCAGTTCCACCCCGAGGTCATGCACACGCCGCGCGGCGCCGAGGTGCTGCGCAACTTCCTGTACCGCGTGTGCGGCTGCGAGGGTGACTGGACCCCCGCCGCCTTCGTGGAGGAGGCCGTCGCGGAGCTGAAACGGACCATCGGCGATCGCCACGCGATCTGCGCGCTCTCGGGCGGCGTCGACTCCGCGGTCGCGGCCGCGCTCGTCGCGCGGGCCATCGGCGACCGGCTCACCTGCGTGTTCATCGATCACGGCCTCCTGCGTGGCGGCGAGGCCGAGCAGGTCGTCGCGACGTTCGGCTCGCGCCTGCGCCTCGTCCACGTCGACGCGTCGGAGCGATTCCTGTCGCGGCTCGCGGACGTCGAGGACCCCGAGAAGAAACGCACGATCATCGGCGAGGAGTTCATCCGGCAGTTCGAGGCGCAGGCGAAGAAGATCGGTGCGGTCGAGCTCCTCGTGCAGGGCACGATCTACCCCGACGTCATCGAGTCGCGCAGCCGCGAATCGAAGACGAGCGCGCGCATCAAGACGCACCACAACGTCGGCGGTCTCCCCGAGGTCATGGACCTGGACGTCGTCGAGCCGCTGCGCCGCCTCTTCAAGGACGAGGTCCGACGCGTCGGCGCGGAGCTCGGCATTCCCGAGGACATCCTTTGGAGACACCCGTTCCCCGGCCCGGGGCTCGCGGTCCGCATCGTCGGCGCGATCACGAAGGAGCGGCTCGACGTGCTCCGCCGCGCGGACGCGATCTTCCTCGAGGAGCTGCGCGCGGCGGACCTCTACCGGACCGTCGCGCAGGCGTTCGCCGTGCTCACTCCGGTGAAGAGCGTCGGCGTCATGGGCGACTACCGCACCTATGGGTCGCTCGTCGCGCTGCGCGCGGTGACGACCGAGGATTTCATGACCGCCGACTGGGCGCGAATCCCGTACGACGTGCTCGCGCGCGCGTCGGCGCGGATCGTGAACGAGATCCCCGAGGTGAACCGCGTCGTGTACGACATCTCGTCGAAGCCGCCGGCCACGATCGAATGGGAATGATCGCCCGCGCCGTGGATAGCGGACCCACATGCTGAAAGGTCTGCGTCGCCTGTTCAACGACGGCGAGAAGGTCCAGCAGATCATCAGAGAACAGCGCGCCAACCGGAGCCCCGGTCGGGCGGCCGGCGCGCCGGGCACGAACTGCCTCGTCCTCGGGGGAGGCGGGCGCGAGTACGCGATCGCCTGGCGTCTCGCGCGATCCGACAGCGCCGCGACGATCGACGTCGTCCCGGGCAATCCCGGCATGGCGCTCTTCACCCGACTCGTCGACTTCCCGGTGCGCGACGCGAGCCGCCTACAGCAACACCTCGCGGCGTCGCACATCGATCTCGCGATCGTCGGTCCGGACGACCTCGTCGCGGACGGCGTGGGCGACGCGCTGCGCCGGGGTGGCATCGCGGTCGTCGCCCCGTCGCGCGAGGCGTCGAAGATCGAGTGGAGCAAGTCGTTCGCGAAGGAGCTCATGGCCGGGGCCGGCGTTCCAACGGCGCGAGCCGAGCTGTTCCCGGACGCGGACGCCGCGCGCAAGGCTGTGGAACGGTGGCAGGCGCCGTTCGTCGTGAAGGCGGACGGGCTCGCCATGGGAAAGGGTGTCACGGTGTGCGCGACGGCCGAGGAGGCACGAACGGCGATCGGCACGCCGCCGACGAACGGCGGCGCGATCGTGTTCGAGGAGGTCCTCGTCGGCGAGGAGGCCAGCCTCCAGGCGCTCGTCGACGGCGAGACCGTCGTCGCGCTCCCGCCGGCGCGTGACTACAAGCGCGTCGGTGCGGGCGACACCGGCCCGAACACCGGCGGGATGGGGGCGGTCTCGCCCACGGCCACGCTTCCGGACGAGGAAGCGCAGGCAGTCGCGAACGAGCTCATCGCGCCGATCGCCAAAGCGCTGGTCGCGCGTGGGACCCCGTTCCGCGGAATCATCTTCGCGGGCCTCATGAAGACGAAGGACGGCTTTCGCGTGCTCGAGTACAACGCGCGGTTCGGCGATCCCGAGGCGCAGGTCACCTTGCCGCGCATCGGCGGCGACTTCGCGAAGCTCATGCTCGCGCTCGGCGAGGGCCGGATCGCGGCGTACGTGCGCGACCACCCCATCCGCTTCAGCCAGCGCGCGTTCGTGGACATCGCGCTCTGCGCCGAGGGGTACCCGAGCGTGCCAAAGACGGGCGCGCCCATCAGCGGTCTCGACAAGCTCCCGGACGGCATCTACGCGTTCCACGGCGCGACGCGCCGCGGCGCGGATGGCGGGTTCCTCACTGCCGGTGGCCGGGTGATCCACATCGTCGCGGGGGGCGCCACCGTTGATGAAGCGAGGGAGCGAGCCTACGCCGGCGCCGAGCGCGTGGACTTCGAAGGCAAGTTCTATCGTTCAGACATCGCGCAGGGTGAGGTGGCGGTCTTTTGATCCAGGTCGGCATCGTCATGGGGAGCGCGTCCGACAAGCCGGTGATGCAGCACGCCGCGGAGACGCTCGCGGGGCTCGGCATCGAGTCGGAGACGCGCGTCCTCTCCGCTCACCGCACCCCCGACGCGCTCCGTGACTGGGTCGAAGGCTGCGAGCGGCGGGGCGTCAGGGTCTTCATCGCGGGTGCGGGCGCGGCCGCCCACCTTCCCGGTGTCGTGGCCTCGCTCACGACGCGGCCGGTCATCGGCGTCCCGCTGATCGCACCGAATTCGGTAGCGAACGGCCTGGACGCACTCCTTTCTATCGTGCAGATGCCGCGGGGGGTCCCCGTGGCCACGGTCGCCCTGGGCGAAGCGGGCGCCGCGAACGCCGGCATCCTCGCCGCCCAGATGCTCGCGATCGCCGACGAGGAGCTCGCGAGCCGCGTCCGGATGCTGCGCGAGGGCATGGCCGCGAAGGTCCTCGCCGGGTGAGGGAGCCCCTGAGCTGACGTGATGAATCGCTGGGACGCCATCAGTCCCCTCGATTACCGCTTCATCGGTGGAGACGCGAAGCTGCAGAAGGAGCTCGGCCCGTACCTCTCGGCCGCGGCTGTCATCCGCTACCAAGCGCGGGTCGAGGGTGCGCTCGCCCTGGCCATGGCCGATGCGAAGATCCTCGACCGCGAGGTCGCCGACACGATCGCGCGAGCGGCCGATCAGATCACGCCGCAGGAGGTCGCCGAGGAGGAGGCGAAGACCCGCCACGACGTGCGCGCCCTCGTGAACGTCATCCGGAGTCATGTCCCCGACGACGCGAAGCGCTTCGTGCACCTCGGCGCGACCTCGTACGACATCGTCGACACGGCGAACGCGCTGCGCTACCGCGAATGCGTCGAGCGCGTGCTCGTCCCGTCGCTCGCGCGGCTCGTCGCCCGGTGCATCGCGATCGCCGAGGCCGAGGCGGACGCGCCGCAGATCGGCCGCACGCATGGAAAGCACGCCGAGCCGATCACCTTCGGCTTCGCTGTCGCCTCGTACGTGTCGCGGCTGGGCGACCGCACGCAGGCGCTCACGATGGTCGCGAAGCGGCTGCCCGGAAAGCTGTCGGGTGCGGTCGGCGCGTACAACGCGATGGGCCTCCTGGCGACGACGAGCCCGCGCGCGCTCGAGCGGCGCTTCCTGAAGTCGCTCGGTCTCGACCCTCGTCCGATGTCGACCCAGATCGTCGAAGCGGAGCCCTGGGCCGACCTCGCGCATGGGTGCGTCACCGCGCTCGGGGTCATGGCGAACATGGCCGACGACATGCGCCAGCTCCAGCGCACCGAGATCGGCGAGGTGGCGGAGTCCTTCGCGGCGGATCAGGTCGGCTCCTCGACGATGCCGCACAAACGCAACCCGGTGTCGTTCGAGAACGTGAAGTCGATCTGGAAGGCGATGGCGCCGCGTGTCATGACGACATATATGGACCAGATCAGCGAGCACCAGCGCGACCTCACGAACTCCGCGTCGCAGCGGTTCATCGGCGAGATCCTCGCCGGCACCGCGTACGCCGCCGGGCGCCTCGCGACGGCGCTCGAGAACATGCGCGTGGACCACGAGCGCCTGAAGGCGAACCTGCACATGTCGCGCGGTGCGATCGTGGCCGAGCCCCTCTACGTGCTGCTGTCGAAGTACGGCCACCTCGACGCGCACGAGGCGGTCCGCAAGCTCACGATCGAGGCCGAGCGCAGCGGCCGCACGGTGCTCGAGGTCGCGGCGCAGGATTCGGAGATCCGCACGTACCTGAAGAAGTTCACGCCGAGCGAGCGCCGGGTGCTCGAGCGGCCCGAGGAGTACCGCGGGCTCGCGGCGGAGACCGCGCGCTCCGTCACGACGCTGTGGCGCGAGCGGCTGAAGGGCGTGCTGCCGGAATGAACAGCGAGCGAGGAGCGGCTTTGCCGCGACGAGCGAGTCAACGAGCGGGGTCGAGGCGGCGAGGCGCAGGCCGCGTAACGGGCCGAGCCGAGCGCGACAAGAGATGAGCACGGTCCTGGAGACGGATGTCAAAGGAGCGCGCCTCTGGCGCCGCGGCAAGGTACGCGACGTCTACGAGGCCGGCGGCGACAAGCTCATCCTCGTCGCGAGCGATCGCCTCTCCGCGTTCGACGTGGTGTTCCCGACGCCGATCCCCGACAAGGGGCGAGTCTTGACGCAGCTCTCGACGTTCTGGTTCAAGAGGCTCGCGAAGATCGTGCCGAACCACCTCATCACCTCGGACCAGAGGAAGTTCCCGCCGGCCTTCCGCGAAGCCAAGGAGCTGAAGGGGCGCGCGGTCCTCGTGAAGCGATGCGAGCGCATCGATGTCGAGTGCGTGGCGCGCGGTTACATCAGCGGCTCGGCCTGGCACGAGTACAAAGGGCTCGGGACCGTCGCGAGCGAACGGCTGCCCGTCGGGCTCATCGAATCGGAGCGGCTGCCGGAGCCGATCTTCACGCCCGCGACGAAGGAGCTCACCGGACACGACCAGAACATCTCGCGCGCGCAGCTCGCCGCGACGGTCGGCAGCGACCTCGCGAAGCAGCTGGAGCGCATCACGCTGGAGCTGTACCGCGCCGCGCACGAGTACGCGCTCGGCAAGGGCCTCATCCTCGCGGACACGAAGTTCGAGTTCGGGGTGAGCGACGGCAACATCGTGCTCATCGATGAGGCGCTCACGCCGGACTCCTCGCGCTACTGGGACGCCGCGTCGTACAAGCCGGGTACCACGCCGGCGTCGTACGACAAGCAGTACGTGCGCGACTTCGTGACCGCGAGCGGCTGGAACAAGGAGCCGCCCGCGCCCGCGCTCCCCGAGGACGTCGTTGCCGGCACGACCCAGAGGTACCGCGACGCGTACGAGAAGATCACCGGAGAGAAGCTGTCATGAGGTACGTCGCGAGGCTGCACGTTCGACCAAAACAGGACATCCGTGACCCTCAGGGCGAGGCGGTGGCGGGCGCGCTGCGCTCGCTCGGCGTCGACGTCGCCGCTGTGCGCACCGGCAAAGAGATCGTCGTGACGTTCGACGCGGCGTCCGAGGATGCGGCGCAGGGCGCGGTGCGCACGATGGGGAACGAGCTGCTCGCGAACCCGGTCATCGAGGACTACGAATACGAGCTCAAGGAGCTCGCGCGGGCATGACGAAGGTCGCGCTCCTCCGCTACCCGGGGACGTGGAGCGAGCGCGACTTCGAGCACGCGTTCTCGCTCGTGCCCGGCGTCGAGACGGAGATCCTGTGGCACGAGGACGCCGACCTGCGCGGCTTCGACGCCGCGATCGTCCCGGGTGGGTTCAGCTACGGGGACTACCTGCGGGCCGGCGCGATCGCGAAGATCTCACCCGCGACGAGGGCGCTGCGCTCGTTCGCCGGTGACGGTGGGCTCGTCCTCGGCTCCTGCAACGGGTTCCAGATCCTCTGCGAAGCCGGGCTTCTCCCAGGAGCGCTGTTGCGCAACGCGAGCCTCGAGTACCGCTGCGACTGGATCCACGTGCGCGTGGAATCAGACCGATCGCCATGGACCGAAGGGCTCGCGGGTCGCGTCCTCCGGATGCCGATCGGTCACGGCGAAGGCTGTTTCGTCGCGGACCCGGAAACGCTCGCCGAGCTCGAGGAACGAGGGCGTGTGGTCTTTCGCTACACGGACGAGAAGGGCGCGGCGACGCTCGACGCGAACCCCAATGGAAGTACCGCGAACATCGCGGGCGTGATCAACGCCGAGGGCAACGTCCTCGGCCTCATGCCGCATCCCGAGCGCTGCGTGGAAGCGCTCCTCGGCGGTACGGACGGGTACCAGATCATCGCCAAAGTCGCGGGAAATCTGGCGGGCACGCGGCCTGCCATATATAGATAAGACATGGATCTGTTCGAAAAGCAGGCGCAGCTCCATTCGCTCTTCCAGCGAAGCCCGGTCGACGCGGCCTACAGCCAGGGCACGGCCAGCCAGCGGCGCATCGCGGGGACGTACGCGGACCTCGACGTCGCGCTCCTCCTCCTCGACCAGGTGAAGACGAACGAGTTCTTCGACTACCAGGTCTACTTCGTCTCCGAGCTCTCGAAGACGCTCGAGACGCAGGGCCTCGATGTCGTGATCCTGAACCAGGCGAGCCTCCTGCAGCGCGCGCAGGTCATCCGGTCGTGGAACGTCCTGTACCAGCGCGATCAGAAGCGCCGCGTGCAGTGGGCGACGCGCACGATGATGGAGTACCTCGAGTTCCAGAAGTACGACGACCTGCAGTCGAAGGCGCTCGCCGAGCGCACGAAGAGCGACCGCTTCGCGATCGACGCGGAGTACGTGAAGGCGCGGATCGCGCGACTGCGTGAGTACATCCAGCTGCTGAGCGACCTGCGGCCGATCGAGCATGCGAAGTTCAAGTCCGATCCGAAGCTGTACGGGCTCGCGCAGTGGTACCTCCAGCAGGCGGTCGAGCTCCTGTTCGGCACGGGCGCGTATCTCGTCATGGCGCTCGATCTCCCCAAGCCCGAGGCGTATCACGACATACTTGATGCCGTGGCGGGGCACGGGGTCATCGACAAGTCGCTCGCGTACCGGCTCGAGCACCTCGCCAATCTGCGCAACCTGCTCGCGTACGACCGGGAGCAGACCGACATCGACGACGTGTACGGGCAGGTGCAGACGCGCCTCGCCGACCTGCGCGCCTTCGCGGACCAGGTCGAGCGCTTCGTGGGACCGGGCAAGGACGCATGAGTCCGTCCCCGACGATCACGGGGACGACGACGGCGAAGCCTAAGCAGGACACCGCTACCGAGGTCGGTCTCACAGCGTTCGAGGCTGCCCGCGTGCGCGAGCTCGTCGGCCGCGAGCCGAACCATCTCGAGTGGGCGATGTTCGGCGCGATGTGGAGCGAGCACTGCGCATACAAGCACTCGAAAAAGCTCTTGCGCATGCTGCCCACGACCGGCGCGCGCGTCGCCGTCGGCCCCGGCGAGAACGCCGGCGCGGTCGACCTGGGCGACGGACTCCTCTGCGCGTTCAAGGTCGAGAGCCACAACCACCCGTCCGCGGTCGAGCCGTATCAGGGCGCGGCGACCGGGGTCGGCGGCATCCTCCGCGACATCTTCGCCATGGGCGCGCGGCCCGTCGCGCTGCTGAACGCGCTCTTCTTCGGCGACCCGGGCGAGGCGCGGGCGCGCCGTCTCGTGAGCGGCGTCGTCGGCGGCATCGGGTCGTACGGGAACTGCGTCGGGATCCCGGACGTCGCGGGCCACGTCACCTTCGAGCCCGGCTACCTGGACAACCCACTCGTGAACGCGATGTGCGTCGGCTTTGTCGAGCGGGACCGCCTCCGCTTCGCGAACACGGCGCGTCCTGGGAGCGCGGTCTACCTCGTCGGCTCCGACACCGGGCGCGACGGGATCGCCGGCGCGTCGCTCCTCGCCTCGTTCGAGCTGGGGGACGGCGCCGACCTCTCCAAGCGCCCGTCGGTGCAGGTCGGCAACCCGTTCCTCGAGAAGCTCCTCATGGAGGCGACGCTCGAGCTCGTGGCGCAGGACGTCGTCGAGGCGGTGCAGGACCTCGGCGCAGCCGGTCTCACTTGCGCGACGAGCGAGGTCGCCGCGAAGTCGCGCGTCGGCATGCGCGTCGACCTCGACCTGGTCCCGCGCCGTGCCGAGAACATGACGCCGTACGAGGTCATGCTCTCCGAGTCGCAGGAGCGGATGCTCGTCGTCGCCCGCCCCGGACGCGAACGCGATGTTGAGCGCATCTTCACGCACTGGGAGCTGCATGGCGTCCGCATCGGCGAAGTGACCACCGATCAGAGACTCGAGATCCTCAGTGAGAACAAGACCGTCGCCGCGCTCGCACCGCGTTGGCTCGCCGACGACGCACCCGAGTACGACGTGACCGAGTGGGCGGAGGAGCCGCAACGCGACGAGTTCGACAGCGCGGAGGAGGCTGCGGTTCGCGCGGCCAGCCGCGCCGGTGAGACGCCATTGCACAAGATCGGGCTTGAGCTCCTCGACGTGCTCGCGAGTGCGAATGTCGCGTCACGTCGGGTGCTCTACCGGACCTATGACCAGATGGTCGGCACCGACACCGTCGAAGGCCCCGGCGGCGACGCGGGCGTGATGCGCATCAAGGGACGCGCCGACGGCATCGCCGTCGCGATCGACGCGCAGCCGCGCGTCGCGGCGCTCGATCCGTTCGTCGGCGCGGCCGCGGCGGTCGCCGAGGCCACGCGCAACGTCGTGTGCGCCGGCGCGACGCCGCTCGCGATCACCGACTGCCTCAACCTCGGGAATCCCGAGCGGCCGACCGGCGCGTGGCAGCTCGAGCGCACGGTCGCGGGCATCAAGGCCGCGTGCGAGGCGCTTGGCGTGCCGGTCGTCTCGGGGAACGTGTCGCTGTACAACGCGACGAACGGGAAGGACATCTGGCCGACGGCGGTCATCGGCGCCGTCGGGCATCTCGAGATGGTCGCGACGCGCATCCCCGTGACGACGGGGCGGCCGGGCGACGTCGTGCTCCTCGCCGGCAGCGCGACCGTGTCGCTCGGCGCGTCGGCATACGGCGCGCTGAATGGCGTCCACGAGGGGCCGGTGGGCATCGATCTGGCGCTCGAGGCGCGCCTGCAGCGTCTTGTCCTCGCGGCGCACGAGCACGGCCTCATCCGTGCGGCGCACGATCGCGCCGAGGGCGGGCTGGGCGTCGCGCTGGCGGAACTCGCGCTGCGCGACCGCATCGGCATGAAGGTGACGCTCCCGGCGATCCGTGGCATCGACAAGCGCGTCGCGCTCTTCGGCGAGGGTCCGTCGGGCATCGTCTTCGTCATCGCGCCTGATGACGCCGACCGCGTGCGTTCGCTCGCGACCGGGCTCGACGTTCCGACGTGGACCCTCGGCACGATCGGCGGTGACCTCCTCGAGATCGCGCCGGTGCTCGGGATGCCGATCGCGTCGCTCGCCCAGGCGAACGGCCACGGGCTCGCACGCGCGCTGGGGCGCGAGGCATGAACAAGCACGAAGTGATCGAGAAGATCGTGCTCGAGCGCGCGAGGTTGCTCGACCTGGTGGACCGGCTCGGCGTGGACGCGAGCACGCGCACGGTCACCGAAGAGGGCTGGACCGCGAAGGACGTGCTGGCGCACTGCATCCACTGGGTCGGGCAGATCGCGTTCGGCGTCGGCGCGCCCGTCCATCCGCCGGCGTGGGTCGAGGCGGCCGGCGATGAGAAGGTCGAAGGCGAAGAGTGGAACCGCCGCGTCGTCGAGCATTACAAGCCGCTGCCGCTCGACATCGTGCGGCGCGACTTCGCCCAGGTCACAGACGCGACGATCGACAAGCTCCGTCGTCGTGACGACATCGACTACGACGTGCGCGCGAACGTGGTGTTCCCGTGGGTGAAGAGCGACGTCCCGGTCTGGAAGGTGATCGCCGGCGAGACGTGGGTGCACTGGCCGGAGCACTCGGCGACTCTCGAGCGCGCCGTTGCGAGGACCGCCTGATGTGCGGTGTGTGCGGCATCTGGAGCCCCGCGAACGAGGCGCTCGCCGACCCCGCCGGCGCGGCGCGGCTCATGTTCTTCTCGCTCTACGCGCTGCAGCACCGCGGGCAGGAGTCCGCCGGGCTCGCGGCGACCGACGGCTCGGACCTACGCGTCGTGCGCCGGATGGGCCTCGTCGGCCAGGTCTTCAGCGAGCCGGACCTGCAGGTGCTCACCGGCCGCGCCGCGATGGGTCACACCCGCTACTCGACGACCGGCGCGTCGAAGATCCAGAACGCGCAGCCCTTCGTCGTGCGCGACGAGAAGCTCGGCGAGCTCGCGATCGGCCACAACGGGAACTGCATCAACGCGAAGGACGTGCGTGACGACCTCGCGACGCAGGGCGTGCGCTTCACGACGTCGTCGGACACCGAGGTCGTCGCGCAGGCGATCGTGAACGCCCAGGGCGAGAGCTGGGACGAGCGCATCGTGCGCGCGCTGCCCACGCTCGCCGGCGCGTGGTCGCTCGTCATGCTCACTCCCGCGGCGCTCTACGCGATACGCGATCCGCTCGGCGTTCGTCCGCTCGTCCTCGGCCGGAAGGCCGACTCGTGGCTCGTCGCGAGCGAGACCTGCGCGCTCGACACGATCGGTGCGGATTTCGTGCGCGACGTCGCGCCCGGCGAGGTCCTGCGCCTCGACGACCGCGGACCGGTCACGATCGCGGACCTCGCGTCCCCCGACAAGCGCGGGCTCTGCGTCTTCGAGAAGGTGTATCTCGCGTCCGCGTCGAGCCGCTTCGGCGGCGTCTCGGTGTATGCGACGCGCGAACGGATGGGGGAGATCCTGGCCGAGGAGCAGCCGGCGATCGCCGATGCGGTCATCCCGGTGCCCGACAGCGCGATCCCGGCCGCGGTCGGGTACGCGAGGCGTAGCGGGATGCCGTTCCACGAGGGGCTCATCAAGAACCGCTACATCGGACGCACGTTCATCCAGCCGTCCGACGAGCTGCGCAGGCACAGCGTCGCGCTGAAGTACAACGCGATGCCCGACGTGCTCGCGGGGAAGCGGGTCGTCGTGGTCGACGACTCGATCGTGCGCGGCACGACGAGCGGCCCGATCGTCGACCTCCTCCGCCGTCACGGCGCGCGCGAGGTCCACATGCGCATCTGCTCGCCGCCGATCAGGCACCAGTGCTTCTTCGGCGTCGACATGGCGCGGCGCGACGAGCTCATCGCGTCGCGGATGGACATCGAGGCGATCCGCCGTCACATCGGGGCGGACTCGCTCGGTTACCTCTCGCTCGAAGGGATGATCCGCGCGACCGGTGGCACGCCCGACGAGTACTGCGTCGCGTGCTTCACCGGCGAGTACCTCGTGCCCGTGCAGCTCGAGCTGACGAAGAGTGTTTTGGAAAAGGAGACGGTCCGCTCGTGACGCAGCTCACCTACCGCACGGCCGGCGTCGACCCGTCTCGCGCGGAGAGCGCGCTCGGGAAGATCCGCGCCCGCATCGCGCGCACGAAGCGGCCCGAGGTCATCGGCGACATCGGCGCGTTCGGCGGGCTCTTCGCGTCGCCCGGCGCCGAGATGGTCCTCGTGGCGACGACCGATGGCGTCGGGACGAAGCTCGACATCGCGCGCATGCTCGACCGCCACGAAGTGGTCGGCGCCGATCTCGTGAACCACTGCGTGAACGACGCGATGGCCATGGGCGCAGACCCGCTGTTCTTCCTCGACTACTTCTCGACCTCGCACATCGAGCCCGAGGTCTTCGCGCGGGTCGTCGGCGCGATGGCCGACGCGTGCGCCGAGCACCGCTGCGCGCTCCTCGGTGGCGAGACCGCGGAGATGCCGGGGACGTACGGCCCCGGTGCGTACGACCTCGCGGGGTTCCTCGTCGGCGCCGTGCGCCGCGACGCGCTCCTCGACCCGAAGAACGTGCGCGAGGGCGACGTCTGCATCGGGCTGGCGTCGAACGGCTTGCACACGAACGGCTACACGCTCGCGCGTGCGATCGTCGCGCGCGCCGCGTCCGCGCAGGGGAAGGATGCGCTCGCAGTGCTCACGGCGCCGCGCTCCGAGCTCGGCGGGTCTTCGCTCGGCGACGCGCTGCTGCGGACGCACACCTCGTACCTCGCGGCGTTCCACGCGCTGCGAGATGCGGTGGCAGTACGCTCGATAGCGCACCTCACCGGCGGAGGATGGGAGGGCAATCTCCCGCGGGCATTACCCGATGGCCTCGGCGCGGCGATCGACCGCGCGTCGTGGCGGGCGCCGGACGTCTTCCGGGTGCTTGCGGAGCTCGGTCAGGTCGACGAAGAGGAGCAGTGGGACGTGTGGAACATGGGCATCGGCCTCGTCGTCATGGTCCCTGCGCGTGACGCTGATGCCGCGCTGCGCGCGGTGCCGGAGGCGGTCGTGATCGGCCGTGTCGAGCGTGCGCGTCCGAGCGAACGACGGATCCGCTTCGCATGACGTTCCCGATCGGCGTCCTCGTCTCCGGACGCGGCACGAACCTCCAGGCGATCCTCGATGCCTGCGCCACCGGGCAGGTCGACGCGCGCGTCGTGTTCGTCGCGTCGAATCGGGACGGCGCTCCCGCGCTCATCCGCGCCGAGCGAGCCGGCGTGCGCAACGCCGCGTTCACCGTCGAGAAGTACAAGACGCGCGGCGCGGCGCACGGCGCGATCGCCGACAGTCTGGTGATGCACGGCGCGCGGCTCGTCGTCCTCGCGGGCTTCGATCACATCCTCTCGCCGATCTTCTTCGTGAAGCTCTCCGGCATCCCCGTCATCAACATCCATCCCGCGCTCCTGCCGTTCTTCGGCGGCAAGGGCATGACCGGCGACAAGGTGCACGCCGCGGTGCTCGCCGCGAAGGCGAAGGAGTCCGGCGTCACGGTGCACCGCGTCCATCCCGACACCGTGGACATCGGCGAGGTCGTCGTGCAGCGACGCGTTCCAGTGCTCGAGAGCGACGACGTGCCGACGCTGTCGGCGCGTGTGCTCGCGGTCGAGCATGAGGCCATCGTGGAAGCGATCCGGAGGTTCCTGCCCGCGCCCGCGATCGGCTAGCGCCGCCTCAGTCGAGGTGCGTGACGAGCTTCTTCGCGAGGTCGATGACGAACGCCGCCTCGATCATTCCGGTGGGTCCCTGCACGTTCACCCAGCCGAGCGCGTCGCCGTACCGGAAGTAGACGCTGCGCGCGGTGAACCGCGCGCTCTGATCGGCGAGGTGGCTCTCGAGGCCCACCGACTCGTCACCGACGGTCTCGCCGAGCGAGATCTCGTACACGTCCTCCATCGCGCTCTTCACGACGTGGCGGTAGCCCTCCTCGATCTTCGGCGCGTTCAGGACGGCGACGACGCTCGTCACTGTGTAGGCACCGTCGGGCGAGAGGTAGATCGCGCCCCACGCGCGGCGGAACCCGACGTCGCCCCAGAACTTGAGGTCCTCCGTGGTCTCGGAGAGGTCCTCGGGCCCGAGCGCGACCGACGTGTCCGTGGTGAAGCCCGCCGGCAGATCGGTGATGCGCAGCGCGAGGTCCGCGGAGACCTTCGTGATCGGCTGCGTGCGCGGCAGGGGCGTCGAGACCGCCGGCCCGACGGCGTCGGCCTTGAGCGCGGCGGCTTGCCGCAGCGCGATCGCCCGCACCTCCGCCACCGTCGGTGACCGCGGCACGCCTTGCAGGAGTACATAGGAGAGCGCGTTGCCGTACTGGAACTGGATCATGAGCGCCTCGCGATCGGTCCCGTCGGCGGCCGGCCGGGTGAAGCGGTAGCCGTGCGCGTTGTCGCCGACGGCCTCGCCGATGGTCATGCGCCCGATGGAGGGATCCTGCGGCGCGGCCTGCTCGAGCGCCTCGCCCGCCGCGGTCGCGTCTTTGAAGATGAAGAGGTAGACCGCCGCGGTGCGGTCGGCCATCGCCGTGTCGGCGTCGAGGAAGAACACGCGCGTCCGGCCGCCGACGAATCCGGTGCGCAGCGCCTGCTCGCGAACGATCGCGCGGTCGCTGCCGCCGGACATCGACTCGAGCGTGACCGGCTCGTCGCTGTCGAGCCGGTAACCCGCGGGAAGCTCGCTGAGGCGGACGATGAGCTGCGCCGCCTCGGACTTCACGACCGCGGTGTTCGGCGTCGGAGTCGATGAACTGGGCGCCGCCGGCGACGAGCACGCGACCGCGACGCTGATCGCCACGACAAACGCTCCCCGCATCGCGATGCCGCCCATCGCCCGATGCTAGACCTAGCATCTTCGCGGTGACCGATCCGGTGATCGAGCGCGACCAGGTCGTGACCGCGCTCCGCTCCGCACTCGCCGAGGCCGAACGCTATCTCGGCATGCTCGACGCCGACCATGCACGACGCACCGATGCGCTCGACGTCGCAGAGCGCCTCGGCGGACGGCTTCCCGCGGACGGCGCGGGCGCGCTCGCCGCGATCGCCGAGCTTGCGCGTGCGAGCGATGCCGCGACGCGCTCCAGCGGGCCGCGGTTCTTCCACTGGGTCACCGGCGGCGGGACGCCGGCGGCGCTGGCCGCGGACTGGCTCACGTCGCTCTACGACCAGAACACGTTCGCGTGGGAGAGCTCGCCGCTCGGCACGCGGCTCGAGGAGATCGCGATCGATTGGCTCAAGGATCTCTTCGGCCTGCCCGCGTCGTGGGGTGGCGTGATCACGACGGGCGCGACGCTGGCGAACTTCACCGGTCTTGCGGCCGCCCGGCGCTGGTGGGCGGAGCGTCACGGGCGCGATATCGATCGCGACGGCTACGCCGGTCTCCCCGCGGTTCCGGTGCTCTCGAGCGGGTACATCCACGTGAGCGCGACGAAAGCGCTCGCGATGCTCGGCATCGGCCGCGAGACGGTGAGACGGCTGTCGCGCGACGACGTGGGCCGGCTTGATGTCGATGCGCTCGAGTCCGCGCTCCGCGAGCTGCGCGGCGCGCCGGCGATCGTCGTCGGCAACGCCGGCGAGGTGAACGCGGGCGATTTCGACCCGATCGATCGTATGGCCGACCTGTGCGAGCGCTACGGCGCGTGGCTGCACGTCGACGGCGCGTTCGGCCTCTTCGCTGCGGTCTCGCCGCGCACGCGCGATCTCGTGCGCGGGATCGAGAACGCGCACTCGGTCATCACCGATGGGCACAAGTGGCTCAACGTGCCCTACGACTCGGGGTACGCGTTCGTGCGAGACGGTGCGCTGCTCGCGCACGCGTTCGCGCTGTCCGCCCCGTACCTCCCCGGTCCGGGCGAGCACGCGAACTTCGGCATGCTCGGGCCGGAGGCGTCGCGGCGCGCGCGCGGGCTCGCGGTGTGGGCCACGCTGCGCGCGTACGGGCGCGCCGGCTATCGCGCGATGATCGAGCGCCACCTCGATCTCGCGCAGCATCTCGCCGCGCGCATCCGCGAGACCGAAGACCTCGAGCTCGTCGCGGACGTGCCGCTCAACATCGTGCCGTTCCGCTACCGGCCGCGCGGCGTCGCGCTCGATGCGCTCGATGCGCTCAACGCGCGCATCGGTCGCGCGGTGCTGACCGACGGCCGCATCTACATGGGGACGACGCGGTACCGCGGCATGACGGTGTTCCGCCCGGCGATCGTGAACTGGCGGACGACCGAGAAGGACGTCGAGCTCATCGTCGACGTCGTACGCGAGCTCGGCGCGCGCGAGCTCACGGCGGCGGCTGCCGACTAGAACTTCTCAACGATTTCTCGGACGCGCACGTGCTCGCTCAAGAGTGTCCCCGTGTAAAGAGGTCTCCCGGTGCGTGGCGGCTCTTCAGCATTCCAATACGAACGTCCGCTCTCGCGGATTTCCTCGAGCCTGCTAGCGAGGTCCGGGCCAGCTGCCGCCGATGTTGCCAGGGTCCACTCCATAAACGAGTCATGTCGGTACTCGCCATCGTGTTCCACTCGAGCTATGTACGTCGCTTGAGGTCGAAACTCATTTAGCTCTATTACGGCGTTCCTGCGATGCGCGAGCTCATCACCCCGCGCAGTCGAGAGAAGATCGTTCACTGAGTTCACTCCAGTGGCGAGACCCTTGGCGGCAACATTTCGACAAGTGACACAGACGCCGTCCCGCCATGTCCACAGCCGCGTCCCGAGCGGGACGTCTTCGAGGAGCACTTTGTAGAAGGAGTCAGTCACGCGCGCAGGATCTCGAGCGCCGTCGGCTGACCTTTCGCGTACGTCACGCTGACGCCGTCGCCGTACCCGAATGACGCGCCGGCGATCGGGATGCCCAGCTTCTGCATGAGCAGGACCGCAGGCAGGTCGATGATCCCGCCGTGCGACACCGCGAGGACGCGGTCGCGTTCGCCGACGCGCGAAGCGATGCGCGCCCACGCCGGGACCTGCTCCTCGGCGAACTTGCGCGAGTCAGGGTGGTCGCGCAGCAACCTCGCCCAGTCCGCGAGCGTTGCCATCTCGCCGAAGATCTTCGAGGCGTAGTCGCCGAGGTCGGGGAGCAGGGCCGCTTCGGCGGCGTCCAGGCGGCCGGCGATCCGCTGTGCCGTCTCCTTCGCCCGCGGGAGCGGGCTCGAGACGACCAGGGCGTACTTCGGCGCCTTCTTCGCGAGACGCTCGCACATTTCGCGGCCGGCTGTCGAAAGGGCCGAATGCTGATCGTCGGTGTTCTGACGCTGCGCATGGCGGCGGATGTCGAGGACGGGCATCGACCGCTAGTCTCGCAGCGAATCACGAGGAGGGGCAGACACATGGCCACTCGCACCATCAAACAGACGGCGGTGATCCGGGGCGCGACGCCGAGCGACATCTACGCGACGCTCATGGACGGCAAGCGGCATGGCGCGCTGTCCGGTCAACCGGCGAAGATCAGCGCGCGCGTGGGCGGCAAATGGAACGTCGGGCACGACCTCGAGGGCAAGAACGTCAAGCTGACGAAGGACAAGCGCATCGTGCAGACGTGGCGCGCGAACAACTGGCCAAAGGGCGTGTACTCGAAGGCGACGTTCGCCCTCTCGAAGGCGCCGGGCGGGACGAAGATCACGTTCACCCACACCGGCGTGCCGAGCGCCGCCTACAACGAGATCAGCACGGGCTGGCGTACGTACTACTGGAAGCCACTGCGTAAGCAATTCGCGAAAGCACGCTAGTCCGCTAGGCGACCGACATGGGCACGGTGATTGCTATTGTGTCGCCGAATGCGCGTCCTGATCACCGGCATCACCGGCATGGCCGGAAGTCACCTCGCCGAGTACCTCCTTGCGAATCACCCGGACGTCGCCGTGTACGGCACATTCCGCTGGCGGTCGCGCATGGAGAACCTCGAGCCGCTCCGTCGCGTCCAGAAGGTCGACACCGTCGAGGGCCGCTACAGCGACGGCCAGGCGCTGCGCGATGAGAAGAAGAAGGGTCGTGTCACGCTCCTCTACGGCGAGTTGACCGACGCGGGCGCGGTCGAGCACCTCATCACCTCGGTGCAGCCTGACCGCATCTTCCACCTCGCGGCGCAGTCGTTCGTGCAGTCCTCGTTCGACGAGCCCGCGTCGACCCTGCGCATCAACATCGAGTCGCAGTTGAATCTCCTCGAGGCGATCCGCCGCCACGGCACGCAGACCCGCATGCACGTCGCAGGATCGAGCGAGGAGTACGGACTCGTTCACCCGGACGAAGTGCCGATGAAGGAGACCAACCCGCTTCGTCCGCTCTCGCCGTACGCGGTGAGCAAGGTCGCGCAGGACAAGCTGGCGTATCAGTACTTCAAGTCGTACGGGCTGCACGTCGTCGTGACGCGCGGCTTCAACCACAGCGGTCCGCGCCGCGGCTCGGTGTTCTTCGACAGCTCGTTCGCGAAGCAGATCGCCGAGATCGAGGCAGGCTTCCACGCCCCGGTCATCTACCACGGCGACCTCACCTCGAAGCGCGATCTCTCCGACGTGCGCGACATCGTGCGCGCGTACTGGCTCGCGCTCGAGAAGGCCGAGCCCGGCGAGGCGTACAACGTCGGGAGCGGCAAGACCCACACGATCGGCGAGATGCTCGACATCCTCATCTCGTACGCGCGCGTGAAGATCAAGAAGGAGGAGGACCCGGCGCGGCTGCGGCCGTCCGACGTCCCGATCCTCTGGGCCGACCCCTCGAAGTTCCGAGCTGCTACCGGATGGGAACCGAAGATCCCCCTCGAGCAAACGCTTCGCGACGTCCTTGACTATTGGAGAGAGCGCGTTCGGGCGGAGGGCACCGCCTCCCCGACGCGCGCGGAGGTCTGATGCCAGATATCGGTGGTCTATGGACCGCGTTCGTCAACAACCCGCTCGTGCAGTACGGACTGCGCGGAGCCGGTCTCTTCGTCCTCTTCCTCTACCTCGCGACGGTCTTCTGGACGATCCGCGACGCACAGCAGCGGACCGAGAACCGTGTCCTCCCATACCTCGCCGGCTTCCTCGTCGTGGCGACGTGGGTGCTCGGGCTGATCATCTACCTCATCGTCCGTCCGCGTGAGACGCTCGGCGAGGCGTACGAGCGTCAGCTCGCCGAGGAGAGCCTCCTCGCCGAGGCCGAGCAGCGTCTGGTCTGTCCGACGTGCCGCGAGCGCGTGCAGGACGACTTCATCCTCTGCCCGACCTGTCGCACTCGTCTGAAGCGGCAGTGCCCCTCGTGCGGGAAGCTCATCCGTCCCGAGTGGAACATCTGCCCGTACTGCACGAAAGACTTCGACGAGCGCGACTGGACCGTGCACGCCGGCGGACTCTCCGCCAACGCCGCGTCTGGTGGGCGCGACGCCACGGAGAAGATCTCGACGTAAGCATCGCACCAACCGTCCCACCGCCTGAGACGCTCATCGTTGTCTGGCTCAAGTCCGTGCCGTAAATGCGAGCGTCCCGATCCGCGAGTGGCCCGAGTCGATGCGTCCGCGCGAGCGCCTCGCGACGCGCGGCGCGCAAGCGCTATCCGATGATGAGATCGTCGCGATCCTCGTCGGCATCGGCACCGCGAAGCGGTCGGCGCTCGTGATCGCGAACGAGCTGCTCCGCGCGGTCGGCGGCCTGCGCGCGCTCGGTCAGGCGGACAGCACGCGGCTGCGCGAGGCCGGGCTCGGGATCGCGACCGCGGTGCGCATCGCCGCCGCGTGCGAGCTCGGGCGGCGCGTCGTGCTCGCGGGGTCGCACGGCGAGCGGTGCGACACGCCGGAGCTCGCGGCGGTCGCGCTCGCCCCGCATTTCGCGCACCTCGAGCGGGAGTGCCTCGCCGTCGCGCTCCTTTCCAAGAAGCAGCGCCTCGTCGGGGTCACTCCTCTCTATTACGGCAGCGTGGCGGGGACGCCGGTCCGCATCGCCGAGCTCTTCACCGAAGCGGTGCGGCGGCAGGCGCCCGGCATCGTCCTGGCGCACAACCACCCGAGCGGGGACCCGACGCCCTCGGCTGACGACATCCGCACCACGCGAGAGGCCGCCGGGGCCGGGCGGCTCCTTGGGATCGAGGTCGTGGACCACTTGGTGTTCGGCGCCGCCAGATGGGTATCGCTCCGCCGGATCGGGGCGTTCAGGTAAATCATGCGACGGTCCAGGGGCGCGAACCGCCGCACGCCGGCGCCCTCGTATCAAACCGCTGGCAGCCTGACACGCCGCCCCACTCCCATCGTTCGTAGCCCAGGTGGGAGCACTCGCAATCCCAGCGGCGCGCC
>JBIOUD010000066.1:0-34075 GCA_044866725.1 Candidatus Limnocylindria bacterium | reverse complement strand
TCGAGAAGGCGCACCCCGAGGTCTTCAACATCCTGCTGCAGATCTTCGACGAGGGCCGGCTCGCGGACGCGAAGGGCCGCACCGTCGACTTCCGCAACACGATCATCATCATGACCAGCAACCTCGCGCAGAAGCTCTTCAAGAGCGAGTCCTCGCTGGGCTTCCGCGCGAAGGGTGAGGGTGACGCGGGCGACCTGGCCGCCTCCTACGAGCGCATGAAGGAGCGCGTGCAGGAAGAGATGAAGCGCTTCTTCCGCCCGGAGTTCCTGAACCGCATCGACGCCACGGTCGTGTTCCAGCCACTCAGCAAGGAAGAGATCCGCAAGATCGTCGAGCTCGAGCTCGTCGGCGTGCGAAAGCAGCTCGCCTCGCAGGAGATCACGCTCGACGTCACGATCGAGGCGAAGGACTACATCGCTTCGGTCGGCTACGACTCGAACTTCGGCGCTCGGCCCCTCGCGCGGTCGATCCAGAACGAGATCGCCGACCCTCTCGCCGAGATGCTCCTCCAAGGCAAGTTCCATCCGGGCGACACCGTCCGCGTGCATCCCGTCGACGGCAAGCTCTCGATCGAGAAGGCCGAGATCGAAGCGCCCAAGCCGGAGCCCGTCGCGCCCTGATGCCGGGCGCGCTCGCGCGCCTGGTCACGCGGCCCCGCAGTCCAGAGGAGTTCGAGACCGAAGCGGGCCCGTTCCTCTCGCTCCGCGAGGCGGAGAACAACCTCATTCTCGGCCTCGTCTCCGGGCTCAAGGCTGGCCGGAGGTTCGGGCCCCAGGCGCCGTTCTTCACGGTCGTGTATCTCGACGGTCGCGTCGTCGGCGCGGCCATGCGCACGCCTCCGCTCAACCTCATCCTCGCGGCGGGCACCGAGGAGCGCGCCCTACGGCCGATCCTCGACCGCCTTGAGTCCGAGACGGACGCCATCCCCGGGATGAGCGGCCCGAAGGCACTCGCGGCCATCGCGGCCCGCGAGTGGTCCGACCGTCACGACCTGAAGGCGCGTGTCGTGATGGCGAGCCGCGTCTACCGGCTCACGAAGGTGAAGCCCCCGCGGCAGGTCGCTGGCCGGATGCGCGTCGCCACGCGCGCGGATAGCGAACTCATCGCGTCATGGTTCCGCGCGTTCGCGATCGAGTCGCAGCCCGACCACAACGATTCCCTCGAGCACGCGCGCGAATCGGCGAGCTACTGGATCGATGGCGGAGCGCTCCACCTCTGGGAGGACGGAGGACCTGTATCGATGGCCGGCGCGGGCGGCCGGACGCCGAACGGCATCCGCGTGAGCGCCGTGTTCACACCTCCAGAGCGGCGGCGCCGCGGGTACGCGAGCGCGCTCGTCGCATCGCTGAGCCAGGCGCAGCTGGACGCCGGTCGCCGGTTCTGCTTCCTGTTCACCGACCTCGCGAACCCGACGTCGAACAGGATCTATCAGGACATCGGCTACGAGCCGGTCAGCGACGTCGACGAGTACCGCTTCGCGCCCGCGAACATGTAGTCGCGCCAGACCCGCTCGCTCGGCGGTACAGCGGTTGCAACACCAGCGGCATGCGCCATCTCGCCGCTCTGCTCGGCGCGCTCGCAGTCGTCATCTCGGGCTGTGGGGAGTCCGACCGCGGCGTCGGCCAGCCGACGGCCGCGACAGCGGCGTCCGCGGCCGCCCCGGCGGTGTGGCCGCTGCGCGGGACGAAAGCGCCCGACGGAGACAGCGTGAAGAAGCGGCCGATCGTCGTGAAGGTCGCGGCGGACCCGTCAGCGCGGCCACAGAGCGGGCTCGCCGACGCGGACGTCGTGCTCGAGATCCCGGTGGAGGGCGGCATCACGCGCTTCGCGGTCGTCTTCCACTCGAAGGACCCCGGTAAGGTCGGGCCGGTGCGGAGCGCTCGCCAGTCCGACCTCAACTACCTCTCGTCGCTGCACGCCATCCTCGGGCACGTCGGTGCGTCCGAGCAGGTGACCAAGCTCGTGCGCGACGCCGCGAAGGGCGGCGCGTTCGTGGACGTCGACGAGTTCGAACACGCCGACGCGTTCGAGCGGACAAGCGACCGCCCGGCTCCGTACAACGCGTACACGACGGGCGCGAAGCTGCGACAGGTCGGCGGGAGCGACAAGGTCACGGTGCCCGGGCTGCAGTTCGGCGAAGCCGCGACGGCGTCCGTCGACGGCGCGACGCTCACTGTGCCGACGTCCGACCCGATCACGTACGCGTACGACGCCGGAAAAGGCGCGTACCACCGTGCGTACAACGGCGGTGCGAAGACGACCGACGGCAGTACCGAGGTCCTTCCCGAGAACGTGGTCGTGATCCTCACCGATGTAACGGAGATCCCGGGCACCGCCGACGCGGCCGGCGCGCCGTCCGTCGATTACCGCTCGACCGGCAGCGGAAAGGTCGTCATCCTCCGCGACGGCAAGCGTTATGACGGCACATGGGCACGCGAGGGGGACGCGATGTACGCCTTCAAGGACGCGAGCGGCGCCCCCATACCGCTCAAGCCGGGTTTGACCTGGCTCCACATCCTCCCAACCGGCAAGATGTAACGACCACACCGCGCACTCCTGCCCGTAGGCTTTCCGTCATGGCGAGCGTCCGGCAACCCGCACGAAAGGCGACCTGCGCGACCTGCGGTGCCGCGGTCCGCGCGAAGGATCGCTTCTGCGCGTCGTGTGGGACTCCCATCGCCGCGGCGCAGGCCGCGAGCGCGCACGCTCCGCTCGCGCAGATCGAAAGCACATCGCTGCAGGTGCCCGATCTTGGCGCTTCGACGCTCGGCGAACAGCGCAAGGTCGTGACGGTTCTCTTCGCGGACCTTTCGGGATCGACGCCGCTCGCGGAGAAGCTCGATCCGGAGGATCTGCGCGTGATCCTCGCCGCGTACTTCAACCAGCTCGCGAGGCAGATCCGCCGCTACGAGGGGACGATAGACAAGTACATCGGCGACGCGGTGATGGCCGTCTTCGGCGCGCCGCTGTCGCACGAGGACGATGCCGAGCGCGCGATCCGAGCCGCGCTCTCGATGCAGGAGTCGATCGCGAAGCTGAACGCCGACCTCGAGCGCCAGCACGGCGTGCGGCTCTCGCTGCGCATCGGCATCAACACCGGCGAGGTCGTGGCCGGCATGCTCGGCGGCGACGTGCAGAGCGCGTACACCGTCGTCGGTGACGCGGTGAATACGGCGCAGCGGCTCGAATCCGCCGCGCCGCTCGGACACGTCATCGTGAGCGAGACCACGCAGCATCTCGCGCTGCACGCGTTCGAGTTCGAGCAGCTCGCGCCGGTCGCGCTCAAGGGCAAGGCGACGCCGGTGGCCGCGTATCGCGTGCTGCGCCGCCGGGACGAGGAGGTCGAGCCGGAGGCCAGTCCGCTCGTCGGACGCGACGCGGAGATCGAGCATCTGCGCGAGTCGTTGGGCGGCGCGCTCCACGGGGCCGGGCAGGTCGTACACATCAGTGGCGACGCGGGCGTCGGAAAGAGCCGCCTCGTGACGGAGTTCCGCGGGGAGCTTGCCGGCGGGATCGAGCGGATGTCGGCACGGTGCGCCTCGTACGAGACGAACACGCCGTACGCGCTCATCTCCAGCCTCATCCGCGGCGCCTTCCGAATCCACGGCGCCGACGATCGCGCGATCGCGCGCGAGGCCATCGTCGCGGGCTTCGCGCGGTTCGGGCGCACGACGGACGAGCCGGCCCTCGACCTCGTCCTCGACATCCTCGGCTACAGCGACTCGGCCCCGCAGGATCCGCAGCTCAAGCAGCGCCTGCTCATCGCGCTCCTTCGCGGACTCCTTCAGGGCGCGGGCGAACGCGCGCCGTTCGTCATCGTCGCCGAGGATCTCCACTGGATCGATGACGCGAGCCTTCAGGTGCTCGTCGAGCTCGTCCGGCTGATCCCGAAGCTGCCGGGTCTGTTCATCACGACCTCGCGGCCGCAGTGGACCCCGCCGTGGAACGCAGAGCTTCTCGAGGTCGAGCCGCTCCAAGACGCGGACGCCCGCGCGCTCATCGAATCGCTCATCGAGCTGCGCGTCGCGGATGAGCTCTCCGATGCGGTGCTCGAGCGGACCGGCGGCAACCCGTTCTTCATCGAAGAGATCGTGCGCGAGCTGCAGGGCAGCGGCGGCCTGCGCGAGGAGCGCGGGACCGTCACGGCGTCGCTCGACGTCGCGAAGCGCATGCCGACGACGATCCAGGAGGTCCTCGAAGCGCGTCTCGACCGGCTCGCCGACACGCCCAAACAAGTCGTGCGGCCCGCGTCGGTCATGGGCCGCACCTTCTGGGCGCGTGTCCTCGAGCCCCTCGTCGACGTGCCGCTCGGGCCGAACCTTGCCGCCCTCGAGCAGGAGGCGTTCATCACAGCCACCGCGGTGCGGCCGGAGCTCACGTACTCCTTCCGCCAGGCACTGATCCAGGAGGTCGTCTACGAGACGCAGCTGCTCGCGGAGCGCCGGCGGATGCACACGCGCATCGGTGTGACGATCGAGCGCCTGTACGCGGACCGGCTCGACGAGTTCGTCGACGTCCTCGCGTACCACTTCGAGCGCGGTGAGGACGATGCGCGCGCGACGCACTGGCTCCTCCGCGCGGCCGACCGCGCGAAGGGCCTCTTCGCGAACGGCGAGGCGATCGCGCTCTACCGCAGCGCGCTCGCGCGGTCACGCGAGGCCTCACCGGCGCAGGCCGCGTCGATCCTCGAGCGCATCGGCGAGGTGCAGCTCCGGACCGGCCGGTATGACGAAGCGCTCGCGTCGTTCGCCGCCGCGCGCGAGATGGTGGCCGACGAGCCGATCGCGTTCGCGCGCACGTGGCGGCGCGCGGCGGCCGCGATGCTGCTGAAGTCTGACTACGCACCCGCCGCAGATGCGCTCGACGAAGCGCGCGCCGCCATGAAGGGACTCACCGACATCGAGTCGGCGCAGATCGAGATCCAAGCCGGCGAGCTGTCGTGGCGTCGCGGGGACTACGACGGCGCCCGCCGCGCGCTCACCGCCGCCGTCATGAGCGCGACCGTGCTGCTGGGTGCGGGTGGCGCCGTCGAGAGCGTCCTCGCCGAGGGGCTGAAGCAGCTCGGCAACGTGTCGTTCCTCGCGGGCAAGCGCGACGACGCCGAGCATTTCTACCGGCAGGCGCTCGAGATCTACGAGCGGGCCGGGGATCCCATCGGCCTCGCGAACGTCCACAGCAACCTCGGCGTCGTGTATCGACGCATGGGTCGCTGGGACGACGCGCTGCGCGAGGCGAACGCGAGCCTCAAGCTGCGCGAGCGCATCGGCGATCCGTGGGGCATCGGCACGACCCACAACAACATCGGCGAGGTGCACCGTACGCAGGGCGACCTATCGCGAGCGATCGCCGCCTACGAGCGCTCGATCGCGGCCTGGACGCCGATCGGATACACGTCCGGTGTCGCGCTCGCCCTCACCGGCCTGGGCGCGGCGATCGCAGATTCCGGCGATCCCGCCCGTGGGCTCGCGGTGCTGCGCGACGCCGAGACGCGATACACCGCGCTCGGCACGACGACGTACCTGCCGGACCTCTACCGCTTCATCGCGTCGGCCCACCTCGCGCTCGGCGACCTCGAAGCGGCGACCGCCGCGGCGGAGCGGTCGCGCGAGCTCGCGACCGCCGTCTCGGCGCAGCACCAGGTCGCGATGACCGACCGGGTCCTCGGACAGATCGCGGCGGCCCGCGGGGACCGCGACGCGGCGCGCGAGCATCTCGAGCGGAGCCGCGAAGTGCTCGTCGCCATCGATGAGCCCGCGGAGCTGCAGCGCACGGAGGTCGCGCTCTCGCGACTGGGATAGCCAGCGAAGCGGGCAGGACGAGAGCGAGCTAGTGGATCGAGATCGATCCGCCGCCGAGCGCGCCGCCCGTCTTGTAGGCCGGTGACGCCTCGGAGCCGGTCGTGTCGTTCCAGACGACGATCGCGAACCGGTCGGGGCCATCGAAGAGCGTCGCGTGGAAGCTCCAGCCGGCCTGACCGTTGATAGTCGCGCGCCCGGTGGCGTCCGCTCGGCCCGAGCCGATCGCGAGCCAGTCGAACGAGGTCGCCTTCAGCGTGAGGTTCGCTTCGTTCAGCTGCAGCTCCAGGTTGCCGACCGGAACGATCGTTCCCTGCTTGTACTTCAGGCTCGCGCCGAAGTTCGCCTTGTTCCCGTCCGCGAGATTCAGGCTGTTCGATGTGGTGAACCAGCCACCCGCGGTCACTGAGGTCGTCGTGTCGAACTGGACGATGAGCACCGTTGCGGTCGCCGCGGCGAGGTAGCGGTCGTTGCCGGCGTAGGCGATCGTCACTGAGTACGCGCCGGTCGGGAAGCCGTCGGTGCTGTCGAGACGCACGCGACCGAAGCCGTCGGTGTACGTCTGCACTGTGCGCCCGCCACCGCTTAGCGTCACGGGCTGCAGTGGCAGCGTCTCACCGGTCAACGACGCACGAAGTGTGGCCAGGAGCACGCTGCCGCCCGTCGGGAAGGGCACGGTGTCGAACGCGACGAGCGTGGTCGGCGCCTTCATGACGGTGATCGGCGCCTCCGCCCCCGAGGCCAGGTACTCCTGCTCCTCGGCGAAGCCGACCGTGACGAGCGCTGGGCCCGGCGCGGACGTAAGGAAGAGGTTCGTCGACGCGACGCCGCTTCCGTTCGTCACCGCGTTCACGCGGATGCCGCCGGAGCGGAACGCGACGGGCTTGTTCGCGAGCGGCTCGCCGGCGGCGGTCAGCACCGCGCTCACCGGAATGCTCGTGCGGTACACGCCTGTCGCGGGCACTGTCAGGCTGAGTGCGGTGGCGACCTTCGGCGCGGCGACCGTCGCCGTCTCGTCCACGACGCGGTAGTACGCGCCGTCGTTGCTCGCCCAGGTGACGAGGCCGTTGCCACCGACCGCCTGGATCACAACGCGCAAGTCATCCGGGTCCGACCCGCCGAGCGGGATCGAGCCCGTGTAGGTGCGGGCGAACGCGTCGTCCCGCGACACGTCCGACAGGCCTGCGAGCGGAGCGGTCGAAGTCCATGAGCCGTGCAGCGGCCCGCTCTCACCGGTGAACGTCGCGAATACCTCCTCGATGCCCACCGAGAGCAGTCCTCCGACGATCACCGTGACGTCGACGTTCCCAGCACCGTCGGGGACGAGGTCGACGTGGTACACGGTCGGCGCCGCCGCGAGCGCCCGTGCGTCTGCGAGCGATGAGTAGTAGAGGCGGAAGTCCTGCGTGAGGAAGCGCCGCGCGGTGCCGTTCGTCTCACCGGGGTCCGAGCGGAACTGGAATGGCGTGCTCACGAACGTCTCGCCGCTGAAGTGGTTGAGGTCGAACGGTCGCACCGGTGTGAACACGTCGGTCTGGTACCGCGGGTGCACGCCGCGAACGTCCGCTGTCGCCACGTCCGTGAACGGCACCACGTTGACCTGATCGGCGTACGTCGCGTCAAGGAGAACGGCGCCGCGCACGACCTGGCCCGTCTTCGCCGCGTCGAGCGTGCGCAGCGGCAGCACGGGCTGGCCGGGCTGCACCGCGATCATCCCGAGGAGGTCGTAGTAGATCGCCGTTTGCGTGCCGCCGCCCACGACCTGCAGCGTGCGCAGGTTCTGCGTGAGCGCGTTCGTCAGCGGCAGGTCGGCGAACGAGAGGCCGGCGCTCGTGCCGGGCAAGAGGGCGCCGATAGCCGTCGGCGTCGGCCGCACGAGACGGGAGCCCGCGGGCAGGTCGTACTTCAGCATCGGCAGTCCGTAGAGCGTCGCCTCGGCGACGGCCTTCTCGTCGATGCCGCCGAGCGTCGGGAGCTTTGACACGTAAGTGCGCTTCGCGTTCGCGAGGGCGACCCCGATCGGCACACCACCGGTTCCGTAGCGCAGCTCGAGCGTCGTGTTGGCGAGCAGCTGCTCGCTGTACTTCATGAAGTCGGTGTCGCCGTACTGGTAGCCGGTGCCGCCGACGAGGGTCGCACCGCGGGCGGCGAGGACCTGCCACCAGTCCATCGGGTCGGTGAGCGCGGTCTGATCGCCGTCGACGATCCCGTAGCCGGAGTGGCAGCCGGTGGAGAGGATGAGCGCGTTCCGGAACCGCGCGTCGCTCGCCGGGAGCGCAGCGATGTCAGAGGTGCGCACGCGGGTGGCGTAGTCGGCGGCGAGGAGCGTGTTCGCGGAGAAGTGCGCGTTCAGGCTCAGGATCCCGAAGGTGGTCGTCCCGAACAGCTTCGCTTTGAGCTGGTCGCCGGTCCAGGCGGTCGGCGCCGTCGGGCCATCACCGACGGGCTGGATGAGGGCGCGATCGACCGTGAGCGCGTTCGCCTGCAGCTGGTCGGCGATGAAGCCGGCGGCGTCGGAGAGGAAGTCGTATCCGGCAACGAGCGCGCGAGTCGGCGCGACCGTGCCGTTGGTCGCTTTGAACGCGTCGATCATCGCGGCGATCTGACTGCTCGTCTCGCCCACGCGACCGACGGCGAGGTCCGGCAGGTACAGCTCGTGATCAAAGCGCGATATTGGCCGCAGGCTGCCGTAGAAGTCCTGCGTGAGCACGTAGCCGAGGCGCAGGCTCGCCTGGCTCGCCGTCGTGTCCAGCACCGACGGGAAGTAGTCCTTCTCGCTGCCGAGCCCGGACTGATCCGGCTGACGGAAGAACGGGACGACGCTGTCGTTGCCGAGCAAGGTGACGTAGCGCAGCGAGGGGTTGGCGGTCGCGTACGCACGGATGATGTCCTTGATGCTGTGCGCGACGATGTTCGCGGCTGATGGGCACGCCTTATGGGTGTCCCATTGCGTGTACGCGGCGGCGAGCGGTGTCGCGAGGTCGACGACGATCGCCTTCACATCGAGGCGATCCCGGAACGTCGGCTCGTTCGCCTTCGCGAGCACGTCCGCGCCGACACCACCAGGGAACCGCGCGCTGTTCGTGAGGACGAGCGTGAGCGCGCCCGTGCCGGTGACCGTCGGCGACTGCGGGTAGTCGACCAGCGAGACCGGTCCGCACTGGTTGTCGATCGCGGTGGCCTCGATCGTGAACGGCGCGGTCGCGTTGTAGGCGCCGTTGTGGCCGCGCACGCGCATGTAGAAGTAGCCGGTGTTGTCCCAGGTGTTGCGGGAGATCTGCTCGGGCGAGAGCCCGACATGTGCCGACACGCCGATGAGCGCCGCGGTCTGCGCGCCCGAATACGCCGCCGACAGCTCGTCGGGCGAGAGCGCGTCAGGCGAGAGCGCGTCAGGCGAGAGCTCATCCGGTGACAGCTCGTCGGGGGAGAGCTCATCTGGCGACAGCTCGTCCGGCGAGAGCGCGTCGGGCGACAGCGCGTCGGGCGAGAGCTCGTCCGGAGAGAGCTCGTCCGGCGAGAGCGCGTCGGGCGACAGCGCGTCCGGCGCGACCGATGCGTCGTGGTCTCTGACCGTCTGCAGTGGGTCAGTGCCCGCGAGCGCCGCGATCTCTGCGTCGAAGATCTGCTTGATGTCTTTGTAGAGCGCGAGTGAGAGGTCGGCGGGCACGTTCGTGAGCTTCACGGTCACGCGCTGGCCGCGGGTGATCGGGATCTTGAACCACGTCGACTGGCCCTCTTCGAACACGAAGTCCGTGATCGGTGAGCCCGACGCGATCTGGAACGCCGTCACCCAGGTGTGGTTATGACGGTTGTTGACGCCGGTGCCGACGCCGCCCGTGCCGTTGCCGCTGCCGTCCGTCGTGACGGTCGTCGAGCATGTGACCGTGATCGCCCTCGGCTCGACGAAGAACGTCTTGGTGTACCGCAGCGTGTACGTCGCGTTCGGCGCCACGCCGATGAAGCCGTACTCCGCGGTGCGGAGATCCGCGATCGTCGTCGCCAGGAGCGCGCTGCCGCTAAAGAGCTCGACGGTGGCACCAGGCAGCAGCGTCGTGCCCTCGATCTCGTTCGGACACTCGGCGATGCCACTGATTTGCGTGACGTCCGGGATGACCGCGACGTAGAAGGGCTGCGTGCCGACGCCGATCGTGTTGAGGTACGTCCCGGTCGTTTCGATGACGGCGACCTCGTCGTTGCTCGATGAAGCGATGTAGGCGATCGAATCGTCGAGATTGAGGGCGATGCCGCGCGGCGAGAGCCCAACGTTGTCCCACGTCGTGGCGACCGTGTTCGTTGTCGTGTCGATGACGGACACGCTGTCATCGTCGATGTTCGTCACGAACGCCCGCGTGCCTGCCCTGTTCACGGCGACGAAGATCGAGCCACCGCCGGCGGCGATCGTCGTGACGACGGCGTTCGTGGCCGTGTCGATGACCGTGACGTCGTCGCTCCCGCGGTTGGCGACGTACGCGCGCGAGCTGTCCGGCTGGAACGCGACACTGAACGGGCCGGTCCCGACGGTGACGGTCGCGACGACGGTGTTCTGCGTCCCGCTGCCCGGGTCGATGTCGATGACCGTCACCGTGTCGCCCGTGTTCGAGCCGTAGTCCGCGACGTACAGGCGTTTGCCGTCCGGCCGCGTCGTGATACCCGCCGGGTCCGCGCCGACCGGGATCGTCGCCATCGGATACGGCGGGCTGACGGTCGCGTCGAACACCCAAACGGTGTCATCCGCAAGGGGGTTGGTCGACTGGGGCACGGTGACGTACATGAGCGTGCCTGAGGAGTTGAACGCGACGCTGTGTGGGTTGCCGACGACGGTCGCGGTCGTGACTATCGTGTTCGTCGCGACGTCGATCGCGTCCACCTTCCCGCCGGCGTAGTCCGCGACCCACACCTGCGTGCCGCCCGGCCGGACGGTCACGCCGTACGGTGTGCCACCGACGTCGACGGTCGCGACGGTCACGTACACGCCATCGATGAGCTCGACGACCGACACGGTGCCATCGGTCTCGTTGCCGACGTAGATACGGCCGGCGAAATTCGCGGCACTCGCGCCCGCCGGCACCAGGTGGTCGAGGAACGGCAGGAAGGATGCGGATTGGGCAAGAACGAGCGCGGCCGTAAGAAGGCCGACGCCAAACTTGCGAGAGAAGACCGTCCCCACCACTTCCGCTCGTCCCCTCAAACCCGCCTCAGTGTCGCGCCGACTATAAAAGGCGGTACCGCCGTACTACCAGCGCTTCAGGCTGCGGTTCATGCGTCATCCGGGTGGCGCTACTGCTCTGATACGACGTGAACAGCAGGCCGATACTTCACGTGTGGCCCCCAAACCGAAGACGGCCTTCGTCTGCCAGTCCTGCGGCAACCAGTTTCCGAAGTGGATCGGGCGCTGCCCGTCGTGTAGCGGATGGAACACCCTTGTCGAGGAGCGCGTCGTCGCGGCACCGAAAGGCCGGGGCCCGGTCCGCGCGCCGCGCGAGGCCATCCCGCTCGACGCGGTGCCGGCCGACGCCGAGGAGCGCATCTCGACAGGCATTGGAGAGTTCGACCGCGTCCTCGGCGGCGGGGTGGTGCGCGGCTCGCTTGTCCTCTTGGGGGGCGACCCAGGGATCGGGAAGTCGTCGCTCCTGATGCAGGCCTCGGCGTCCCTCGCGACGCGCGGCACCGTCCTCTACGTATCGGGTGAGGAGTCGGCCGCGCAGATCAAGCTGCGCGCGCGGCGCTTCGGCATCGAGAGCCGGACGATCCTCGTGCTCGCGGAGACGGACCTCGGGACGATCATGGAGGCGATTCGCCGGATCCATCCCATCTTCACGGTCATCGACTCGATCCAGACGATGTCGTCGGACGTGGTCGCCTCCGCGGCGGGCGGCGTGTCGCAGCTCCGGGAATGCGCCGCGCGCCTCCTCGAGGTCGCGAAGGGCGACGATGTACCGATCTTCCTCGTCGGCCACGTCACGAAGGAGGGCGCGGTGGCGGGCCCGCGCGTGCTCGAGCACATCGTCGACGCGGTCCTCTATCTCGAAGGCGAGCGCTTCCACGCGTTCCGCATCCTCCGAGCGACGAAGAACCGCTTCGGCTCGACCGACGAGGTCGGCGTGTTCGAGATGGGAGAGAACGGTCTGCGCGAGGTCGCGAACCCGAGCGAGGTGTTCCTCGAGGAGCGCAACAAGGGGATCGCTGGGAGCGTGGTCGTGCCGACGGTCGAAGGCACGCGTCCGCTCCTTGTCGAGATCCAAGCACTCGTGACACCGACGTCGTTCGGACTTCCACGTCGCACGGTGAGCGGCACGGACCCGCAGCGCCTCGCGGTCCTCCTCGCGGTGCTCGCGAAGCGCGCGGGCATCGGCCTCGGTCAGCACGACGTCTACGTGAACCTCGTCGGCGGTCTTCGTGTGCGCGAGCCCGCGACGGACCTCGCCGTCGCGGTCGCGCTCGCGTCCGCGCTGCGAGACAGACCAGCGGACCCCCGCACAGTGTTCATCGGCGAGCTTGGTCTCGGCGGTGAGCTGAGGCGAGTCCAGCGGATCGCGGCACGATTGAAGGAGTCGCAGCGCCTCGGCTTCACTCGCGCGGTCGTCCCGCAGGCGAGCCTCCCCGATCTCAACGGGACGCCGATCGAGGTCGTGGGCGCCGCGTCCCTACGCGAGGCATTGCAACGGTCTGGCATCTCAGAGGGCTAGCAGCCGCAACTAGACTTCCGCCCATGTTCTATCCATCTCTCTGGCAGCGCAGCGACGTCGGCGGCCACATCTTCTTCGGCCGGGCGGCGCTCCTGTCTGGCGTCCGAACGTCGGAAAGAAAGGAGTCGTCAGCGTGTTCGTTCTTCGTCTTGTCGCAGCACTCATCGGCTGGTTCTTCGGGTTCTATCTCGGCGCCTCGCTGCTCGAGGTCACCAACGTCACGCCGGTCAGCAATCAGGTCCTTGTCGTCCTTCTTCTCGCTGCCGCGTGCGCGATCCTCGGCTGGCTCGGCGCGCCGTACGTCACGGTGGCACCCGCGCGCATCGTCGCCGGGTGGATCCGCGGCACATCGGCGGGCGACCTCGTCGGCGGCGCGTTCGGCGCCGCCGTCGGACTCATGCTCGCGCTGTTCCTCGCGTTCCCGCTCTCGTTCCTTCCCGGCGACATAGGGAGGTACGCGCCGCTCCTCACGGCCCTCGTCCTCGGCATCGGGGGGGCGGCGGCAGGGTCGATCAAACGCGCGGATCTGGGCGCCCTGGCGAGTGAGATCCGCCAGGGCCGTCGCGAGAAGCTCGGTGAGGAGCGCGCGCTCCTCGATACGTCGGTGATCATCGACGGCCGCGTCGCCGACGTCGTGAAGGCCGGCTTCATCCGGGGCACGCTCGTCGTCCCGCGCTTCATCCTTGCGGAGCTCCAGCACTTCGCGGACTCATCGGACAACAGCCGGCGGGAACGCGGACGGCGCGGTCTCGAGATCCTCGCGAAGATGCAGAAGGAATCGACGGTCGGCATCGAGCTGCTGGAGGCGGATCCCGCGGGGGTTGGGGCCGACGGCAAGCTCGTGTCACTCGCCCGCACGATGGGCGTGCCGATCATGACCAACGACTACGGGCTCAATCGTGTGGCCGAGCTCCAGGGCATCACCGTGCTCAACGTGAACGACCTCGCGAAAGCCGTGCGCCCCGTCGTGCTACCGACCGACGAGCTGACGGTCCGCGTCAGTCAGGAGGGCCGCGAGCCCGGTCAGGGCGTCGCGTACCTCGAGGACGGGACGATGGTCGTCGTCGAGGGCGGTGTCCGCTATCTCGACAGCGACGTCACGGTCACGGTCATGCGCGTCCTGCAGACGGTCGGCGGGCGGATGATCTTCGCCCAGCCGAAGGGCGAGACGACCGATGCGCGCCGTCCGAGAGCGGCCTCGCACTAATGCGTCGCGCCCTTGCGATCCTCGCCGCCGGTAGCGCGACCCGCGCCGGCGTGGACAAGGTGCTGGCCGATCTCGGCGGCCAGCCGGTCCTCGCGTGGTCACTCGCGTCCGGCGTGGCCGCGCGCTGCTTCGACGACGTGATCGTCGTCGCCCAGAACGCCAACCTGGATCAGATCGCGCGCGTCGTCCGCGAGCGGCTCCCGAGCGCGCGGGTGGTGCCGGGCGGTGCGACGCGCACAGCCTCGTCGTGGGCCGCGCTCGACGCGGCGAAGGATGCGGACGTGATCGCGATCCACGACGCGGCCCGCCCTTTTGTCCCGCCGAGCCTCTTCGCGCGATGCGTCGAGATCGCGGCGGCCGGCGGAACCGCCGTCGCGGGCCTGCCGCTCGCCGACACCGTACGCCGTGCCGATGAGGCAGGCGCCGCAGTCGAAGAGGTCGAGCGCGAGGGCCTTTGGTCCGCGCAGACCCCGCAGGTCTTCCGCCGCGAGCTGCTCGAGCGCGCGCGCTCGGCGGCCGGCGACCGCTCGTTCGGCGACGACGCCGCGGCCCTCGTCGCCGCGGGCGTCCGGCCGAAGATGGTGCTGGGGGAGCGGCGCAATCTGAAGATCACGACGCTCGAGGACCTCGCCTACGCGCGGGAGCTCGTCGCGAAGGGCCTTGCGGGCTTCCCCGCGCTCGTGCCATGACGCGGGCGGGCATCGGCTACGATATCCATCGTCTCGCGAAGGGTCGCCGGCTCGTTCTCGGCGGTGTCGCGATCGAACACCCGAAGGGTTGCACCGGTCACTCTGACGGCGACGTCCTCTTACACGCACTCATGGACGCGCTCCTCGGTGCGGCGAATCTCGGGGATATCGGTCGGCACTTCCCGAGTGACGATCCCGCGTATGCGGGTGCGCGCAGCACGGAGCTGGCGCGTAAGGTCGGCGGTCTGGTGCGCGAGCGTGGTCTTGCGATCAGCTCGCTGGACGCGACGGTCATCGCGCAGGAGCCGCGGCTCGCGCCGCACGTGCAGGCGATGCGTGAAGCGATCGCCAGGACGCTCGAGGTCGACGTCGACAAGGTGAGCGTCAAGGCGACGACCAACGACGGGCTCGGGCTCGTCGGCGCTGGCGAGGCCATCGCCGCGCTTGCCATCGCGCAGCTCGAATAACTAAGGAGAGGCTCATCCCGATCCAGACCGGTACCGCCATAAAGCTCTACGACAGCGCGACCCGTTCGGTGCGCGAGTTCGACGCGCGCGTACCCGGCGAGATCGGCACGTACAACTGCGGGCCGACCGTCTACGACTACCAGCACATCGGGAACCTCTACTCGTATCTCAGTGCCGACGTCGCGCGCCGGACGTTCGAGTACTTCGGCTACCGCGTGAAGCACGTGATGAACATCACGGACGCCGGTCACCTCGTCGGCGACGCCGATGTCGGCGGCGAGGACAAGATGGCCGTTGGCGCACGTCGCGAGCACGTCGAGCCGCTGGTCATCGCGGAGCGCTACACGAAGCAGTTCTTCATCGACCGCCGCAAGCTCAACATCCTCGAGCCGCACATCGTCCCGAAAGCGACCGAGCACATCCCCGAGATGATCGCGCTCATCGAGCGCCTCATCGCGAAGGGCCACGCGTACGTCGCCGCGGACGGCGTGTACTTCGACACGAGCACGTTCCCCGGCTACGGCACGCGCCTCAACCCCGAACCGCCCGACCAGCGTGAAGCCGGCGCGCGCGTCGAGGTCAACCCGAACAAGCGCAACACCTTCGACTTCGCGCTGTGGCGCAAGGCGAAGCCCGAGGATCTGCAGCAGTGGGATTCGCCGTGGGGGTCCGGCAACCCCGGATGGCACATCGAGTGCTCCGCGATGTCGATGAAGTACCTCGGCGAGACGTTCGACATGCACTCGGGCGGTGAGGACCACCTCTTCCCGCATCACGAGTGCGAGATCGCCCAGTCGGAGGCTGCGACGGGCAAACCGTTCGCGAATTACTGGATGCACACGCGCTTCCTCAAGCTCGACAGCGCGAAGATGGCGAAGTCGGCCGGAGGCTTTCTGAAGCTCGCGGACATCGAGGAGCGCGGCATCGACCCGCTCGCGTTCCGGCTCCTCGCGCTCGGCACGAGCTACCGCAAGGGGGTCGACTTCACCTGGGAGAGCCTCGACGCCGCCGCCCGCCGTCTCGAGAAGTGGCGCGGCGTCATCGCCGAGGCGTGGCAGTCCGCGGGCATGCAGGCCACTCCGGCGCGCGAGGACGATCCGATCCGCGTGGCCTTCGGCGCAGCGATCGCCGACGACTTCAACATGGCGGCCGCGCTCGCGCAGGCCGAGGCGGCGATCGGCCATGCGGCGACCGGCGACGCCCAGACGAAGCGCCGCGCGCTCGGCCTGCTCTTCGATATGGACCGCGTGCTCGGGCTCTCGCTCCGCGAGCGCGCCGAGGCGGCCGCGGATCTGCCGGCGGATGCGCGGGCGCTCCTCGCCGAGCGCGAGAAGGCTCGCGCGAACAAGGACTTCAAGCGATCCGACGAGCTCCGCGACGAGCTCTGGCGTCGGTTCCGGATACGCGTCAAGGACACAAAGGACGGTCAGCGTTGGGAACGTGAGGACCGCGAAGGAGCATGACGATGGAAGAGTCACAGGAAGAGCGGTTCGAGCCCGACGCGGGCAACGAGGCGGAGGGCCCGCAGACCGATCGGCCGGCGGCGGGCCCGGACGATCCACAGGGCGGACGACCCATCGCGCCCGACGGCGGGACAGGAATGCCGCGTCCGTTCGGTGGCGGTGACTTCGCGAGTCGCGGTCGACGTCGCGGCCGTCGTGGTCGCGGCGGTGGCCAGCGTTTCGGCGGTCCGCCGCAGCGCGGACCCGGCGCTCCCCGTCTGCCGGGCGCACCTGGCGCACCCGGTCCCAGCGACGAAGAGTCCTCGCAGGCGCGCGAGCTCGCCGCATACGAGCGGCGTCAGCAACAGGCGCAGCGCCGCACCGGACCGTTCCGCGGACCTGGCTGGGTGGCGGGACAACGCCCGGCCGCGCCACCGGTCGGTGGATTCCGCACCGGCGGCATCGGCGGCGCGTTCCGACCCGCGGGCGGCGGATTCCGCTCCCGCGGTCCGAGCGCCGGGCGGCCTCCGATGTCGGGCATGCGCCGGCCCCGTCCGGGCACCGGCGCGCAGTACACCGAGCAGATCCGTCGCGTCACCGCGGGGCCGCGCTCGGGCGCGGCGCCGTCGCACGAAGCGGGTGAGCCGATCGCCGGTCCGCACGCCGTGCTCGAGGCGATCCGCGCGGGCCGCACCATCAAACGTCTCTTCATCTCGAACGAGCGGGGCACGCAGACCGGGCCGGTGAGCGAGCTCATCCTGGAGGCGCAGCAGCGACGCGTGTTCGTCCGCTACGTCGACGCGATGGAGATCTCGCGGCTGTCTCCGATCGAGAGCCACCAGGGGGTGGTCGCGATCGCGGAGGGGAAGCAGGGTGTCGAGCTCGATGAGTTCCTCGACCACCTCGACGGACTCAGCCAACCCGCTCTCGTGCTCGCGATCGACTCGCTGCAGGATCCGCAGAACTTCGGCGTGCTCCTGCGCTCGTCGGAGGGCGCCGGCGTCGACGGCGTGATCATTCCAAAGCATCGCGCCGTGGGCCTCACGCCCGCGGTCGCGAAGACATCGGCCGGCGCGAGCGAGCACCTGATGATCGCCGAGGTCGCGAACCTGCGGCAGGCTATCGACGCGCTCAAGGAAAAGGGCATCTGGGTCGTCGCGACCGACGAGACGGGCGACCTCCTCTACGACGAGGTCGACTATCGCGGACCGACGGCGATCGTCATCGGCGGCGAGGCCGAGGGCATCCGCCGTCTCGTGCTCGAAGGCTGCGACCAGGTGGTGCGCATCCCGATGGAAGGACATGTCGCGTCGCTCAACGCCGCGTCGGCCGGGACGGTCGTCCTTTATGAAGCACTTCGCCAGCGCCGGCGCAACGTGCCGCCGGCCGACACGCGCACACCGCGACCGGAGCGGCCCGCGGCGCTCATGCCGCAGGACGAGGCATTCGGTGAGATCGCCGAAGGCGAGATGGACGAGGCGGAGATCGATCCGCTCGACGAGCAGATGGAGCGCGATGACGGCGAGGTCCTCACGCCCGCGGAATCGGATGGCGTGGACGACGTGAACGTCGACGAGCCGGCCGACGAGGAGGCGAACGACGGCAGCGGCGCGGGGGCTGCCGATGCTGACGCGCGCGCGGACACAGCCGACGAGCCCGAGGCGGTCGCCGATGCACCGAAGAAGCGCGCGCCGCGTGCGAGGAAGCCCGCCGCCGCGAAGCGTGCGCCGCGCAAGAAGCCGGCCGAGTGATCGCGCAGAGCGACCGCATCGTTTTCTATAATTGAGTCAACTTTTCGTACTTCGACGGAGGTAGCGGCGCTGCCGGAAGACCACGTACCCGTCGACCTCATTTGCGTTGGTGCGGACCACCTGCGCACCGGGCGCAAGGTGCCCGACGGCGACGGCCATCTCACCGTCGTCGGCCAGCGGTGGGCCTACTGCTCGGCCGCGCTCGGAGATGAGCCGCACACCTGGCGTGAGAGCGGTGGGATGCGTTTTACCGAGATACGTCACGCGGACCTCGATCGTTATCGGAAGGGCCCAGATGCAGGCGCTGAAGATCCTCGCCGTCGAGCATGACGAGCCGCTGCTCGATCTCTACGAGCAGTTGCTGCGAGAGCGCGGACATGAGGTCCTGAAGGCCCGGAACGGGCAGGAGGCCGTGAGGCAGCTGACAGCCGAGCTGGACGTGGTCATCGTCGATCTGCGCTCGCCACGTTCCAGAGGAGATGTCGTCCTCGAGGCGATCCACTCGAGCGCCTTCGAGTCACAGGTGCCGGTGCTCATCGTCGATGGGAACAGACCGGCCCGAAACCTCGTGAGGGGACCGCATTCGATGACGCTGAGCAAGCCGTTCCGCTTCGACCGCTTCGTCGAAGCCGTCGAGTCTCTCGCGGTCACCGCGAAGCGCAGCCGGCTGAATTAGTCCGCGCGTCGGTCGGTGCGGCTATTGCAGACTAGGAACGGTGACCAACGATGCCGATCGACGGACCGTCTATGACGAGCGAGAGATCATCGATCTCGAGCGGCGCGGCTGGGACGCCCTCTGCACGCCGAACGGGGCGGCCTTCTACGCGGACCTCATGACCGACGACGCGATGATGGTGTTTCCCGGCTCGGCGATGACGAAGAAGGAGAGCCTCGCGGCGATGCGCGCGGAGAAGCCGTGGTCGAGCTACAAGATCGAAGACCCGCGCGTGCTCCGTGTCGGCAGCGGCGGGCGCCTCGTGCTGTACCGCGCGATCGCGAAGCGCGGCGCCCACGTGTACGACGCACTCATGGCAAGCATCTACGTTCGCAGGTCAGATGGCTGGAAGATGGTCTTCCACCAGCAGACGCCCGCTCCAGTGCGCTGACGCCAGTGCGCGTGGCCGTCATCTCGCATCGAACAAATGGCCGCATGCGGATGACGGTTTCGTCATGACCGACCTCGGCGCAAAGCCGACGATTTGGCCCGCCCTTTCCAGGGGCGGGGAGGACACGATGGCCACAGCAGTCGTTGACGAGTCACGGAACGAAGACTGGGTGGACGGCTTTCCCGCCGCTCGCCCACCTCTGCTGACGCGCCCTGAGGCGCTCTGGACGCTCTTCGGCCTCGTCGTCCTCGCCGCGTTCTTGGCTTTCGCCGGTCTGCGCGTCGGCTAACTCCACGGGTATTTCAACGCGGCGGACGGAGCCCCTCCAGCGCTCGGTAACTCAAAGGTCCGCCTGCGGAGTGTTTGGGCGACGTCTGGAGCGTCGTGCGCGCGATCGTCGCCGGCGGGTGTAGCCAGACATCTCCGGCGCGACGCGCGTATCCGGAGCTGGCATCGCTGGTCAGCTCGCGATCCGGTGACGCTCCCTGGTCTGTACCGCGTCCGGCGCGAGATGCGCACTGCGGCGTGCAACGAGCGCATGACGAGCCGCCAGCTCGATGCCCCAAGCCCGGCGACGCACGCTGTCGACCCCACGGTCGAACGAAGCGATCGCGATAAAACCCATGACGCATAGACCGAGCACGACGCCCGAGAAGAACCAGAGATAGACATCGAGCATGCGTGCGACCGTACGCTTCAACCCCGGCGCGGGGATGACAAAACCGTCATCCGGGTCGCGCCATGACGTTCGTGTCATGACACCGCCTCGGTGCGCGGCGATGCTCGTGACATGTCCATCGCTGAACGCCCTCACAGTCTCGAGCTCCACGAGTTTCGGCTCGTCTCGCCCGATACCGACGGCACCGTCGCCCGTCTGCTAGCGGGCTCGTACCGCGCGCGTGATCCCGCGGTCCCACTCCTCACGAGCATCGAGGAGCGACGGGATGTCGCGATCGTTCGTGCTTTCGCTGACGACGACGCTTCGGACCGCGGTCATGATCCGCGGGACGTGCTCGGCTCGCTCGTCTCGGATTGGCAGATTCCGAAGACATACCGACTTCGCATCGCCGAGCGCTCCCAGAGCCCGCCGACCTACTACCGGCTCGCCGTGACGGAATCAGGCATCAACGACGCGCACCCAGACTCGCTCGCGCGACGTCCGAGCGCGACCGCCGGCTCACCATCGCCGGCCGGGCTGCTGTGGGTCGGCTCGCCGATCGGGACGTTCGCGGGACTCCTCATCCTCCTTGGTGGGACGGGCGATCAGCCTCGTCCAGATGCGTTTGAGTGGCCGCTCCCGATGAGCCGCGCTCTTGGTGTTCGTATTTATGACAACCGCGTGTAGCGCATACCAATGACAGAACGGTCATGCCTCGTATGCCCGCTTGCTAGACGATGCCATTCGTGGATATGAGGAACGTCTTGCTCGTCGAGGACGACCCCGCGCTGACCACGCTCGTCGCGGAGGTCCTCTCGGGCGCCGGCTACCACCCGATCACGATCGCCGATCACGGCGAGATCGAGGCGGCCGTCGACCGCTGGCAGCCCCACTGCGTCATCCTTGACGGCGAGGTCCCCGCTACCGGCGAGAGCCGGACGTGGGACGACGCAGCGGCGATCCGCCGCGCGCATCCCTCTCTTCCCGTCGTGATCTTCACTGCGGACGGCGCGTCGCTCGCGGAGGCGCGAGCGGAGCGGTCGCCGCGGAGCGTCGCCGCGGGGTTCGCGGGGATCATCAGCAAGCCGTTCGTCGTGGACGAGTTCCTGGCGACAGTGAAGAGTGCCGTCGAGCGTCCGTCGCCGATCGCTCCACCGGAGCCACACGTGACGACGCTGCCGATCAGCGTCTTCCCAGACGTCGGCCGTCTCGCGGCGGATTGGCCACAGACCGATCTGCTCCGGACGGTCGTGCACGAGCTGCGCACACCGCTCACCGTGATCCGCGGTCAGATGCAGCTCGCGCGTCGCCGGATCGGGCGAGACCCCGAACGCGAACGCTACGCGCTGGACCTCGCGCTTGCGCAGGTCGATCGCATGGGCCACCTCATCGGCGATCTGCTCGATCATGCCAGCCTCAGTTCGAACAGCCTCAGCCTCACCGTCGTGCCGGTGGACCTCGTGACCGCGGTGGCCGACGCGGTCGCGATCCACGACTACGCGCCGATGCCGAGGATCACGTTCGCGCATCCGCGCGCATCCGTGCGCGTGCTCGGCGATCCTGCGCGCATCGCGCAGATCCTCGACAACCTCATCGCGAACGCGCTCAAGTACAGTGCCGAGGATGCGCCCGTCGCCCTCTCGCTGATGCTGAACGGCAGCGTCGCCGAACTCCGGGTCGTCGACCTCGGGCTGGGTGTCCCCGCGGAGGAGACAGAAGCGATCTTCACGCCGTTCTACCGCACAGCACTCACAAGACACATACGGGGCACCGGTCTGGGGCTGTACATCAGTCGGCGGCTCGCCGAGCGGCATGGCGGCAGGCTGCGCTTGGAATCAAGCTCGAGCGCCGGAAGCACATTCGTGCTGAGCCTGCCCGCGAACGTCCAATCGTAGAATCTCTGCAGGAGGCCACTCTCGTGAAGCAGCGGCCGAGCGGTGAGCGGCGACAGTCCAAAGTCAAACCAGTGATCCGCGCGTTGTTCGCGATCGCCGATCGCGCGATCGCGAACACAGTCGAGCTGACGCTCCGGCACGGCGGTTACGAGCGCCGCTCCGAAACGACGGTGGCGGGCGCCCGCTCCGCGATCGCCTCGTGGAAGCCACACCTGCTCATCCTTGACATCGACCTCGAGGCGGGGCGCGGCATGCAGTTGATCGATGACGCGCGCGCCAAAGGCCCGGTCGGCGTGATCGCGTTGACAAGGCGCAGCGACCTGCGCGGCAAGCTCGACGCATTCGAGCGGGGTGCGGACGACTACATCGGCATCCCCTTCGTGCCAGACGACCTGGTCGCGCGTTCACGGGCCGTCCTCCGCCGGACGCACGGCGATCCCGGGAGTCTCGTGCCGAAGCTGCGGATCGGCGACCTTGAGATCGATGTCCTGAACCGGAAGGTGCTTGCGGGCGATCACGAGCTCCACCTCAGCTCACTTGAGCAGGCGCTCCTCTATCTTCTGGCGGCGAACGCCGGAACCGTCCTCACGCGCGAGCAGATCCTCGACGCGCTGTGGGGTACCGACTTCGTGATCGAAAGCAACGTCGTCGACCGCCACGTTCGTGCGCTGCGGACGAAGCTGCAGAACGACTGGCACAAGCCCCGATACATCCAGACCGTGTCCGGCAGCGGCTACCGCTTCGTGGCGGAGGACACCTAGAAGCTCCCGCCGGCTCTGCGCGATCCCGACGATGACAGTTCGGTCATGCACCTCCGCGGTGCCACCGGTACGGTCCGGCTGAGCCCACGTCTACCTGACTACTCACCACCCCCGTGGATAGACGCGCTGCCCGACCACGGCTCGGGCAGCGCGAATATCCCTGTGACGATGGTTTGACTTACGCCGCTGCCTTGTGCCCTGACGTGACCTCGTTCTTGTGCGCCGCAAACGCACCGAGGACTTCGTCTTTCTCCGGCTCGGGGACCTTGAAGTAGTCGAGTGTGCGGCCGAGAACTGCGGCAACTTCATCGAACTCAGCCGGTGAGATCCGCAGGTCCTTGTGAGCCTCTTCGAGTCCGATCGTCGTTTGCCCCGGCTTGGTGGCTGTGTACCGCAGCGGTCCGCCGGCTACGTCGCAGACCCAGAGCGTCCGCATGAATTTGAGTCCCGGCAGACGGCTCAGGTTCTTGGTATGCCACTCGCGCAGGGCCGCGTTTTTCGAGGTCTTGCCAACGATGGGGTTCTGCACCACCGCGTCACTGAAGTGGTCGACCACCGCCGCGATAGCGAAAACACCGCCGAGACGGTCGTAGAGGCTCTTCTCGGTCATCGCTTCCTCCCACATGTGTCTGATGCATGTCCGGAGTACGTGGTCCTGGCACCGGCCAGATCACGGACGCCGAGCTCGCCTCACGTGGCGAGCCGCGCCTCGCTGAACCTCGTTCGCCTCATCTCGTCGAGCGAACGTCCGATCTCGAGCCTTGCCCACGCGTGGCCAGCGGACACACCGAGTGGGCAGTAGGCCCAGAGGTGCTCGTACAGCGTGATCGGACTGACGGTCACGTTCAGGACGGCAGGGCTCTGGTGCTCGATCGCGCGACAGCGGAACTGGATAAGTGCGGGCACGATCTACCTCCCGCGCGAACTGGCGGGCGTGTCTGGCCTGCGTTCGCAATGAAACTCTCGGTCGCTTGCTTCAAACCGTCATGACCGAACGGTCATTGGCTTCTGGTTACGCCCGCGCGCTCCGGGAGACGGCAGAGGTACCGTCGGCGCCGATGGACCCCGCTGAGGCACTGGAACGGATCGCCTACCTGATGGATCGAGCGAGGGAAGCGCCCTATCGCGTCCGCGCCTACTTGCGCGCGGCGGAGGTCGTGAGAGCCCTCGCAGCTGACGACGTGCGCGCGCTCGTTGCCACCGGCACGCTCCAGCAACTCGATGGCATCGGCCCGAAGACGGCCGCGGTCATCGCTGAGGTCGTGACCTCCGGCACGGCGGCCTACCTCGACAAGCTCGAGCAGGAGACCGCCATCGCGGTGGGCAAGGGTAACCAGCTCGTCGCTGCGCTCAAGGGCGACCTCCATACGCACTCGCTGTGGAGCGATGGCGGCGCCGAGATCGACGTCATGGCCCGCGCAGCACGAGCGCTCGGGCACGACTACATCGCGCTGACCGACCACTCGCCCCGGCTGACCGTCGCGAACGGTCTCTCGCGCGAGCGCCTCCTGAAGCAGCTCGACATCGTCGCCGCTCTGAACCGCGACATGGCGCCGTTCCGCATCCTCAGCGGGATCGAAGTGGACATCCTCGAGGACGGCAAGCTCGACCAGGACGACGACATCCTCGCGCGGCTCGACGTCGTCGTCGCATCAGTGCACTCGAAGCTGCGGATGGAGAAGGAGCAGATGACGCGGCGGATGGTCGCCGCGATCGCCAACCCGCACGCCGACGTGCTCGGACACTGCACCGGCCGCTACGTCGTCGGGCGCGGGAGGCCGCAGTCGCAGTTCGACGCCGAGATCGTCTTCGCGGCCTGCGAACGGTTCGGGACCGCGGTCGAGATCAACTCCCGACCCGAGCGCCTCGACCCGCCGAACGATCTCCTCGCGCTCGCCGCCGAGATTGGTTGCCGCTTCGCGATCGACACGGATGCGCACGCACCCGGTCAGCTCGAGTGGCTCGCATACGGCGCCGATAAGGCCGTCGAGACCGGCGTGACGATCGAGCGGGTCGTGAATTCGCTCGCTGTCGACGACCTCCTCGCGTGGACCCGGCGCTAGCGCGTCAGGCGAGCGTGGTCGCCGCCTCGATCGCGGCCGCAACGCGCCGCGTGAGTTTGATGAGCGAGCGCAGCTCCGACGCGGTCGGCGCGAGCTCGTAGGCGTGGTGGTGGCACGCGCGTGACAGCGCGCTCCACGCGTACGCAGCGTCGCGGGCCGCCTCCTGATCGCGGAGGTACGAGGGCAGCACGAGGAGCTGCGCCGTCGTCGAGCACTGCCTGACGATCGGGGCCCGCTTCCGCCAGAGCTCATCCATCGCCGTCTCCAGCGACTGACGCGCGAGCAAAGCGGAAGCGCGAGCCCAGCAACCGAAGAGCGCGTCGCTCGGGTCGACGAGCACCTGCTCGGCGGCGTCGGCGAGCTCCTTCGGTCTCACTTGAGCTTCCGGAGCTGCGCCGTGAGCGTCGACGTGCGCTGCGTGAGCGCCTTCAGGTCGCCGGCGTATCCGTCGTGCGGGCCGGTGTTGCTCCCTTTGAACGCATCGCCCTGCTCGGGCCCGAAGTCGCGGTTGATGCGCGGAAGCACGTCGGCACCCCGGTCCTTCTCGTCGTAGAGGGCAAGGCTCGCGAGCTGCGTCAGCGTCTTCGCCTCGGCGATGGACTCCTCGACCTTCACGAACGAGTCGCCACGCAGCAGCCGTCGCTTGCGCACGACCTCCCAGCACGCGGCCTCGATCGCGAGGCGGCAGAAACCCGGGACCGTCCGGCGCGCGATCTCCAGAGGCAGCTCGTCCGTGAACGCCAGCGTGCGCGCGTCGGCGATCGCGCGCGTGACCGGATCCGCCTCGGTCCGCACTTCCACGACCGATCCTTCACGCCGCGTGACGCCGAGGATCGTCGCCTTGATCTCGAGGCGGCGTACCGCCTCGGGCAGACGATCGTCGTGCGTGAACACGATGACCTGCCGGTCAGCGGCGACGAGCTCGAGCACTCGCGCGAGGCCGTCGACGCGGGCCGGATCCATCGACTGCACCGGATCGTCGATGACCATGAAGCGGAACGGGCTCTCGGTGGCCGTCGCCCGCGGGACGAAGAGGCTGAGCGCGATGGCGTGCAGCTCACCCTGGCTCATCACAGCGAGCGCCTGCGCGGGCTTCCCGTCGACCTCGACGCGCACGTCGGAACGACGCCGCGCGCCGCTGCCCTCGAGCGTGAGCGCCTCGAGCTCGACGTTGCTCTGCTGACGCATGAGCTCCCAGAGGCGTCGCGCGTGCTCGGCGACCGGCGTGAAGCGCTCCGCACGGATCTCGTCGCCCGTGTCCTTTAACCACTCCTCGGCGCGACTGACGTCACCGACACGACCGGATGCCGCAGCGGCCGCGTCGGCCTCGTCGATCCACGTCGCGAGGGCCGGCACGACGCGCGCCCACGCATCATCGCGCGTCTTCACCGCGGCGCGCGCCTGCTCCTGCGCGGTCGCGAGGAGCGCGGCGAGCTCTCTGGCCTGCGTCTCGATGCGACGCGCCGCGGCCTTCACGCCCGCGTCGTCCGCCGTGAACCATGCCGCCCACGCGGTGGAGAGCTTTGTCGTATCGACGGGCGAGTTTCTTAGGCTCGTCACGGCCGCGGGCACGGGCCGAAGGAAGCCGGTGAGGCGGGAGAGCGCCGCGCTCGCGGTGCGCTGCGTCTCGTCGAATTTCGCGGCGCGCGCCTCGAGCTCTTTCACGTGCTTCGCGGTCGCGTCGCGCCAGGGCTTCCCGAGATCGCCCGAGGAGCACACCGGGCACTTCTTCGGCTTGTGCCGTTCGTGGTACGCGAGCGCCGACCCGAGCAGCTGCGCGAGCTCGCGCGCCTCTGCCGCCGGCGTATCCGCGAGCGCCTCCTGCGCCGCGACCGCCTTGCGAAGGCCGTCGGCCGCGCGCGCGATCGCTTCAGCGTCGATGGGCTCGAGCTCGGCGAGCTGTCGCATCGCCGCACCGTGCGACTCCTCGCGCTCCTCTGTCTTGACGAGCAGCCTCCGGAGCGCGGCCACATCCGGCGTGGCGCCCTCGAGCTCCTGCCGCGCCTTTGCCGCGCGATCGTCGTCGACCAGACGCAGCTGCGTGACGAGGCCGGCCGTCTTCGCGCGCACCGCATCGGTCGCGCGACGCGCCTGGAGCCGCGCGTCCTGCAGCGCCTTCTGCGCGGCGGCGAGATCGTCGAGGCCGAGCATCGCGGAGAGCTTGTCGTGCAGCGCGGTCGGCCCTTCGTCGAACATCGCGCCGAGCTCGTTGTACGAGAGGAACGGACGGTAGAGCTCGAGCGACCGCGTCCAACCGAGCGACTCGAGCGGCGCTCTCTTTCCGGCAGCGCGCTGGACCGTGCGCGTCCCGTTCTCGACGTCGCCGTCGGCGGGCCACTGCAGGGTGGCCGCCGCGATGCCGTCGCCCTCGAGGACGAACTCGACGCGGACCTCGGAGGTGTCGTGGTGAAGATTGCGCCAACCCTCCCGCCATACCTTCGAGCGCGTCGACCAGCGACGGTTCGTGCCCGTCGTCAGGAGCTCGACGGCCTCCGCGAAGCTCGACTTGCCCGAGCCGTTCCTTCCCACGACGAGCGTGAGGCCGTTCCCAGGCGGGAGCTCGAGCGTCGACGGAGCGCCGATGCCGCGAAAGCCCTCCACCCTGACGGACCTGAGGTACGCCGGACCAGAGACGACCTCGCCTTTGCCCGTCGTGGCGGGCTTCCACTCCGCGCTCTCGAGCGCCGCCGCGAGCGCGTCATTGCTCGAACATGCGGCAAGGACGAGCTTCGCCCACGGCGTCTTCGCGTGGCCGCCCTGATCGAGGCGCTGCCGAACGATCTCCAAAAGCGTCCGATCCACAGGTTGTCCCCCTCAACACCGCGGTCGCGCGGGCCAGAGCGACGATACGGCTACCGCTGTGTGCCGGACGCTCTTTGGAGGCTCGTGTCGCTAGGCCGCCTTGTCGAGCGAGTCGATCACCTCGTCGAGCTGCAGGTACGAAAGGCGCGCGCCCCACTCCATGCCCGAGGCGATGACCGCGTCGCGGTCTTCCTTCGACTGATAGACCGAGCGGAGCGTCAGGTACGTCTTTCCATCGCGCTCATCGAGCGTGACGGTGTTCACGGAAACGTGGCCGGGCATGGCCTCGAACTCCTCGGTGTAGACCAGGCGCTCGGGCGACGCCTCGCGGATCTGGCCGCGGAACGCGACTTCGCCCTGCGGTCCCTGCTGCGCGTAGCGGTACGTGCCGCCTGCGCGGAAATCGCCGACCGCGCTGACCGCACCGTACTGGCGCGGGCCCCACCACTTCTTCACGTGCTCGGGATCCGTCAGTGCCTGGTACACGAGGGAACGCGGCGCGTTGAACGTGCGCGTGATGACGATGTCGCGCTCGCCCGCCGGTGCGACCGTCATGTCGTCGGCGATGGCGTAGTCGAGCTTGTCGAGCGACTCGCCCCACCCAAGGCGCGCCAGCTTGGCCCACTCGGCCGTGACGCCGGACCGCGGCGTGCGGATGGTGACGCGCGTGCGCTGACCCTCGGCAGTGAACGTCACGTCGCTGACGATCTCCCCGTCCCACGCTGCGCCGAGCGCCGAGTGATCAGGCGGGGAAACGCGCTCGCGCTTCTCGTTCGCGAAGTGCATCGCGAACACGAGGCGCGAGGGCCGCTCGATCTCACGGACGGTCCCGGCGATGTAGTTCACTCCACCAGCGAAATGCTCGGCGAGGAAGATCTTCCCGCCTGGACGCGCCTCGAACTCGGCCACGCCGATGCCGACCCCCTTCGGCCCCCACCACTTCTGCAGGTGCTCCGGTTTCGTGAAAGCGTCGAACACGCGCTCGCGTGGCGCGTCGAAGACGCGCTCGATGAGCAGCTCCTTGGTGTCTATCTCCGCCACGCTATCCCTTGCGGCCATGTCGTTTCTCCTTCTCCTGTAGTTCCTTGAGGTACTCGTCGAGGCGATCGAGTCGCTGCTCCCAGATGTCGCGATAGCGCTCGACCCAGTCGTCGACTTCCTTGAGCGGGCCCGCCGTGATCGCCGCCGGCCGCCACTGCGCCTCCTTGCCGCGCGAGACGAGCCCGGCGCGCTCGAGCACCTTCAGGTGCTTGCTGACCGCGGGGAGGCTCATGTCGAACGGTTCGGCGAGCTCGCTGACCGATGCGCCGCCCTTCGCGAGACGCGCGAGGATCGCGCGGCGCGTTGGATCGGCGAGGGCGCCGAACGTGAGGCTCAGCCGGTCGACCGCCATCGCTCCCTCCGTCGCTTTATTTAACTATCTGGTTTAATACAGCGCGGCGAGCCCCGCTGTCAAGACCGCACAGGATGATCGGGCCGCGGCTCCCCCGAAGTAGACTCGGCGGCAGCACAAGGAGGGGCGAACGTGATGCGATATCCAGCGCTCCGTGTCATCTCGGTCATCTTCGCGGGGGCGCTCGCCGCGTCCGCGTGCGCGAGCCCGTCGACGCCCGGCACACCCAGCGCTTCGACGGCCGGATCGGCGGCGGCAGTTGTGGGAGGCACCGTCACCATCCCGATCGGCGCCGATCCGACGCTCAATCCATGGAGCCCGAACGCGTTCGTCGAGTCGCTCTTCATCAACCGCGTCCTGTACGCGGGCGTCACCAAGCCGGGGAAGGATCTGGCGCCAGCGCCGGACCTCGCCGAGAGCTGGACCACTGCGACCGACGGCCTTAGCTGGACCTTCAAGCTGCGAAGCGGCGTGAAGTGGAGCGATGGAACGGCGTTCTCGGCCGACGACGTGGCGTTCACATTCAACGACATCGTCCTGAAGCCGGATCTCGGCGCACAGAACCGCGCCAGCTATGCGGCGCTGAAGAGCGTCACCGTTGTAGATCCCAACACCGTGCGCTTCGACCTGAGTCGCAAGTTCGCGGCACTGCCGTCGTTCCTGGCGTACAACGCCGGCATTCTGCCGAAGCACATCCTGTCCGCGAATCCGCTGACGACCGCGTCCTTTAACAAGGGCACGCCCGTGAGCACCGGACCGTTCAAGGTCGAGAAGTACACCTCGGGCCAAAGCGTGACCCTCGTCCGCAACGACAGCTACTTCGGGCCAAAGCCGTATCTCGACAAGGTCGTCTTCACGGTGGTCGCCGACCCGAACACGCAGGTCGCGCAGGCGCTGTCCGGCGACCTGTCGATCATGATCCTCGACAACAAGGCGGCCGTTGATCGCGTCAAGAGTGCGAGCGGTCTGGTCGTCGCGTCGCGGCCCCTCGTCCAGTACTACTGGCTCTCGCTGAACCAGACCGACTCCCGGTTCACCGACGTCCGCGTGCGTCAGGCATTCGTTCACGCGATCGACCGCCAGGCCATCATCAAGTCGGTCGAACTCGGATACGGGTCGATCGCGAACTCGCCCATCACCCCGGCGCTCGCGGCCTACTACGACCCTTCGCTCGCATCGAAGTACCCGTATGACCCGGCCAAGGCGACCGAGCTGCTGAAGGCCGCCGGCTGGACACCCGGAGCGAACGGCGTCCTCCAGAAGGACGGCAAGCCATTTCAGTTCACGATGGACGTCGGTCAGCGCGGAGTTCTCGAGCCTGTGAACGCGCTGATCCAGCAGGACCTGAAGAAGGTCGGCGTGATCGTCGACCTGAACACGATGGAATGGAACTCCTATATCCAGAAGGACGTCGTCCGTCGCGACTACACCGCCACGGTCAACTGGTGGACCTACCCGAGCGACCCAGACGTCTTCCCGTACTACCACTCCAGCGCCGCGGGGAAGGGCTTCAACATCCCGGGTTACCAGGACGCGAAGCTCGATGACCTGCTCGTGCAGGGGCAGAGTGCGAGCGATCTCGAGGCTCGGAAGGCCGTCTACAAGCAGCTTCAGGCGTACACGTCCGAGGTGCTGCCATACCTTTTCCTCTGGTATCCGCAGGAGATCGATGTCCTGAGTGCGTCGCTCAAGGGCGTGCCCGAGCTCGGGCTGCGCGACGCGATGCACTACATCGGCGAATGGTGGTTGGCTAAGAAGTAGCTCGCTTTCTCATCCAGCGCCTGGCGTTGGGGGCGCTCGTGATCGTATTCGCGAGCGCCCTCACGTTCTTCTTCGTCAACCTCGCACCGGGTGGCCCGGCATCGGTGATGCGCTTCGACGTCTCGGCCGACCAGCGCGAGGCGCTCATCAAGCGCATGGGTCTGGATCGGCCCGTTGCGCAGCGGTACGCGGAGTGGGTCGCCGGTGCGGTGCGCGGGGATCTCGGCACGTCGCTGCTCACAGACGAGCCCGTCGTGCAGCGGATCGGGGAGCGGCTGCCGAACACGCTCGTCCTCGCGGGCACGGCCCTCGCTCTCTCGATCCTGCTCGGGATCCCGATCGGACTGGTACAGGCGCTGCACCGCGGCAGGCCGATCGACCACGTGCTCAGCCTCCTCACCGCCATCGGGCTCTCGGTCCCGGTGTTCTGGCTCGGGATCGTCCTCATCCTGCTGTTCGCGGTGTCGCTGGACGTGCTGCCCTCTGCCGGCGTGACCTCGGTCGCCTCGGACACGCTCGTGGATCGGATCACGCACCTCGTCCTGCCGGCGACGGTCCTCGCCACCACGGTCCTTCCGACCGTGGTTCGCTTCGTCCGCTCGGCGACGATCGAGGTGCTCCAAGAGGACTACATCCGCACCGCCAGGTCGAAGGGCCTCGGGCCACGCACCGTCGTCCTCCGTCACGCACTGCGGAACGCGCTCATTCCCGTCGTGAGCGCGATCGGCGCGCTCGTGCCGCGTCTCCTCGGTGGCACGGTCGTGACCGAGGCCGTCTTCAGCTGGCCCGGCATGGGCAGGCTCGGGCTCGAGGCGGCGCAGGGGCGTGACTACCCGCTCATCACCGGGCTCACCGTCGTGGTCGCAGCGATAGCGGTGCTGGCGAGCTTCGCGGTCGATGTCGCATACACGCGCATCGATCCGCGCGTGCGCCTCTCGTGACGCGACTCGGCGTCGTCGCGCTCGGCGTGCTCCTGCTCGCAGGCGCCCTCGCGCTTGTCGGGCCGCTCTTATGGTCGCTCGCTCCCGAGGCGACGGATCCCGCGCAGCGCCTGCTCGGGCCCACGCCCGCGCATCCCCTTGGGACGGACGAGATCGGGCGCGACGTGCTGAGCCGGCTGCTTCACGGCAGTCGGGTCACGCTGCTCGTGGGCCTCGCGGCGATGGCCGCCGCCGTGCTGATCGGTGTCCTCGTCGGCGCCCTCGCCGGCTTCAACGGCGGATGGATCGACCTCCTGTTGATGCGCTTCACCGACGCGATGCTCGCCGTGCCGGCGTTCTTCTTCATCCTCGTCGTGATCACCGTGCTGGGCGCCAACGTGGTGACGCTCATCCTGGTCATCGGCGGGCTCTCCTGGATGCCCGTGGCGCGCGTGGTCTACGGCGAGACCCTCCGCTGGAAGGCGGCGGATTTCGTCCTCGCCGCCCGGTCGCTCGGTGTGCCCGGACCGCGCCTGCTCGTGCGGCACATCCTGCCGCAGGCCATACCGTCGCTCATCGTCTCGGCCACACTTGGCGTTGCGTTCGCGATCCTCACCGAGTCCGCGCTGAGCTACCTCGGCCTCGGCGTCCAGCCACCGCTCCCTTCCTGGGGCAACATGCTGCAACGCGCGCAGCAGTACGTGTTCACGGCGCCCGCGCTCGCGCTGTATCCGGGGCTGGCGATCACGATCGTCGTGCTCGCGTTCAACTTTCTCGGCGATGGATTACGCGATGCGCTCGATCCGCGCCGCGCTCGCTAGTATCGGCGGACGCCACGCGAAGTCAGCGCACAGGGGAGAGGCCGTGAAGACCACAGACGCCGGCAAGCGCACGAAGTACTCTGGGTTCAAGAGCTTCCAGTACCTCACGCCGGGCACCGACTACCGCGAGTTCAAGCTCGCGAAGGAGCTCGACCGCGTGCCATCGCGCAAGGTCGAGGTCAGCGACGCCCAGGAGCAGCGAGTGCAGAGGCTTCTCGACGAGAACCTTGCGATCTCGCTCCACGACCACTGCTTCATCGTCCCCGAGGACTTCGCCGATCTGGCCGAGTACCGCCGTCAGGGCCGTGACGTCACCGGCTACGCAGGGATGGCCCGGTCGGGGCTCGACGCGGTCTTCGACTGCCTCATGGACGGCACGGCGACGATCACGTCGAAGGCCGGCTGGAAGTGGGACGACATCATCTACGACCTCGGCATGCGCCTCTCGGACATCGCGCATCAGGACTTCGTCGCGCGCGGCGAGACGCTCGACGATATCCGGCAGGCGAAGAAGAACGGGCAGATCGCGTTCATCGCGTCCCTCGAGGCCGCGACTGCGATCGAGAACGAGGTCGACCGGCTCGACATCCTCTACGGTCTCGGCATCCGCTCATCCGGCATCGCGTACAGCGAGGCGAACACGCTTGGCAGCGGTCTGAAGGAGTCGCGCGACGGCGGCCTCACGGAGTTCGGGAAACAGGCCGTGCGCCGGATGAACAAGCTCGGCATCGCGATCGACATCTCGCACTCCGCCGACCAGACCTCTCTCGACACCATCGAGACGAGCGAGAAGCCGATCTTTATCACGCACGCGGGCGCCCGCGCGCTCTGGAACACGAAGCGCATGAAACCCGACGAGGTGCTGAAGGCGATGGCCGCGAAGGGTGGCGTCATCGGCATCGAGGCGGCACCGCACACGACGCTGACGAAGAAGCACCCACGGCACTCGATCGAGAGCTTCATGGAGCACTTCGAGTACTGCGCCGATCTCGTGGGGATCGACCATGTCGCGTTCGGACCCGACACCCTGTTCGGCGACCACGTCGGTCTGCACCGCTACTTCGCGAAGCAGCTCTCGATCGGCGCGGCTCGCGGGTCCGAGCACGTCGACGAGGTCGAGTTCGTCGACGGCATCGAGAACCCTGCCGAGGCGTTCCCGAACATCGTCCGCTGGATGGTGAAACACGACTACTCCGACGGCGATGTCGCGAAAGCCATCGGCGGGAACGTGATGCGTGTGCTCGAGGAGGCCTGGTTCCGGTAGCTAGAGCATGACCGTCTGGTCATGACTTGGCGCAGTTGTTAGCGCACGATCGGCGCATGACAACAACAACGACCACTCAACCAGCGGACACGGCCACGCCAACGCCTACGTCAAGCGCTCCGACGAACGTGACCGTCTCGACTGCGGGCCCACAGAATGCCTCGATGTGGACCGCAAGCCGCGTGATCGCGCTCGTGTTCAGCGTGCTCGAAGTCCTTCTCGTCGTCAGATTCTCCTTCAAGCTGTTCGGCGCGAACGCCGACCAGGGCTTCGTCGCGGCGATCAACGCGCTAACCGAGCCGCTCGTCGCGCCGTTCCGCGGCATCTTCGCCCAGCCGGCGGGCACCTCGGGCATCGAGATTGCGACAGTGCTTTCGATCATCTTCTTCATGCTCGTCGCCGGGCTCATCGTCGCGGTCGTCCGCGCTGTCACGGGTCGACGCGGGGAGCTGACGCCGTCGTAGTCATGCTCGACCTTGTTCGTTCGGACCTCGTCATGCTGACCGCCGCTCTGACGGCTCTGGTCCTCACTGGTTTCGCCATGTTTCGCGACGTCCGCTTCCTTCGATCCCAGGTTTCGCACGGATGCATCTG
>JBIOUD010000065.1:0-5959 GCA_044866725.1 Candidatus Limnocylindria bacterium | reverse complement strand
TCTCTGATGACGGCGAGGTTCGCCTCGACGACGCCACCACCCCGCTTCCCGAAGAAGCGCACGAGGCGCTTGCGCACCTCGGCGAAGAGCCGCTCTCGCTCGAGGCCAGCATCTTTGGCGAACGGCGTGAGCCGAAGGAACACACCAACCAACGCGACGCCCTGCATCCGCACCTGGAGATCAGGTCGCGGCGAGTGGCGACGCGCAAGTCCTGCGGTGTCGAGCGCGGCGAGACAGATGCGCTGAGCGCGGATGCGCGCCCGTGCATCCGCGGGGATGCTCCCCCAGATGCGCTCGGCATCGGTCGCTGCGCTCTGGACGAAGACCGTGCCGCCGTCCACCAGACCGCGGAGCGGATCGCCCTGGCCGAACGCCGCAACGTCGTGCAGCGGGACGAAGTCGACCTGCTCGAGCTCAGCATGGGTACGGATGCGCTCCCGCGCGATCGTGAGGAAGTACGTCGTCGGCAGGCCCTTCTTCTCCGAGCCGTAGCGCGGGTACGCCTGCACCTGCAGCCCGAAGAGATCGCCGACGAGCGCCGCGAGGAGCTTGTTCGTCGTGACCGAGCCGAAGCCGCCGATCGAGTGGCCGCGCAGGCTGAACGCTCCGCTCGGTCGCACGTCGATGGGCACCGGGGCGAGCGCGAGGGGGTGGCGGACGCCGAGCACGGCGAAGCGACTGCCGACGACGGCTGCATCGAGCCAGTCGAACACCGCGGCGAGGTCGGCGGCGCCGACGTCCCGCGAGCCGAGACCCGCGCTCACCGAGAAGACGCGCGGGATGGGATGGCCGTCGGAGGCGCGATCGGCGAGCGCAGCCTTCACCTCGCGCGTGAGCGGATTGTCCGCGGCTGCCGGCTCGTCGGTCCGCTCGACGATCGCGACGGCGCGCGCGTGCCCGAGTGCGGCCGCGAGACGAGCGGCCGGGAACGGCCGGAACGATGTGACGGCGACGCAGCCCACGCGCCGCCCGGCGGCGCGGAGCGCGTCGACGACGGCGACCGCGGTATCGGCGATCGTCCCCATCGCGACGAGGATGGTCTCGGCGTCGTCGCAGCGATACGCGTCGATGAGTCCGTACGCACGTCCGGTGAGATCGGTCCACACGTGCATCGAGAGACGCAGCTCTTCCGCGAGGCGGTGGTAGAACGCGCGCTGCCCGATGCGGCCATTCATGTAGGCGTCCTGGTTCTGCACGACTCCGGTCATCAGCGGGGCGGACGGATCGAAGTACGAGCGAACGCGCTCGCGCGGCGCGCCAAGGTACTCGCGCAGGAGCTCGTCCTCTGGCAGGCGGACGTTCTCGAACGTGTGCGTGGTGAGGAATCCATCCTGCGCGACGATGAACGGCACCTCGGTGCGTTCGGCCGTACGCCGCGCGATCGCGGCGAGATCCGCGGCCTCCTGCACGTTGCGCGCGAACACGATCCCCCAGCCGGTGTCCGCGACACCCATGACGTCGTCGTGGCCGGCGTGGATGTTGAGGGCCTGGCTCGTGAGCGCGCGCGCGCCGACGTGGAACACGGCCGGCAGCCGCTTGCCCGCAATGACGTACAGGACCTCCTTCATGAGGATGAGCCCCTGGCCGGCGGTGAAGTTCGTGACACGCCCGCCCGAAAGCGCGAAACCTTCGGCTGCCGACGCGGACGAGTGCTCCGACTCGGGCTCGAGGAAGTGCAGCGGCGTGCCCCAGAGATCCGTGCGGCCGTCCGCGACGGCCGCCTGGTACAGGGCGGCCATGGTCGTCGAGGGTGTGATCGGATACGCGCACGCCGCTTCGGCCACGCGCGTCTCGACGTGTGCGATGGCCTCCGAGCCATCGGCGACCGCCGGGATGCCCGGGAAGCGCGCCTTCGTCACGCCGAAACCATGCGCCGTGCGCCGCGCCGCTCCAACGGCCGAAAGTCCTAAGACACAGGGCCGAGCGTCAGGTATCTGCCCGACAGCCGCTCTCGGATCGCGGGGCCGTCGCGCCCGAGAAGGAGGAGCGACGCCGTCAGAAGGCCCGGGCCATACGTGAAGAGGTACGCGGAGACGTCATGGCTCGCGTCGGGGAACACGACTCCGAATGGCTGGAGCAGCTCCTCGAGCAGGCCGAGTCCGGCGCTCACGAGGAACAGCAGACCGCCGGCGCGCGTCGCGCGCAGCGCCACGAGCGCGGGCACGACGGTGACAGGCATCCACGCGAGCTGGAACCAGATCGCGCGAGGCAGCCAGAGGACGTCGTCCGAACCGACCGGCGCGACCATCACGAGCTCTCCATAGAGCTCGGCCGGCATCCAGATCGCGAACGCCCCGCCGAGCAGCGCGAGGGTCCGTCCGGCCCATGCGAGCCTCGCGCGAACGCCAGCGGCGTCCAGCAGCCTCCGCGCGCACCAGACCGCCGTGGCGACGAACACAAGGGCGACCGCGGTGAGGATGACCGTTGCCGGATCCATGACCCGCTAGGCCGCGTTGTAGTGATCGATCTCGAACAGCTCGTAGAAGGGCGAGTACGCGGTGAACGCGCTGATCAACGTCATCACTGTGCCCGTCAGGAGCAGGATCCCTCCGGCCGTCGTGATGCCGGACGCGATCGCGAAGATGAAGAGGAGCGGCGCGACGATCGCGATCCTGACATCGCGGTCGAGCGGCGAGAGATTCTTCATGTCACACCTCCCTCCTCGATGTGGCTGCGGCCACCGCGGGGACATGCCCGTTCCGAGGGCGCGCCGCCGTAGCCGGCGCGTGCGCGATCAGGACGGAGCAGGGCGCGTGGAACAGCACGCTGCGTGCGACGCTGCCCAGCGCCATCCGCCGCAGGCCGGTCTGCCCGCGAGAGCCGATGACGATGCAATCCGCGGCCTGCTCCTTCGCAGCGGCGATGAGCTCGACGGCTGCGTCGCCCTCGCGCTGTTCCCAGGTGGCGAGGACGCCTTTCGATGCCAGGGCGAACGCGCGATCGCGCGCGTACCCGGCATGCGCGCTTCGCAGAGTCGGGAGCGCGGCCTCGTACTCGCGGTATGCCTGTACGGCGGCACTCGACGCGCTCGGATCGATCGAGAGCGTCGGGAACGGCGCATCGACGACGCTCACGACGCGCACATGAAGCTCAGCGAGGACCGGACTCTCGCGAACGATGCGCGCGCCCTCGCTCGCGTACCGCGAGCCATCCTCTGCAACGATGAGGGACGAGAGCGTCGCGGTCCGAGCGACGAGCACGGGGCACGGCGCGCGGTCGACGACCTCGGCCGAGACCGATCCGAGGACCGCGGTCGCGAGACCGCCGCGACCACGGTTGCCGAGGACGAGGATGTCGGGCTGGAACTCGGCGGCCTCCGAGACGATGACTTCGGCCGCCGGACCGATACCGACGAACGCGTCGGTCTCGACGCCGGCCCGCCGAAGCTGCTTCGCGAGCCCGCCGGCTTGGGCCTTCGCCTCACGCTCCCAGGCTTCCGTGATCGTGAGAAGCGAGCTCGGTGCGAACAGCTGAACAGAGGTGATCGGCTCGATCGCGTGGATGACCCGGATGTGCGATCCCGGGGGAAGCCGCAGGCCGCGGACGAGATCGTGCGCGACGGTCGCCCGTGGCGAGAAGTCGGTCGCGAGAAGGACCTTCATACCGCACCTCCAGCAGGTGTCGAAGCGAGCGTCCACCCTTCGCCTCGTCGCTGCGTGAGCCGAGCGGCCCCTGGGCGGGCGTCGGATGGCCCTTTCGAGGGCGCCGGTCGACGTCAGGCGGGCATGGCCCGCCTCGCGGCTCGCGCCGGACTGTGCTGGGCACGCGGCAGGAATACGTTCCGGACGAGAGGACAACGACATGAACGCCACATTCGTGAAGTCCGACGCGCAGATCCGCGAGGACGTCATCCAAGAGATCGAGCGCGACCCCAGGTTCGAGCCGGCGGAGCTCGGGGTGGAGGTCGATGACGGCATCGTGACGCTCGGCGGCACCGTCTCGAGCTACGAGAAGGTCCTGCTCGCCGCGGATATCGCCGCGACCGTCGGCGGGGTGAAGGGCGTCGCCAACGAACTCATCCTGCGGAGGCGCGGCGCCGGTCCGGCCGACGACGCCCAGATCGCGAAGGGTGTCCGCGATGCACTTCGTGCCGATCCGATCGTTCCGGACGACAAGGTCGAGCTCATCGTCAGGGACGGGGTCGCGACGCTCGGCGGCAAGCTCGCCTACACCTATCAGCGCCGCGCCGCGGTCGACAGCGCTCGCCGCATCTATGGCGTGAGGGCGGTGCACGACCAGATGCTCGTCGCGCCACCACGGCAGACCGACGATGACATCCGGCGGGACATCGAGAGCGCGCTCCGTCGTTGCCTCCCGAGCGCCGCCCGCGACATCGACGTCCGCGTCCGGGATGGCGTGGTGACGCTCACCGGCAACGTCCGGTACTTCACCGAGCGTCGCCAGGCCGAGAAGTCGGCCTGGATGACCGAGGCTGTCCGCGACGTGATCAATTCGCTCACGACCACCTGGTAAGAAAGGAGGAGGGAAATGGGCTTCACTGCTCTTCTCGCGATCGTCGTCGTCGCGATCTTCGTCGGGGTCGGCGTGCAGTACCTCATGGGGTCGACCATGAGCTACGAGTGGCTCGTCATCGCGCTCGCCGGTGCGCTCGGCGCGTACCTCGCCAGCGAGACGCTCGTGCTGAGCACGCTCTTCGAGGGCATCAAGAACTGGGGTCCCGAGATGGACGGCCTGTTCGTCGTGCCCGCGGCGATCGGCGGAGTGATCCTCGCGCTCGTCGCCGACATCGGCGTGCGCCTGAGCGCTCCGCAGACGTCGCCGGCGTGAATCGTCCGGCGCGAGCCGGAGACCGTCGGCCCTCCACAGAGCCGGCGGTCTCCTCACGTCGTGACGCGAGCGTCCTCTTCGACTGGCGCCTGCGCCGCTTCGAGCTGTTCGCTCCCGCCTTCTGATCGCCGGGTTACGCCTGCGTCTGCTCCACCTGGATCGTGAAGTCCGCAGCGATCGCCGCGATCGCGCCGATCGCCGCCCACACCGGGATGAGCGCGACACCGACGATCCCGAACGTGAGCGGGAACTCGATGATCGTCACGCCGGCGGCGTTCTTGATCAGCACGCGCCGCACGTTGCCCTCGTGGATCAACTGTTCGATCCGCGCGATGATCCGGTCGACGTTCTCGCGATCGAGCTTGAACGTCTCGATGATCGTGTCCTTGAACTGCGTGGCCATCTGACCCTCCTCGCGTGTTTGCGTCATGGTTCCGAACGGCCCGCCGCCGCGTAGCGCTTCGGCTCGTGCTCGAAGTGCGCGCGGCACGCGTTGCCGCAAAAGACATACGTCCGTCCCTCGAACTGGCTTACGAGCTGTCGCCCGGCGGCGGTCTCAGGCTCCACGGCGGTCCCGCAGACGGGGTCGAACTCGACATTGATCTCCAGATCGCTGTCGGCGTCACGTGTCTGTGTCACGACGGTCATCGTCGTTCTCCTTCGCGCGACTGTGCGTTAAACGCTACCGGCGTGCGCCGGACCGAGCGAGGGTCCAACGTCCCCGCGACGCGGGACGCACGGCACTTCGCGCTCGACCGGTGGCCGCGCACAGTCCGGCCATGATCACCGTGAAGCGACGCCTCGAGTCCATGCGCGACGACCTGCGTCGGGACCTCGCCGCTGACGTGGCCCTGCTCGCACGACCGATCGACGAGAAAGGCGAGGACACCACCGTCTCGCAGCACCCGGCCGACGTCGCGTCGGATCTTTATGCCCGCGAGGAGCTCGTCGCGGAGGAAGTCGCCCTCGCGAGGGAGCTCGACTTGGTCGAGGACGCGCTACGCAACCTCGCCGACGGTTCATACGGCACGTGCATCGACTGCGGCCGCGCGATCTCGCCCGAGCGTCTCGCCGCCCGGCCACAGGCGTCTCGCTGCATCCGCTGCCAGCGCACGGCCGACCGCTAGCAGGACGCCGCCGCCGCGACGACCGGGGCCTCGAGGCGGCGCGC
>JBIOUD010000064.1:0-5435 GCA_044866725.1 Candidatus Limnocylindria bacterium | reverse complement strand
ACGCGCGGGTTCACCTCGATGACGTGGTACGGGGTGAGTGCCTCGGGGTCGGCGGCCGGCGAGCGGTCGGGATGCAGCGCGAACTGCACGTTGCACCCGCCCTCGATGCCCAGCGCGCGGATGATCTTGAGCGCCGCGCTCCGGAGCATCTGGTACTCCTTGTCCGTCAGCGTCTGCGACGGCGCGACGACGATCGAGTCGCCGGTGTGCACGCCCATCGGGTCAAGGTTCTCCATGTTGCAGACGGTGATGCACGTGTCGCCGGCGTCGCGCATGACCTCGTACTCGATCTCTTTCCATCCGACGAGCGATCGTTCGATGAGCACCTGGCCAATCGGGCTTGCTGATATTCCTCGGGCAGCGACGACCCTCAGCTCGGCCTCACTCGTTCCGAATCCCCCACCGGTGCCGCCGAGCGTGAACGCGGGACGCACGACGACCGGGAACCCGATGCGCCTTGCGAACTCCACCGCCTCTTCGGCGGTGTGCACGGTCTGCGATTCGGGCACGGGCTCGCCGATCGAGACGAGGAGCTGCTTGAAGGCCTCGCGATCCTCGGCGTGCTGGATCGCGCTGAGCGGCGTGCCCAGCATCCGCACGCCGTAGCGCTCGAGGACGCCGGCCTCGGCCAGCGCGACCGCGAGGTTGAGCCCGGTCTGTCCGCCGAGCGTCGGGAGCAGTCCATCGGGGCGCTCCTTCGCGATGATCCGCTCGAGCACGTCGACCGTGAGCGGCTCGACGTACGTCACGTCGGCCACGCGGGCGTCGGTCATGATCGTCGCGGGGTTCGAGTTGACGAGGATCGTCTCGACGCCCTCCTCGCGCAGCGCGCGGCAGGCTTGCGTCCCGGCGTAGTCGAACTCCGCGGCCTGGCCGATGACGATCGGCCCGCTGCCGATGATCAGGACCTTCATGGCATGAGCTCCACGCGCGGCGCGGGTGACACGGCGGGCAGATGTTGGCCTTCGACCGAGCGAGGGGCCCCGCTCGCTGCGATCGTCCGACGCACGCGCCGTGGCGGCGGGGGATGCGCGAGGGAGAGAGCCAGCGTCGCCCGCCGGGGCAGGACCCGCGCCGAGCAGGAGCTCATACCTCTATCCAACCCCCTCCGACGACGACGGCGCGCCCGCCGACGTACACGCGCGTGACGTGCTCGCGCGTCCCACTGACGCGGACGTAGAGGAGCGAAGGGCGTCCCATCGCGTAGCCCTGCTCGACGACGATCCGCTTTCCGTCGGTGAGGCCGTGACGGAAGAGGTACGCGCCCAGCGGACCCACGGCCGATCCGGTCGCCGGATCCTCGTTGAGGCTGCCCTGGATCGAGCCGCCGTACATCCGCCCGTAGACGGTCGAATCCGGCGAGATCGTCTCGCGGGTGAAGATGAACGTCGGCTCGGAGAGTCCGCGCGGCGACGCACGGTCGACGAGATCCTTGTCGTGCACCGGCACGAACGTGAACGCGTTGCCGCTCGAGCCGATCTCGATCGGCAGCGACGGATCGATGTCCGACGGCTTCAGCGTCAGGAGTGGCGCGATGTCGCGCGGGTACGGTCCGTTGCGGAAGTTCGGCAGCGGCTGCTCCATCTCGATGAAGCCACTGGTCACGTCGACGTGCATGACGCCGACGCGTTCCTCGATGAGCAGCGACTGGTCACGACCGCCGGCGAGGAAGAACGCCGCGCCGATCGTCGGGTGACCGGCGAACGGGAGCTCGCGCGCCGGCGTGAAGATCCGCAGGCGATGATCGCCGCCAGCGAGCGGCGGCATCACGAACACCGTCTCGGGGAGGTTCAGCTCCTTCGCGATCGGCTGCATCGCCGATTCCGGAACGACCGCGCCATCGCCGAACACCGCGAGTTGGTTGCCGGTGAAGCGCATGTCGGTGAAGACGTCGAGGAGCGCGTACTCGTGTCGCGTCATGCCGTCACGGCGCGCGCAGGACAATCGCCGATCGTCATCGCCGCTCCAGCGCGGCGTGAATATCGCTCATGAACGAGTCGAACACCGGCTCGTTGTCGCGCGGCCCCGGCGCGCCCTCGGGGTGGTACTGATACGAGCGGATCGGGAGCGACGTGTGCGCGAGCCCCTCGACCGACCCGTCGTTCAGGTTGCGCGCGCTGACGACGAATCCTGAGTCCGAAGGGATCGACGACTCGTCGACCTGGAACTCATGGTTCTGACTGGTGATGACCACGGCGCCTGTGCGCAGGTCCTGCACCGGATGGTTCGCGCCGTGGTGACCGAACGGCAGGCGCGACGTCGTTGCGCCGATCGCGCGGCCGATGAGCTGATGACCGAGGCAGATACCGAGGATCGGCAGAGCGCGTGACGCGCCGCGCTGGAGCGCCGCGTCGAGGAGCAGCTTCACGTTCTGCGCGATCGGCGCGATGGCCGCGGGATCTCCCGGCCCGTTCGTGATGACGATGCCGTCGGGCGACCACGAGAGGATCTCCCGCGCGGTGGCGGTCGCTGGGAACACTTTCACGGACGCGCCACGCTTCACCAGGCAGCGGATCTGGTTCTCCTTCACGCCGGTGTCGAGGAGCGCGACCTTCGCTCCGCTCCCAACCTGCCGCGCGAGGCCGGTCGACTCGACCACGAGCGGGCGCGACGCGAGCGGCGCGGCGGCGCGCGCTTTCGCGACGGCCTCCTGTGAGACGCCGGGGTCCTGCGCGAGGTGCGGTGGCACTTGGAGCAGCGCGCCGCGGAGCGTCCCTCGCGCACGAAGGCGACGCACGAGCGCGCGGGTGTCGATCCCGGAGATGCCCGGAACGCCGTACTGCCGCATGTACGCGTCGAGATCGAGCGTGTCCTCGCGGCACGTCGTGTCGAGCTCGCGGACGACGAGCGCCTCGACCCACGGACGGCGCGACTCGGTCGCCCGCTCGAACGTCCCGTAGTTCCCGATGAGCGGGTACGTGAGTACGACCATCTGGCCGTTGTAGGAGGCGTCCGACGCGATCTCCTGGTACCCGGTCATCGCGGTGTTGAAGACGACCTCGCCCCACGCGGCGGACGCGTCGCCGAACGCCTCGCCCCACCAGGTGCTCCCATCCTCGAGGCCGAGCACCGCCGCCCTGCTCATAGGTGCATAACTATACGGACCGGATGAATAAAGATGCAATTGCTGGTCCTTTGCCAAGGAACCCGCGCCGCGCCCCGACGACCGCCTATGCACGCGCGATCTCGCGGGCCTCGTATCGGATCTTCCCGTCGACGGCCGCCGCGACGACGCGTCCTCGCAGCTCGCGACCGAGGAGCGGCGTGTTCTTCCCGAGCGTGAGGAGATCCCCCGCGCTGACCGTCCATGTCGCGCCCTCGTCGAGCGCGATCCAGTCGTCGTCGCTCTGGGTGATGCCGAGCACGCGCGCGGGTCCCTCGGTGAGCGCGCGGAGCGCCGCGTCGCGGTCGCACCATCCGGCGCGCACGCCGCCGAGCACGAGCGGGAGCGCGGTCTCGAGCCCGCTGATGCCGAACGCGGCCTGGTCGAACTCGACCTCCTTGCGCACCCTCGCGTGCGGCGCGTGGTCGGTCGCGATCGCGTCGACCGTGCCGTCGGCGAGGGCGTCCCAGAGCGCGCGCACGTCGCGCAGGCTGCGCAGCGGCGGGTTCATCTTCGTATTCGCGTCGTAGGGAGTACCTCTCGGCTCGTGACTCGTACCGCTCGCTTGAAGCGGGGCGCGCGGGTTGTTTTCCCATGCCAGTCGGCGATCGCCGGCGACCCAGTCGTCGGTGAGCGCGAGGTGATGCGGCGTGACGTCGCAGGTGACGCGGATGCCTCGGGCCTTCGCGTCGCGCACCATCGCGATCGCGCCCGCGGTCGAAAGATGCGTGAGGTGGACGCGCGCGCCGACCGCGCCGGCGATCGAGATCGCGCGCGCGACGGCGCTCTCCTCGGCCGCGCTCGGGATGCCCGCAAGGCCGAGCGTGGCCGAGACCGCGCCCTCGTGCATGACGCCCTTGCCGGACAGCGCGAGGTCCTGCGGGTGCTCGATGAGCAGGAGGTCCTTCGTCCTGGCGTATTCCAGTGCGTGGCGGAACAGACGCGCGTCGGCCACGGGTGAGCCATCGTCGGAAAAGGCGACGGCGCCGGCCGCCGCGAGCTCGACGAGATCGGCGAGCTCCGTGCCACGCCGTCCGCGCGTGATCGCGGCGATCGGCAGGACGCGCGCCGCCGCGGCACCGCGGCCGCGCGCGATGAGCTCGGCGACGAGGCCCGGCGTGTCGATCGCGGGCTCGGTGTTCGGCATCGCACAAATCGTTGTGAAGCCGCCGCGCAGCGCGGCGCGCGCGCCGGTCGCGATGGTCTCGGAGGCCTCGAACCCGGGCTCGCGCAGATGCGCGTGAAGGTCGATGAAGCCGCGCGTGACGAGCAGCCCCTGCGCCTCGAACCGCGCGCGAGTCTCTTGCGACCTCATCACGCCGCCTCCAGCGCTTGCGTCCCGACGAGCAGGTAGAGGAGCGCCATTCGGATCGCCACGCCGTTCGTGACCTGCGCCTCCACCAGCGAGCGCGGCCCGTGCGCGACGGACGCGTCGATCTCGATGCCCTCGTTCATCGGTCCCGGGTGCATGACCGGCGCGCCGGGCCGCATGAGCGCGACGCGTCGCTCGGTGACGCCCCACACGCGGCTGTACTCGCGAAGCGACGGGAGCAGGCCGCTCTCCTGCCGCTCTTTCTGGAGCCGGAGCGCGATCGCGGCATCGGCCGAGTCGAGCGCGCGGTCGAGGTCGGGCTCGTACGTGACGCACGGCGGCAGCGCGCCGTCGCGCCACGCGGACGGGATGAGCGTCGGCGGTCCGGACAGCGTGATGCGCGCGCCGAGTGGTGTGAGCGCGTTGATGTCCGAGCGCGCGACGCGGCTGTGGAGGACGTCGCCGACGATGACGATGCGCTTCTCGTGCAGATCGCCGAGCGCGCTGCGAAGCGTGTACGCGTCGAGGAGGCCCTGCGTCGGGTGCGCGTGCCAGCCATCGCCGGCGTTGATGACCGCGGCTTCGGTGCGCTCCGCGACGAAGTACGGCGCGCCCGATGACGCGTGTCGCATGACGACGAGGTCGCCGCCGAGCGCCTGCAGCGTGCGCACGGTGTCGTAGAGCGTCTCGCCCTTCTCGACGCTCGAACCGGAAGCGGTGATGTTGGTCACGTCGGCGGAGAGCGCTTTCGCCGCGAGCTCGAAGGACACGCGGGTGCGCGTCGAGGACTCGGCGAAGAAGAGGATCACCGTCTTGCCACGCAGTGGCGGCGCCTTGCGGACCGGGCGGTTCAGGATCTCGACCATCGCGCTCGCGGTCTCGAGGACCGCCTCGATCTCGTCGCGCGTCCAGTCGTTGGTCTCGAGCACGTGACGCCGCGACCACTTCATGGACGGCTCCCGTCGGTCGTGACCGCAGCCAACTCGTGTGCGATGACCTCTACCTCGTCGCGACCATCGG
>JBIOUD010000063.1:0-9062 GCA_044866725.1 Candidatus Limnocylindria bacterium | reverse complement strand
GGCCGTGAGCTGTGCTGCTCATCATGGCTCGACAAGTTCTCGAATATCTCGATCCGCATGGCCAAGGAGCAGGACCTGCCCCTCAATCAGTCGAAGCTCACCGGCGTCTGCGGTCGCCTGAAGTGCTGCCTCATCTACGAGCTAGAGACGTATCAAGAGGTGAAGGGCAAGCTCCCGAAGGCAGGTGATGTGTTCCACATTCCGACCTGCGTCAGTGGGTCGTGCGGGACGTCCGGCTGCGCGACGACGCAGGGCACGAACGTCGCGAAGGAAGCGATCGTGGTCGAGCTTGCGACCGGCGGCCGCGCGGAGATCACCGCCGAGGAGCTCGGCGTCACCTTCGGGCCGGTGCCGGCGCACACACGCGGCGTCGGCGCCTACGGGAGCGATGAGGTCCCGCGACAGGAGCGGCCGACGCCGGTCGATGCCGGCGGAGGGCAGCGGAAACGCCGCCGACGCGGGCGTCGCGGGGGTCGCGACCGCCGCAACTAATCCGCGGCCGCGCTCACCGGCAGTCTGAAGCGCGCGATGACGAGCTCGGCGACCTCGGCCGGCGTTCGTGCGGTGTTATCGATCTTCAGGTAGTCATCTCGTCCGGCGAAGCGATCGCCCGAGTCCAGCTGGTAGTTCGCGTCCATGTCCATCAGGCGCCGACGCGAGATGTCCGGGTCACGCTTCGTGGGCTTCTGCAGGAGACGGAACGGCGTCTGGTCACGCTCGAGACGCACGCTCTGCGGCGCCTGCAGCTCGACGTAGTACACGGCTCCGCCAACGGCGCGAAAGATCTGCGCGTATCGCTCGACATCGTCGTCGTCCTGCCCGAATGCCCAGACGTACGTGAAGATGAGACCCGGGAGATCGCTGCCCGCGACCTCTTCCATGATCCGCCGGCGAAACTCGCCGACGAGCCGGCCGAACTCCGCCGAGTCGAACGGGAAGTACTCCAGGACGAGATCGATCGTCTGGTGGTTGTGGAACAGCTTGAAGCCGGTGCGTCGCGCGATCTCGGCGCCGACCGTCATCTTCCCCACGGCGCCCGGTCCGACGACGAAGAGGAGCGTCGGACGCGACGCGGCCATCGGCGCGCGCGTCAGCGGACGCGGCTGACGACGAAGTCGGCGACGTCGCGGAGAGAGTCTCTCTCCGCACGCGCGGGAAGCTCGTCCAGCGCGCGGACCGCAGCGGCGTGGAACTCGAGCGCACGCTCGCGAGCGCGGGCGGGGCCGTGGCTCGCGCGGATCACCCGAAGCAGGTCACGCACTTCGCCTTCGCTCTTGCCCGTCGCGACGATGCGCTTGGCGAGCTCGCCAGAGTGCCCGTCGGCTTCGGTCACGGCGTAGATCATCGGTAGCGTCGGCATGCCCTCCGCAAGGTCGCGCCCGACGCTCTTCCCGAAGTCGGCCTCGTCGCCGACGAGGTCGAGCACGTCGTCGGTGATCTGGAACGCGAGGCCGAGATTCGTCCCGAACGCGCCGAGGGCGGCGACGTGCTCCGGGTCCGCTTCGGTGAGGAGCGCGGCGCCCTGGCAACACGCGGCGTAGAGCGACGCGGTCTTCAGCTCGATGCGCTCGAGGTAGGCGGCCTCGTCGGGCAGCCGGCGCTCCATCGTGACCTCGTTGAGCTCGCCGTCGCAGAGCGCGAACACGGTCTGCGCGACGATCGCGATGACCTCGGGCTTCGGGAGCACGGCCGCGAGCGCGTAGGCCTTCGCGAAGAGGTAGTCGCCGACGATGAGCGCGACGTCGTCGTTCCACATCGCGTTCACGGTGGGGACGTTCCGGCGGAGCTGTGCCGCGTCGACGATGTCGTCGTGCACGAGCGAGGCCGTGTGCACGAGCTCGAGCGACTGCGCGAGATTGAGCACGACGACCGAGTCTGGCTTCGTGCCGAATCGCGCCGAGAGGAACACGAGCGTCGGGCGGAGCAGCTTGCCGGGCGACGAGAAGAGGTGTCCGACGGCAGCCTGAAACGTGGGATGGGCCGCGCGGCCGGTGTCGATGAGACGTCGCTCCAGCTGCGCGAGCTCGTCCTGGACGAGGGCGTAGAACGTTGCTCCCGTGACCGCCCGCACGACCTCAGTCTAGGTGGGCGTCAGGGTTTCTTCGTGGGTGCGGGCGGTGTGGGCGCCGGTGGTCGCGGCGTCGGCGTATTGATCCCCGGCGGGTTCGTCACACCGGGCGGCATCGTGAAGCTCTGGCTCGGGCTCGGCTTCGGCGCGACACCGCAGATGCTCCAGCTGAAGCGGCCGTAGGAGTATTGGCCGGACACCGCGCCGACAGCCCAGCGGTTGTAGTCGGCCTGCCAGTCCGCGAACGGAGCGCGCAGATTGATGCATCCGCCGACGTAGAAGTCCGCGTCATTCTTCCGCGGCTGCGTGCCCTCGATGAAGTTCTCGACCTTGCGGAAGTTCGATGGGCATCCGGGACCCGGGAGGTCGCCCGACCCGTTCCCGCCCATGAGCGACGGGTTCACGCACACCGTCGCGGTCACGATGCCCGCGGGCTTCGGATACCACGTCACCGGCAGGCCGCCGACGACCGTCTTCATGTAGTCGCGCCACAACACGCCGGGGCCCATCGCCGAGGTGATGCCGCGCATCTCCGAGTTGTCCGAGTTCCCCATCCAGACCGCGGTGAGCCGCGTCGGCGTGTAGCCGATCGCGAGCACGTCCTGCAGGTTGTCCGTCGTACCGGTCTTCAACGCGGCCGGCCGGCCGATGTTCGTCCACGGGCCGAAGACGAACGAGCCGTTCGGGTCGGTGTTGTCCTTCAGGATGTCGGACATGATCCACGCGAGACGCGGGTCGAGGACCTGGTTCACCGACGGCTTCGTGTAGTCGCGCACGACCTTCCCGTCGCGGTCGATGATCTTCATGATCATCGTCGGCTCGACGCGATTGCCCATGTTCGCGACCACCTGGTACGCGCTCGCCATGTCGATGAGACGCATCTCGCCGGCACCGATGCCGAACGAGAGCCCGAGGCGAGAGCGATCCCAATCGCGCTGGATGCCGAGCTGGTGGACGACGTCGATGATCGCGTCGACGCCGACGGTCCTCGTCACCTGAAGCGCCGGGAGGTTCAGCGACTCGCGCAGCGACTGACGGAGCGTCGTCGGGCCATGCTGCTCCTTCGTCGCGTCCTTCGGCGAGTACGTCTTGCCGCTGCCGTCGGGCATGTTGAACTCGATGTCGTACAGCCGCGTCGCGGCGGTCATGTTCGCTTTCTCCATGCCGGCGAGGTACGTGAAGAGCTTGAACGTCGAGCCAGGCTGCCGGTACGCGATCCCCGCGTGGTCGTAGTCGCCCTGCATCCTCGGCGTGCTCTGGTAGTAGTCGTACGAGCCGACGTAGGCGAGCACCTCGCCGGTCGTCGGGTCCATCGTGATGAGCGCGGCGTTGTTCACGTTCGCGCCCTTCAGCGTGTCGACGTGCTCCCTGACTTCCTTCTCCGCGAGCTGCTGCATGTTCCAGTCGAGGGAGGTGAGGATCGTGTACCCGCCGCTGTAGGCGTTCTTCTCCCCGAGCTCGCGGATGATCTGCTCGCGGACGCGGAAGGTGAAGTGCGGCGCGTACAGCGAGGTCGACGCCGGCTGCACGACGATGGCCTCGGCGTTCGCCGCGTCGGCCTCAGCCTGCGTGATGTATTTGTTCTCGACCATCGTCTCCAGCACCGCGGAGCGCCGAGCCTTCGCGCCCTCGGGGTTCTGGATCGGGTCGTACTCGGACGGCAGCTGCGGAAGTCCGGCGAGCAGCGCCATCTGCCCGAGAGTCAGCTTGCTCAGGTCGTAGACGCCGAAGTAGGTCTTCGCCGCGGCGCGGATGCCGTAGGACTGGTTCCCGTAGTAGATCTGGTTGAAGTACATCTCGAGGATCTGCTTCTTCGAGAACGTTCGCGTCACCTCGACCGCGAGGATCGCCTCCTTGATCTTGCGGCTGAACGTCGGCTCGTCACCGAGGAGGCGCTGCTTGATGAGCTGCTGCGTGATCGTCGAGCCACCGCCGACGATGCGGCCCGCGGCCTGGTTCGCGTTGACCGCGCGGAGGATGCCGGCGGGGTCGATGCCCATGTTGCTCCAGAAGGTCTTGTCCTCGATCGAGACGGTCGCGTCCTGCATCTTCTGTGGGATCTCGCCGAGCGTGATCAGCTCGCGGCGCTCCTCCTCGAGCGTGTAGAGGAGGTGCTCGCCGGTGCGGTCGTAGATGTGCGTCGACAGAGGGATCTGCACGGTCGCGAGGTCGTGCGCTTCGGGGAGGTCCGAGGCGAAGTAGCCGAACACCGCGGCCGCAGCCACGCCGCCCATCGCGAGCATGGCAAGCATGAAGGCGCCAAGGCCGCTCGCGATCGGGCCGAGCGTGGCCACCGTGCCCGGGCGGCGCGAGAGACGCGCGCCCTTGCGGCGCGGAAAACGGTACGCGCGGAAAGCATGGCCGTGCGGCGCCATCAAAGGTGTAACGAATGCACGCCACATGCCATAGGCAAGGCGAAGTCTTAGCGCACGCTCGCTCGTTTCCGCTTTCTTAACCGGCCCAGAACGAGCGCCCAGGTAGAGGGCTCCGGTGCGGTCACCGCATCGCGAAGGTGTCGCTGCGCTTCGCGAACGTCGCCCTCCCATCGTTCGATGAGCGCAAGATCGTCGGGCTTGATCGTGTTCGCCGGCCCGCGCCGCTCCATGGCGCTCTCGGTCTCGGGGATGCGCTCGTATGTGAGCACGAGCAGCTCGCAGGCAGCAGGCGCGACGCGCTCGATCGCCGCCCGATGGCTACCGAAGGCGGCGTTCTCGAACACCACGGCCTGATGGGTCTGGTCCCACATCGAGGAAAGCTCGATGTTCGCAGCCATCTCGCGATCCACAGCCGCTGCGGCCTCGGCGAAGCGCGCGCGCTCCTGCGAAGACGGCGCGCCGAGGATGCGCTGAACGAGGTTCATCGGCCCGATTCTCAGGCAGCACCTTCTGTATGCGTCCGCAGCACCTTATTGATACATCTGATGTATATTTCGCGCGATGCCGCCATTCGCCCGAGTCGCCGCTCCCCCGCCCCACTTTCCGGTCGGCGGGCCGGTGCCGTCGGCCGACCTCGTCGGCCGCGAGGCGTACATCCGGCGGATCGCCGAGCGCCTCACCGACGGGAACCATGTGCTCGTCGCCGGCCCGCGCCGCATCGGCAAGACCTCGCTCATCCTCGAGGTCCTGCGGCGGCTGAAGCGGCGCGGTGCCCTGACCGCGTACGTGGACTGTCTCGGCGCGACGGACGTGCGCGGCCTCGGCGAGCGGCTCGTCGACGCCCTCCTCGAGAACGTCTCGGGCGTCGAGCGCAGCTTCGAGCAGGCGAAGGCGATCGCGGCCGGTCTGCGGCCCACGGTGAAGGTGAAGTACGAGCACGTCGAGCTCGCGCTCGATCTCGCGCGCGAGAAGAACGCGCAGCGTTTCTTCGAGGGTGCTTTGGACCTCCCGCGCGCGCTCGCGGCACGCACCGGAAAGCGCGTCGTCGTCGTGTTCGACGAGTTCCAGGCCGCAGGCAGGCTTGGGCCGCGGGTGTTCGACGTCATGCGCGCCCGCTTCCAGGCCCAGAGGGGAGTCGCCTACGCGTTCCTCGGGTCCGAGGAAGGCATCCTCGAGGAGCTTTTCAGCGAGAAGGGCCGTGCGTTCTACCGCTTCGCGGTCCCGGTCGATCTCGCCGACGCCGGCGGTCATCGCTTCGGCATCGCGCCCGACGACTGGCTCGAGTACATCCGCGGCAAGTTCGCGGCGCGCAAGATCGCGATCGACGACGCGAGCGTCGACCGGATCATCGACGCGACCGGCGGGCACCCGCAGGACACGATGCAGGTCTGCGCCGCGCTCTACTACCTCATGCGCGATGCGAACCAGCGGGCTGTCACGGCGGAGCACGTCGCGGTGGCCTACGAACAGGCTCTCCGCGAGCTCGAGCGCCCGTTCGCTCTCCACTGGAGCGAGCTCGGGACGCAGAAGTACCTGCAGCAGGTCGCGAAGCGGATCGCGCACGGCGCCGTGCTCTACGCGGCGGAGGGCGGTGTCCCGCGACCGGAGGTGCTGCGCGCGCTCGAGGCGCTGCGCGCGCGCGGACTCGTCACGCGCCTCGGTCGCGGGAAGTACGAATTCGTCGAGCCGATGTTCGGCGAATACGTCCGGCGGCTGGACGAGGCGACGGCTATCGTCTCTCGCTGATGGCGGAGCTCGAGCTGCGGGCCGGAAAGATGGTGCTCTATTCGCCCGCGCACTCCGGTGAGTGGCGGGAGGGCAAGCTCATCCGCTCGTCACCGAATCAGGAGGAGTGGCTCGTCGAGAATCGCTATGGGAAGTTCTGGGTGCATGTGACCCGGCTGCGCCCGCCCGAGAGCGGTACGCAGCCGGATCACGCCGCTTAGGCGACCGAGGTTCGCTCGCGACCCATCGCTCGCCAGATCAACAGCACGATGATCGAGCCGATGATCGAGCCGACGATGCCGGCAGCGTTGATGTCGAGCGTGCCGCCGAAGAGGAGCGCTGCGAGCGTCCCGCCGACGAACGAGCCGACGATCCCGAGGAGCATCGTGCCGAGCCAGCCCATCGGGTCGGGCCCCGGAACGAGCGCCCGCGCGATGAAGCCGGCGATGAGGCCGACGATCAGGAACAGGATCAAGCCCATGAGGTTCACCTCCAGTCGCAGGTTTGATGAGGTGAGGTGCGCAAGAACGGTGCCCAGGCGCTCGGAAACCGGCTCGTCTGTACCCCCGGGCGGACTCGAACCGCCGCTTCAGGCTTCGGAGGCCTGCGCTCTATCCACTGAGCTACGGGGGCGAATTTGAGCTCGATTCTAGCTGCGCTAGCGTGCTCGGCGTGACGTCGGAACGCGACAAGGAACTCTCGCTCGTCCAGCATCTAAGCGAGTTCCGGGACCGGCTCATGGTGGCGTCGATCGCCGTCGCCATCACCACGGCGATCTCGTTCGCCTTCACGATCCAGATCATCCAACTCCTCATGCTCCCCATCGGCCAGGACATCAAGCTCATCTCGCTCGAACCGACCGAGAACTTCACGACGTATATGCGCGTCGCACTCTTCAGCGGGATCGCCCTCGCGATGCCCGTGATCCTGTACGAGATCTACGCGTACATCGATCCGGCGCTCCACCCGAACGAGCGCCGTTTCGCGCTCACCGCGGGCCCGTTCGTCCTCGCGCTCTTCGTCGGCGGGATGCTCTTCTGCTACTTCCTCGTCCTGCCGAACGCGATCCAGTTCCTGATCGGCTTTGGGAAAGAAGTCTTCGAAAACCAGCTGCGCGCGTCGTCGTATCTCTCGTTCGCCACGACCTTCATCCTCGGCATGGGCCTCGTGTTCGAGATGCCCGTGCTCATCTTCGTGCTCATCAAGCTCGGCGTCGTCTCGCGCCCATGGCTCGCAGCGCGGCGGCGCTACGTCCTGCTCATCTCCTTCATCCTCGCGGCGCTGATCACGCCGACGCCCGACCCGTTCAACCAGTCTTTGGTCGCGATCCCGATGTACCTGCTGTTCGAGCTTGGGCTGCTGCTGTCGCGCGTCGGCGGAGTGCGTCGAGCCGCCGCTTGAGCTCGGCCTCAGCGCCGAGCTCCGTCGGGACGTAGTAGCGCCGGTCGCGCAGGTTGTCGGGCAGGTAGGTCTCCTCTGGGGCGACGTGGTCGTCGTAGTCGTGCGCGTACTTGTAGTCCTTGCCGTAGCCGAGCTGCTTCATGAGCGGCGTCGGCGCGTTGCGCAGGTGCAGCGGCACCGGATCGGCACGCGTCTCGTCGAGGTCCTTCTGCAGCTCGCCAACGCCGCGCTTCAGAGAGTCGGACTTCGGCGCGAGCGCGAGATAGACGGTCGCCTCGGCGAGCGGGAACCACGCCTCAGGGAAGCCGATGAGGTGCGTCGCCTGCTGCGCCGCGCTCGCGATGACCAGCGCCTGCGGATCGGCCAGGCCGACGTCCTCGCCGGCGAGGATGACGATGCGCCGCGCGATGAACATCGGGTCCTCGCCCGCGTCGATCATGCGCATGAGCCAGTACAGCGACGCGTCCGGATCGGACCCGCGGACGCTCTTGATGAAGGCGCTGATCGTGTCGTAGTGCTGGTCGCCGGCGCGGTCGTACAGGAGGCTGCGGCGCTGCATGGCCTCCCGGATGTCCTCGAGCGTGATCTCGCGGTCGCCCCCCGTCGCGTCGGCGGAGAGCTCGAGCGCGTTGAGCGCGACGCGGGCGTCGCCGTTCGAGACCGCGACGAGCCCATCCTCCGCCTCCTGGGTGAGCTTCGCGCGACCGCCGAGCCCACGCTCGTCGGCGAGCGCGCGCCGGACGATCGTGCGCACGTCGTCCTCCGTCAGCGGCCGCAGCACGTAGACACGCGATCGCGACAGGAGCGCGTTGTTCACCTCGAACGACGGGTTCTCGGTCGTGGCGCCGAGGAGGATGACGTCGCCGTTCTCGACGAACGGCAGGACGACGTCCTGCTGCGCCTTGTTGAAGCGGTGGATCTCGTCGATGAACAAGACCGTGCGCTGGTCGGTGAGCCCGCGGAGCTTCCGCGCCTCCTCGATGAGCTTCCGCAGTTCCGTCACGCCACTCGACACTGCCGAGATGTGGACGAACCGTGCCTTCGCCGCCTTCGCGGCGATCGCCGCGAGCGTCGTCTTCCCCGTGCCGGGCGGGCCCCAGAGGATCATCGACGGCAGCTGGCCGGCGTCGATCGCCTTTCGCAGGACGCGGCCCTCCCCGATGACGTGCTGCTGGCCAACGAATTCAGAGAGGTCGCGCGGACGCATGCGCGCCGCCAGAGGCTGTCCGGTGGGCATGGGGCGATTCTGTCACCGGGGAGTCGCCGGCCGGGCTAGTGCGTGCGGGTGCTGAGCGCCGCGAGGACGCGCCGCTGCAGATCGTCTACGTCGAGTGGCTTCTCGATGATGTCCACGGCCACACTGCGCATCGCGTCGTCGAGGACCGCCTCGGAGTGCCCGGTGATCACGATCACCGGAACGCCATAACGCTCGCTGACCGTGCGCACCCACTCTCGCGCCGCGGTGCTCGAGTAGCGCTGCCCGCGCATGTCGA
>JBIOUD010000062.1:0-4152 GCA_044866725.1 Candidatus Limnocylindria bacterium | reverse complement strand
CGATCCGGTGAAGCCCTCGCGGGCGAGGAGTGCCGCCAGCAGGCCGTTCATGGCGGCCTTGCCGGGATGAAGCGGCTTGGCCATCGTGCCGAAGGACTGCGTGAGCCCGGCCGCCTGCGTCCCGGCGATGCCGAGCGCATGGGCGAGCCGGCGCGCGTCGAGCCCGAGCATGCGCCCGGCCGCCGCCGCGGCGCCGAACGTGCCGACCGTCGCCGTCACGTGCCAGCCGCGCTCCGTCAGCCGCTTGCCGATCACGCGGCCGATACGCGTCTCGAGCTCGAAGCCGGCGATGAACGCGGCGAGCGCGTCGGCGCCCGAAGCATGCCGCCACTCCGCGAGCGCCAGCACGACCGGCGCGACGGCGGCCGAGCCGTGCAGGACGGCCGGCAGATGCGTGTCGTCGAAGTCGAGCGCGTGGCACTGTGCGCCATTGGCGAGCGAGGCCAGCAAGGCACTCGTGCGCCGGCCACGGCCGACGACCGTGGCTTGCGGCTCCCCGCCCGTCGCGGCGATCACCGTCGCGAGCGCGTCGGCGAGCGGCTCGATCGATCCGCGGATCGCGGTACCGAGCCAGTCGGTCATCGAGCGATTCGCGGCTTCGATCACGGCCGGCGGCACCGCCGCCAGCTCGAGGCCCAGCACGAAGTCGACGAGCGCATCCATCACGGGAGTCTTGCCGGCCGTCATCGCGATCTCCTCATCGACGTGAGTGACACCGCCGTTCACGAGTCCCCGGCAAAAAGGTAGCATGTATGCCGACCGAGCCGCGATGACGACCTTGCGGAACGCCGTATGCTCTGCGAGCGCGGGATCGCCCGGGAACACGAAGGTGAGCCCGTACGCCTCCCGGCACGGGGACGCCCGCACGGCGCGGCATGGCGCGGCGGCACCGTCGGCCAGATAGGGAATGCTCCCGATCGCACCGGAGGCGTCGTACCGCCAGGCGTGATACCCGCACTGGATCTGCTCGCCGCAGACGATCCCTTTGCTGAGCGGGAATGGCCGGTGCGCGCAGCGGTCTTCCAGCGCGAATACTCGATTCGAGTCCGTCCGAACGAGGACGATCGGGTCGCCCGCGAAGGCAACGCGCAGCGTCTGGTTACGCTTCAATTGCCGGGCCCAGGCCACCGGGTACCAGTAGTTGGGATTGCAAGCGATGCGACGCAGATCCGGCTGATTGCTGCCCCGACTCCGCTGGCTCGGCATCGGGCCCTCAGGCCGCAGATGTCACCTCGGAACCGTGCTCCTTACCGATAGCGTTCTGAGGTATTGTGCGGTCCGGGATCCCATCCGAAAGGGAGGACACGCATGCTTCCATTCGCGCTTCTCGCGGCTTTGCTACTCGGGCTGGTGGCGCCCGCGGCTGCTGAATACCCGGAGCGAGCTCTGACGATCGTGGCTGCCTACCCCGCCGGCGGCATGGTGGACATCGTCGCGCGCCCGATGGCCGAGTCGATGAAGAAGACGTTCACGAAGGGCGTCGCCGTCCTGAACCGACCGGGCGGCGGCGGCTCCGTCGGGATGGCCGAAGTCGCACAGGCCAAGCCCGACGGCTACACCGTCATCCTCGCCCCGAACTCGACCCTCGTGATTCATCCACAGCTCAACGAGCTGCCCTACAAGACGCCCGACGACTACGAGCCCATCCTGAACACGATCAGCTTCTTCACGCTCCTGACCGTGAAGGCGGACGCGCCGTGGAAGACGGTGCAGGAATTCGTCGCCGCCGCGAAAGCGAACCCCGGCAAGCTCCGCGTCGGCACGCCCGGTGAGGGAACGATCAGCCATCTGACACTCGAACGGTGGCAGGTCCCCGGCAACTTCAAGACGACCCCGGTGCCGTTCTCCGGCTGGGGCGAGACGAGCCCCGCGCTCCTCGGCGGACACATCGATGCCGCGATGGCGCAGCCCGGAGAGGTGAAGCCGCTCGTCGACGCCAAGAAGCTCCGCGTCCTGGCGGTCGCCAGCCCACAGCGGCATCCGTTCTTTCCGGACGCGCCGACGGGCAAGGAAGCGGCGCTCGGGGACGGGATCGGCACGTGGTTCGTGCTCACGGCGCCGAAAGGCACGCCGCGCCAGGCGCTGAAGATCCTGCACGATTCGGCAAAGGCCGCGCTGGAGGAACCGTCGTTCGTCGCGCTCATGAAGTCGCGCGGGGTCGACATCGACTACAAGAGCGGCGACAAGCTGCGCCAGGAGCTCGTGCGTGAGCAAAAGGAGTGGAACGACGTGCTCAAGCGCCTCGGGATGATCAAGAAATAGGTGCTGGCGCGAGCCGTTCCTCTCGTCCTGCTGGTCGTCGTCGGCGTCTACCTGACGTTGGCGCTCCGGCTGCCGTTCGGGACGGCCGCGCGGCCGGGCCCGGGCTTCTATCCTGTCATCATCGCCATCTTCGCGGTCGCCGTCGCGCTGGCGGCGACCGCGAGCGCGTTCCGGGGCGGGCGGAGCGCCGCGGTCGTCCAGCTGGACGACGCTTCCCGCCGCCGCGTGGTGATCTCGGTCGCGGCCCTGGTCGTGTTCTGCCTCTGCCTGCCGTGGGTCGGCTACCCGGCGGCGGCATTCGCGTTCGTCGCCGTCGTCCTGCGCTATCTCGGCGCCCGCTGGACGACCGCGCTGCTCACGGGCGTGCTGAGCTCCGCCGGCTCGTATGGGATCTTCGCAGCGCTGCTCGACGTGCCTCTCCCGCGCGGGCCCTGGTGAGCTGACGGATGGGACCGCTCGAGGGCCTCGCCTACGGGTTCTCGGTCGCGCTGTTGCCGACCAATCTGTTCGCCTGCTTCGTCGGCGTCCTGGTCGGCACGATCGTCGGCGTGCTGCCGGGCATCGGGCCGGTCGGCGCCATGGCGCTGCTGTTGCCGTCGACGTTCGCGATGCATCCCGCCACCGCGCTGATCATGCTGGCCGGCATCTACTACGGCGCCATGTACGGCGGCTCGACGACGTCCATCCTGGTCAACGTTCCCGGCGAAGCCGGCTCGGTCGTCACCTTGCTCGACGGTTACCAGATGACGCGAAGAGGGCGCGCCGGCGCCGCCCTCACGGTCGCGGCCGTCGGATCGTTCGTCGCCGGCACGGTCGGCGTGATCGGCATCATGCTGGCGGCGAGCTGGCTCGCCGACGTCGCGATCCAGTTCGGGCCGCCGGAATACTTCGCGATCACGCTCGCCGGACTTCTGCTGCTCTCGCGTCTGTCTGGCGGCTCGATCCTCAATGCCTTCGTGATGGTCGCCCTCGGCCTGGCGCTCGGCACCGTCGGCATGGATTCGATCTCCGCCCTGCGGCGGTTCACATTCGGCTCCGTGCAGCTCGCGCAGGGCATCGAGCTGGTGCCGGTCATCATGGGCATCTACGGCGTCGCCGAGGTGCTGCTGCTCGCGGAAGAGGGCATCGCGAAGACGCAGATCGCCAAGGTGAAGCTCCGCGAGCTCCTGCCGACGCGCGAAGAGTGGCGGCGCTCGACGATGCCGATCGCCCGCGGCTCGGTCGTCGGCTTTCTGACCGGGCTCGTCCCCGGCCCCGCCGCGGTGCTGTCGACGTTCATCTCCTACACACTCGAAAAAAAGATGTCGAAGACGCCGGAGAAGTTCGGCACCGGCATGATCGAGGGCGTGGCCGGGCCGGAAGCCTCCAACAACGGCGCCACCGCCGGCGCGATGGTGCCGCTGCTGTCGCTGGGCATCCCCTTCTCGCCGGCGACGGCCATCCTCCTCGGCGCCCTCGTGGTTCACGGCCTGCAGCCCGGGCCCCTCATGATCAGCCAGCGGCCCGAGGTCTTCTGGGGCTTCGTCGCCAGCATGTACATCGGCAATCTCATGCTGCTGATCTTGAACCTCCCGCTGGTGGGCCTCTTCGTGTCGGTGCTGCGCTTGCCGCAGCACATCCTCGCGACGCTCGTGCTGCTGCTCTGTCTCGTCGGCGCCTTCAGCCTGAGCAACAGCTTCCTCGACCTGTGGGTGCTCGTCGTCTTCGGCGTGTTCGGCTATGCGCTGCGAAAGCTGAGCGTGGACCCGTCGCCGCTGGTCGTTGCGCTGGTGCTGGGCCCGATGATGGAGAAGACCTTGCGCCAGGCGCTCTTTCTCACCCAGGGCAGCGTCATCGACCTCGTGGCGCGGCCCTTGGCGGGGACGATCCTGATTCTCGCCGCCGCCGCGC
>JBIOUD010000061.1:0-7134 GCA_044866725.1 Candidatus Limnocylindria bacterium | reverse complement strand
GAGCGTCGGGGCCACGATCTCGTCGCGTCGTGGTGCGCGCCGCACGCGAAGCCGCGGCACGACGAGGCGGGGAACCTCTATCTGCGGTTCGATGGGGCCGACGCGGACGCGCCGGTGCTGCTCGTCGGGTCGCACGGCGACTCCGTGCCGGAGGGTGGTCGATTCGACGGCGCGCTCGGCGTCTGCATGGCGGTCGAAGCGGTCGTGTCACTTGTCGAGTCCGGCACGCGCTTCGGGCGGCCCGTCGAGCTCGTCGCGTGGTCCGACGAGGAAGGTGCGCGGTTCGGCATCGGACTCTTCGGCTCGTGCGCTGCGTTCGGGAAGTTGCCGCCGGGTGCGGGGGAGCTGCGGGACAAGTCCGGCGTCTCGGTCGTCGAGGCGCTCCGCGCGCTCGGCCACAAGGGCGACCCGTTCGCCGCGCGTCGCGACCCGAGCGGCATCAGCGCGTACCTCGAGCCGCACATCGAGCAGGGACCGCGTCTCGAGCGCGCGAGCCTCGCGCTCGGCGTGGTGAGCGACATCGTCGGCATCTTTCACGCGCGCGTGCGCGTGAAGGGTCGGGCCGATCACGCCGGCGCGACCGTCATGACGGCTCGAAAGGACGCGCTCGTCGCGGCGACGCAGATGATCGCCGCGGTCGAACGGATCGCGAGCGCGACCCCCGACGCCGTTGGCACGGTGGGGGAGATCAGCGTACGGCCGGGGGCGAAGAACGTCGTGCCGGGCGAGTGCGTGTTCTCGCTCGACATTCGCGCGCCGAAGCAGGATTCGATCGAGCGCGTGAAGCGCGAGCTCATCGCCGAGATGTCGCGCGTGACGCGTGAGCGTGGCTTGGAATATCAGATGGAGCCGCTGCATTCGGTCCCGGTGACGCCGCTCGACGAGAAGATCCGCCAGGTCCTGGCGAAGGCCGTCCGCGCGGTCGGCGTCGAACCGCCGCTCATGGTCTCAGGCGCCGGTCACGATGCGCAGAACCCCTCCCTGTCCGGCGTGCCGACCGGGATGATCTTCGTTCGCTCCACGGGCGGGAGCCACACGCCGACGGAATTCGCGTCTGGTGCGGATGCGGCGCTCGGCGCGGCAGCGCTGGAGATCGCGATCCGCGAACTCGCGGCGTAGGGTACGCGGCGTGAGCGCCGTGAGTTCCGAGGGTCCCCAGCCGCGCACCGTGATGTCACGCGGCTACACGATCAGCTATGAGGACTCGGGCACCGGGCCGGCGGTGCTCCTGGTCCCGGGCTACATGCAGTCGGCGGCCGACTATCGGCGGGCCGGGTACGTTGACCATCTTGCTGATCGGCGCGTACTGCTCATCGATCCGCTTGGGCATGGGCGAAGCGACAAACCTTACGATGCAGCGCCGTACCGGGCGCCGGATGTCGCTGCTGACCTCATCGCTGTGCTCGATGCGGCCAATCTCGAGACGGCGACGCTGTGGGGCTATTCGCGTGGTGCATGGCTGGCCTGCATGGCGGCCATCGCATTCCCGCGTCGGCTCACGGGCCTGATCCTCGGAGGAGCGGGCCTGACCCAGCCACCTCCGACGGACGTGCCAGCCTGGGTCGACCCGCTCTCGCGTGGTGACTGGGCCGGATTCTGGTCGTTGTTTCCGATGACGCTTCCTGCGGACGTCAAGCGCCAACTTTCGGAGTCGAACGATCCGAAAGCACTCGCAGCGGAGCGCATTGGGCGGATCGAGTCGGGATATGTGTTCGACCTCGCCCGTGTCTCCGTTCCAGCACTCGTCTACTGCGGCAGCGCCGATGACCCGGACGATGCCGTGCCGACCGCGAAGGCGTTGAGGACAGACCTTCGGGTGCTGGCTCGTTGCGATCATTACTTGGGTTTCAAGGCTGTCGACAGCGTCTTCCCAGTCGTCCTCCCGTTTCTCGAACGATTCTCGACGGCGCGCCGGTCGTCGTCGTGACGGCGACTGAGATGCCGCTCTCGCCGGACCGCATCGTGCTGCCGGCGGGTGCGCCACGAGCCGCACCTCGAGCGCCTCGACCGTGAGGTCGTGACCGTGCGCTGAGCATTAGACCTTGGCGGTCTCGCCCTCGTACGCGCGCTCGAGGTCGGCGATCTTGATCCGCTTCATCTTCATCATCGCGCCCATGACGCGGTTCGCCTTGACCGGGTCCTTGTCGGTGAGCATCTCGCCGAGGATCGGCGGGTTGATCTGCCACGACACGCCGAAGCGGTCCTTCACCCAGCCGCAGGGGCCTTCCTCGCCGCCATTCGCGGTGAGCGTGTCGGTGAGGCGATCGATCTCCTCCTGCGTCTCGGCCCGTACCGAGAGCGAGATGCCATCGGTGAACGAGAACGGGTCGCCGCCGTTGAGCGCGACGAAGTCCTGGCCGTCGAGCGTGAACGCGACCGTCATCACATCGCCGGGCCTCGGTCCGCCGGGGACCTGTACCCCTTCGGGGTACCGGGCCGTGTCATTGATCTTCGAGTTCTTGAACAGCGAGGTGTAGAGCTTCGCGGCGTCCTCGGCGCCCTTCTTGTAGGTCAGGAACGTGGTGATCTTCTGCATCGTGGTCCTCCCCGCTACTTGAGTTCGCGCAGTACTGCGTCGAGCACCTTGAGGCTCATGTTCATGCCGGTCTGCATGTTCGGGTCGCTCAGCACCGCATCGCGTACCTCCGTGGACGGATAGAGCTGCGTCGCCGTCCAGGTGGTGCGACCCTCCCGCTCAGTGAACACCATCGTGCTGATCGTCGCGTCCTCGGGCCGCCAGCCGGTCTCGCTGAATCCTTCGAACGCCTCCGCACTCACGATGCGCTCGGGCGGCACGATCTCGCGATACTCGCCGCGGAGGACGATCTCGCGCCCTGTCGCCTCCTCGCGAAGCTTGAAGCGGTAAACGCCCCCTGGGCGGAGATCGATCTCGGCGTTCGTCGCCCATCCGTCTCGGCGGCCGAACCACCGCTCGACGAGCGCGGGCTTCGTCCACGCGTCGAACACGTGGCGCCGTGGTGCGTTGAACTCCCTCGTCATCACGATCTCGCGGTCGCCCTGTCCGACGACGTGGAGTGCCGGGCTAGTCATGCTCGCCACCGTTCTTCTCCTCTGACTTCATGTCCTCGAGCACTTCATCGAGCTTGTTAAGCGATGCCTCCCAGAACCGGCGGTACCCGCCTGCCCACTCGGCGACCTCCTTGATCGGTGATGCTTCGAGGCGGCTCGGCCGCCACTTCCCCTCGCGCGCACGCGCCACGAGACCGGCTTGCTCGAGCACCTTCAGGTGTCGCGACACAGCCGGCAGGCTGATGTCGAAGGGTGCCGCGAGTGTGCTGACGGTGGCGTCGCCCTTGGCGAGCCGCGCGAGGATCGCGCGCCGGGTCGGATCGGCGAGCGCTCCGAACGTGAGGCTGAGGCGGTCCGCCCCGGGCGTTTGATTCATTTAACGAGAGTGTTAAATGAAGCGAACGATCGTGTCAAGGGCTGCCAGTTGACGTGAACTGGCGAGCGTGGTCCCCTCTGTGCACGAGGGGAGGCGCCGTGGCGACGACCGTCGGGCAGATCCGGATCGGGGACCTCGCGCACCGTGTCGGGCTCACCGAGCGGACCATCCGCTACTACGAGGAACTCGGCCTTCTCGAATCGGTGAAGCGGCTCGACGGCGGCGTGCGCGTCTACACCGACGACGACGTCCGTCGCCTCAAGTACATCCGCAAGCTGAAGACGCTCGGCCTCTCGCTGCAGGAGATGCTCGAGCTCGAGAACCTCTACCGGCGTCATCGCTCGAACCGCACGGTCCTTCCGCGCCTGATGGAGCTCCTCGATTCGCACCTCGGCACGCTCGAAGCGAAGATGAACGAGCTGCGCGCGCTGCGCGACGAGATCCGCTCGTACAAAGAGCACGTCGCCGAGCGCCTGAAGGAGGAGTCATGACCGGCGTCGCGAACCGCGGTCGTAGCGATGTCGTGATCCTCGGCGCCGCGCGTACGCCGATCGGCGCGTTCCTCGGCGGTCTCGCGCCGCTCTCCGCACCGAAGCTTGGTGGGCTTGCGATCAAGTGCGCGCTCGAACGCGCCAAGGTGCGGCCGGATCAGGTCGACGAGGTCTTCATGGGCAACGTCATCCAGGCCGGCGTCGGCCAAGCGCCGGCGCGACAGGCCGCGCTCGCCGCGGGCATCCCGACGAGCGTGCCGTGCACGACCGTGAACAAGGTCTGCGGCTCGGGGCTGAAGAGCGTGATGCTCGCGGCGACTCAGATCATCGCCGGCGAATCGCGTCTCGCCGTGGCCGGCGGCATGGAGAGCATGTCCAACGCGCCGTACCTCATGCGCGGCATGCGCACCGGCCTCCCGCTCGGCGAGCACAAGATGGAGGACGCGAACCTCACCGACGGGCTCACGGACGCGTACGGTCACGGTCACATGGGCCTCGGTGGCGAGATCGTCGCCGAGCAGTGCGGGCTCTCGCGCGAGGATCAGGACCGCTTCGCGCTCGCGTCGTACGAGAAGGCGCTCGCGGCGCAGAAGTCGGGCGCGTTCGCCGCGGAGATCGTCAAGGTGGACGTGCCGGGCCGCAAGGGCGCCGTCACGGTCGTCGAGCGGGACGAGACGCCGCGCGAGACGAGCCTTGAGGCGCTCTCCGCGTTGAAGCCCGCGTTCAAGAAGGACGGGACCGTCACCGCCGGCAACGCGTCGAAGCTGAACGATGGCGCTGCGGCGGTCATCGTCTCGTCGGGCGAGCGCGCGACGGAGCTCAACCTGGAGCCATTCGCGCGCGTCGTCGCGCAGGGCCAGTTCGCCCACGAGCCCGAGCTGTTCCTCTCCGCTCCGAAGGGCGCGATCGAGCGCGTGCTCGAGAAGGCCGGTTGGTCGGTGCGCGACGTCGACCTCTTCGAGATCAACGAGGCCTTCAGCGGCATCGAGTGCGTGCGCCGCGAGCTCGACATCCCGGAGGCGAAGCTCAATGTCAACGGCGGCGCGGTCGCGCTCGGCCATCCGATCGGAGCATCCGGCACGCGCCTCCTCGTGACGCTTCTCTACGCGCTTCGCGCGCGCGGCCAGCACCGCGGCGTCGCGTCGCTGTGCCTCGGCGGCGGCGAGGCCGTCGCCCTCGCGGTGGAGATCGTGTGGTGAAGGTGGGTGTCGTGGGCGCGGGAACGATGGGACATGGCATCGCCCAGACGTTCGCGACCGCGGGCTTCGATGTGACGTTGGTCGACGTCGATCCCGAGCAGGTCGAGCGTGCGGTGACGAAGATCAGGTTCTCCCTCGATCTGCTTGAGAAGAAAGGGAAGCTGCCCGGCCCTGCGTCCGACATCGCAGCTCGCGTCAAGACCGCGACCGACATCACGACCCTGCGCGACGCCGGCCTCGTGGTCGAGGCCGCGTACGAAGACCCGACGGTGAAGGGGGATCTCTTCGCGAAGCTCGACGAGGTCGCGCCGAAAGAGGTCATCCTCGCCTCGAACACCTCCTCGATCTCGATCGACGGCCTCGCGTCGCGCACGAAGCGGCCCGACCGCGTCGCAGGGATGCACTTCATGAATCCTGTGCCGATCATGCAGCTCGTCGAGGTCGTGAAGGGTCCGCGCACCTCCGACGAGACGCTCGCGTCGGTCGTCGAGCTCGCGAAGAAGCTGGGAAAGACGCCCGTCGTATCCGCAGATCGTCCGGGGTTCATCGCGAACCGGATCCTCATGCCGATGATCAACGAGGCGTTCCGCGCGCTCGAGGAAAGGGTCGGGGCGGCGGAGGACATCGACCAGGTCATGACGCTGGGAATGGCGCACCCGATCGGCCCCCTCCGACTCGCGGACCTCATCGGCCTCGATGTCTGCGTCGCGATCATGGACGTCCTCGCGCGCGATCTCGGCGATGACCGCTACGCGCCGCCGACGAACCTGCGGGCGCTCGTGAAGGAGGGACGCCTCGGCCGCAAGAGCGGTCAGGGCGTCTACCGGTACACGTGAGTCACGAGCACCCGCCGAAGACAGGGCCGGTGATGCTGTACAGCGCGCGACATCGAGACGTCGCGAAGTTCTACGCGGAGCTCGTTGGAGTCTCCGGCGACGACTCGAAGGACTCGATCTGGCTGACCACCGCGAACGCCGACCTCGTGATCCACGGGCGCGAGCACCCGGACTCGCCGCCCGAGATCCGTTCCCACGATGGCTTCGTCGTCTGGTTCGGCGTGGCCGACGTGAATGGCGCTTACCAGAAGGCGCGGAAGGCGGGATGGCTGGTCGGCGAGTCGTACGGCGACTACTTCTTCGCGCGCGATCCCGAGGGCCGCTTCGTCGGCATCTACGCGACGGAGGAGCATGGCCATGGCCACGAGCACTAAGCCGAGCCCCGACGCGCGAGGCGACGCGGGCTTTGACCTCACGCTGACCGAAGAGCAGGCGCTCGTGCAGAAGACCGCACGTGACTTCGCGCGCGAGAGGGTCCTGCCCAAGGCGGCAGAGATCGACGAGAAGAAGAAGGTGCCGGCCGAGCTCATCCGCGAGATGGGGAAGCTCGGGCTCATGGGGATCGACGTCCCCGAGCAGTACGGCGGGAGCGGTCTCGACACGCTCACCTACGTGCTCGTCGTCGAGGAGATCAACCGCGCCTGCGCATCCACCGGCGTGATCCTGTGCACGCATGCGAGCCTGGCGGTCTCGACCATCCTCCGTGCGGGGAACGACGCGCAGAAGAAGCGGTGGCTCCCGGCGCTCGCGAGTGGCGAGAAGATCGGCTGCTTCGCGCTCTCCGAGCCCGCGTCGGGCAGCGACGCGGCCGCGATGCGCATGAGCGCGCGGCGCGACGGCGATTCGTGGGTGCTGAACGGGACGAGGAACTTCATCACCAACGGCGCGATCGCCGACGTGTGCGTCGTCTTCGCGCAGACGGCTCCAGAGCAGAAGCACAAGGGCATCGCGGCATTCGTCGTCGAGAAAGGCACGGCGGGGTTCAGCGTTGGCAAGATCGAGCGCAAGCTCGGCATCCGCGGGTCGGATACGGCGCAGCTCGTCTTCCAGGACTGCCGCGTACCCGCCGCGAACCTGCTGGGCCAGGTCGGCGAGGGATTCAAGATCGCGCTCTCGACGCTGGACGGCGGGCGCATCGGGATCGCCGCGCAGGCCGTCGGTATCGCGCGCGCCTGCCTCGAGGACTCGCTCGCGTACGCGAA
>JBIOUD010000060.1:0-4632 GCA_044866725.1 Candidatus Limnocylindria bacterium | reverse complement strand
ACCTCTCGCCGTCGGTCGACTTCGGCACCGCGAGCGCGCTCAAGCGCGACCTGCTCGTCGACTTCGTGGGCCTCGTCGCACGACTGCTCACGCGCCACGGCAACCGCGTCGGCGCGATCCTCTACGGGAAGCATGTCGAGAAGGTCGTACCCGCGCGCGGTGGGCGTGTGCAGGTGCTGCGGCTCATCGACGAACTGCAGCGGCGGCCGCGCCTCGAGAGCTCTCCCGCGACGGCGCTGAGCGAGCTCATGGAGACCGCGCTGCGATCCATCAAGCGTCGGTCGCTCGTGTTCATCGTGTCGGACTTCTTCACCGTCCCCGGCTGGGAGAAGCCGCTCGGTCTCCTGGGACGCCGGCACGAGACGCTCGCGATCCGCCTCACCGACCCGCGCGAGCGCGAGCTGCCCGACATCGGGCTCGTGATCATGACCGACTCCGAGACCGGCGAGGCGCTGCATGTCGATACACATGACTCGCGCTTCCGCAAACGCTTCGCCGAGGTCGTGGATCGCCGCGAGCGCGCGCTCGGCGCCGCGTTCCGCCGCGCGGGGGTCGACACGCTCGAGCTCTCGACCGAAGAGGACCTGGTGCGCACGGTGGTACGTTTCGCGGCGACGCGTAAGCTGCGCAAGGCGCGGCAGCGCGCGATGGGGAGGGCCTCGTGAACTTCCTGTTCCCGCTCGGCCTCTGGCTCGTGCTCGTGGTGCCGATCCTCATCGCGCTGTACGTGTGGGCGCAGCGCCGCCGGCAGAAGTACGCGCTCCGCTACGCGAGCCTCTCGCTCGTGAGGGAGGCGCTCGGCCGCGGACCGGGCATCCGACGGCACATCCCGCCGGCGCTGTTCCTCAGCGCGCTCTTCTTCATGACGCTGGCCACCGCGCGGCCGGTGACGGTCGTGTCGGTCCCGGTGCAGGAGGGCGTCGTCATCCTCGCGCTCGACGTGTCCGGCAGCATGCAGGCCGAGGATCTGAAGCCGAACCGCATGGAGGCCGCGAAGGAAGCGGCGAAGGCTTTCGTGATGCGACAGGGCGAGGACGTGGCCGTCGGCATCGTGTCGTTCTCCGGTGACGCATCGCTCGTGCAGTCACCGACGACGGACCACGACCTGGTGATCAAGGCGATCGACCGCCTGCGTCCGCAGCGCGCGACCGCCATCGGCCGCGGCATCCTCACGTCGCTCGACGCGATCTTCGAGAATGACGAGGAGGTCCCGCCGAGCGTGCAGGCGCTGCAGCGTCTCGAGGCGAGCGGCGGTCAGGCCCCGATGCCGACGCCGCCGCCGGGCGGGACGCTCAACCAGCCGGCCACGATCATCCTGCTGTCAGACGGGCAGAACAACCAGTTCCCCGCGCCGCTGCAGATCATCGGCGAGGCCGTGAGCCGCGGGATCCGCGTCTACACGGTCGGCGTCGGCAGCGCCGAGGGCACGATCCTCCGACTGCAGGGCCGGCAGATCCGCACGCGGCTCGACGAGGCCACCCTCAAGCAGATCGCGTCCCTCACCGAGGCCGAGTATTACAACGCGTCGAACAGCGCCGATCTGCGCGCGGTGTACGAGAAGCTCTCGACGCAGCTCGTTCTCCGTGAGCAGAAGACCGAGGTGACGGCGTACCTCACCGCGTTCGCCGCGCTGCTCTCGATCATCGCCGGAGGGCTGTCGCTCCTCTGGTTCAATCGCCTGCCCTAGACCATCGTCGAGGCGCGTGAGGGCGCGTCATCTCTGTCGAGCACGCGGCGGTCGCTGAGGACCCGCGCGCGTTCGCTGGCATCGTGCGTGCCGTTCCGCTCGTCGTGGCCAAGAGGATGCTGACGACCACACGGCTGTCGCCGGTCGGGACAGCCCAATTCGGACTGGCCGTCGGACTGGCCGCCATCTTCGTCGACGCGTCGATCGCGCACGGCCTCTTCTGGGAGAACGACCCCTACTGGACGTACTGGGTGACGAAGACCTTCCTCATCACGACCGTGTTCACGCTGGGCACCGTCTTTCTCGGCATCGGTATCTGGCAGGGGCTCGTCTTGACCGCCGTCCACACGCTCGTGCTCGAGGTCTACTACCAGTGGTTCTCGCCGATCGGCCTGCCCCAGGAGCCGCAGTGGCTCAGCTTCAAGGACCTGTGGCAGGTCGGCGTGCTCGCGCACTACCTCGCGATCCTGGGGGGCTACTTCCTCGCGCTCTGGGCGTGGCGGCGCGTCCCGCGCACGCGGGCCCTGACCGAGCTCGACACGCGCGCCGTCGCGCTGCTCGCGCTCGGCGGCGCGGTCGCGGTCATCGTCATCGACGCGATCCTGACCCACGCGATCCTCATGGGCCGCGTGCCGGGTGTGACGTTCTTCCTGCAGCGTCTGCTCATCGCGGTCGTCTTCCTGTTCTTCTGGTCGTCGTTCGTGGGATTCGGCCGCGCCGGTTGGATCGCCGCCAGCTTCCTTCTCGCGCTCATCTGGACGACGTACAACATGTATCTGGGCCCGTGGCTGAGTCCCTCCGAGGCACCCTGGATCACGGGACTGCCGTCTCTTGAAGTCACTCGCTACATGGATTACGAGGACCTCTGGCTCCGCAGCTTCCCCGGCGCGTTCGTGTCTTCGCTCATCGGGCTCTTCGCGGTGGCGCGAATTCTCCGCTCGCCCATCGATGACCTGGCGGCCGGGATACCCGTGGTGCGCGGGCGATGAGACCGCTTCGCCTGGCCTGCGCGGCGCTCCTCCTGTTCTCGTGCGGCGCCGGCGCGGCGAGCACGAGCGGCCTGGTCGCCGGCGCGAGCGCATCCGGTCAGGCGCGCATGGCCACCGGCGAGCGCCCCTACGATCTTTCCGGCGCGCAGAGCGCCGACGGGCGCATCGACGTGCGCACGACGGACGGCGGCAACCGCTGGTCGCACCTCCAGAACCGCGACCAGGTCGACGTCACCGCCGAATTCACGCAGGGCGGCGACCGGTTCCGCGTCGTGATCGCGAGGGTCATGCCCAACCATCCGCACGGCAGCTACACGACGTGGTCGGGCGTCGCGTATCACGTCGCGCAGCACGGCCGCACCGGCATCGGCACCAGCGCCCTGCCGCGAATGGAGCCGGACATCTCGCTCTGGGGCTACGCCGAGGTCTCCCTGAACGGCAGGGTCGTGGCGTCCGGCGCTCCCGCCCACGTGATGGTGATGCCCGAGGGCGACATGCGCGGCATCGTGCTGGACGTGGCGGGTGAGGATCGCTCCATGCTCGGCGTCCGCGACGGCTATCTCGTCGTGCACTGGCCGGCGGTCGCGTCGATCACGACGCCGGATGACGAGCAGCGAGATCGCGAGCTGCTCGGCTGGCTGGTGCTCGTCGGGTTCGTCGCGCTCTTCGGCTGGCTCTCCAGCGCCGCGCCGAGCGCGCCGCGCGTCGTGCCAACGCGTTAGCCGATAATCCGCGTGTGACCACCACGCCTGCCGCGGATCTGCGTTCGCGCGTCCGCGAGCTCATGCCACAGGTCCGCGCCGATCTCGAGCGTCTGGTGCGCATCCCGTCGGTGAGCGCGCCGGGTCACGATCCCGAGCCGCTCGTCCGGTCGGCGGAGCTCGTCGCCGAGCTGCTGCGCGGCGCCGGCGCCGACGCACGCATCCTCCACGCCGAAGGTGGTCATCCAGCCGTCGTCGGGTACTTCAAGGCGCCGCCCGGGAAGCCGACCGTGCTCCTGTATGCGCATCACGATGTCCAGCCACCCGGACCCGACTCGGAGTGGACCACGCCGCCCTTCGTGCCGACCGAGCGCGGTGGACGTCTCTACGGACGCGGGGCCGCCGACGACAAGTCCGGCGTGCTCGCCCACATCGCTGCGCTCCGCGCGTACGACGGCAAGCCGCCTGTCGGTGTCGCGGTCTTCGTCGAAGGCGAAGAAGAGGCCGGCTCGGAGCGGCTTCGCGAATACCTCGAACGCGAGGGTGACCGGCTTCGCTGCGATGCGGTGGTCGTCGCCGACGGCGGGAACTGGCGCGTCGGTACGCCCGCGCTCACGACGACGCTCCGCGGCGTCGTCGCGTGCGTCGTCGAGGTGCGCGTGCTCGACAAGGCGGTGCACAGCGGCGGCTTCGGCGGACCGCTGCCCGACGCGCTCTCGGCCCTCGCGCGCATGCTCGCGTCACTCCATGACGACAAGGGCAACGTCGCCGTACCGGGCCTGGTGCGTGGCGAGGCGCCGCCGCTCGACCTGACCGAAGCGGAGCTGCGCGAGCAGGCCGGTGCGCGGAAGGGCGTGAAGCTCATCGGCGACGGTGGCCTCACGGATCGGATGTGGACGATGCCGGCGATCTCCGTGCTCGCGATCGACGCGCCGCCGGTGCGCGAAGCGGTGAACCAGCTCGTGCCGGTCGCGCGGGCGAAGGTGAGCATGCGCATCCCGCCGGGCCAGGACGCGACGAAGGCACTCGATGCGTTGGTGAAGCACCTCGAGAAGAACGTCCCCTGGGGCGCGGAGCTGAGCGTCGATCGGCATCCGGTGGGTGAAGCGTTCGCGACGAAGAACGGCGGACGCGCATATCGCGCGATGCATGCGGCGCTCTCGGAGGCGTGGGGAACGAAGGCGGTCGACGTCGGCTCCGGTGGCAGCATCCCGTTCCTCTTCGACTTCGCGGAGCTCTTCCCGAAGGCGGAGAT
>JBIOUD010000059.1:0-5369 GCA_044866725.1 Candidatus Limnocylindria bacterium | reverse complement strand
CGGTGCGACCGGGAAGAGGAACACGCGGCGGATCAGCAAGCTCGCGCGATCGATGACGACCACGACAGCCAGCGTGAGGAGCAGCGCCGTCAGGAGCAGGTCGTAACGCAGCAGCTGCATGTACCCGAGGATGTAGAAGCCGATCCCGCCCGCGCCGACGAAGCCCATGATGGAGGAGGCCCGGACGTTGTACTCGAACATGAAGAGCAGCTGCGCGAGGATCCCGTTCGCCGACTCGGGGAGCACCGCGTACCGCGCCAGCTGCGAGCGCGTGGCCCCGACGCTGCGGACGGCCTCGATCACCTCTGGATCGACCCCGTCGTAGGTCTCGTACAGAAGCTTGCCGAGGTACCCGAGGGAATAGAGGCCCACGGCCAGAGCGCCCGCCGCCGGACCGAGGCCGACCGCCACGATGAAGACGATCGCCCAGAAGAGCGCCGGGACGGTGCGCACGGTGGCGAGAACGACTTTCACCGGGCCGGTGACCGAAGGCCCGAACAGCAGCGGGCTCGCCGCCAGCGAGAGTGGCAACGCGAGGGCGAAGCCGATCGCCGTTCCCACGAACGCCATCTCGATGGTCTGCACCATCGCTTCGGCCAGCGTCGGCAGGGAGCTCGGGTCGGGCGGGAAGAGCGCCGCGGCGAACTCGGCGAGATTCCCCACACCGCGCGTCAGCCGACCGAGGTCGAGGAGCCCGATGTCCGCGAGCGAGAGCGTGAGCAGCACGAGAACGACGGTCGCGACGACCGCCCCGCCCCGACGCCTCATCGCCTCAGCGCGGCGGTGATGACCTCCGGCGCCGGCACCCCCGGCGCATCAAGCGCCTTCTCTCCCTCGCGCAGGACGATGACATGGTCCGCGTGCGAGCGGACGACGTCCATCTCGTGCGTGGTCATCACCACGGCGACGCCGGAACGACACACATCTCGGACGATCGTCATGATCTCCGCGCTGGTCAGCGGATCGAGGTCGGAGATGAATTCGTCGGCGAGCAGAACGCGTGGACGCTGCATGAGAGCGCGGGCGATCGCGACGCGCTGGCGCTCTCCACCCGAGAGCGCAAAGACCTTCTCCTCGATCTTCGCGCCGAGCCCGAGCCGCGCGAGCACGTCCCGCGCCTGCCGCACCTCGTCCTCCGGCATGAGCTTCAGCAGGCTGGGCAGCGCCCTGACGCGCGAGAGCGCGCCGGTGAGAGCGTTGTCGAGCGCGGTGAGCGTGCGCACGAGCCCGAGCTGCTGCGGGATGTAGGCGACGCGGTGGTCGAGCCGTCCGAGGCCGTGTGCGGGTCCCACCGTCTCGCCCAGCACGCGAACCTCGCCGCGCAGCGGGAGCAGCAGCCCTTTGCACAGCTTGAGGAGCGTCGTCTTTCCGCTGCCGCTCATCCCCAGGATCATGGTGACGGCACCGGCGTCCGCCTCCAGACTGACGCCCCGGAGGACCGGACGACCCGGCACGTAGGAGAGCCAAACGTCCGCGAGCGAGAGGGCCGCAGGGTCTCCAGCCGCCACCGCACGTACGGTACGGTCGAGACCCTGTTCTGCGGCCACGAGACGCACGGGATGCCGTGGGTCAGCGCAAAGGTTCGACGAAGGCGAGCTGTGTGGTGTCCAGGTACTTCGCGAGGGACGCCAGATGCTCCTCCGCGGTCGTCGGCTTGAACCCGACGAAGATGCCCGAGATGAATCTCCGCATCAGCGGACGGTGCTGTGTCGTGCCGAGCTCGAGCAGCGCGTCCCTCAGCTTCTGCTTGGTCTGCGCGTCCACCTGCTTCGCGAACACCACCGCGTGCGACGGCACCGGACCCTGCTGGTCGATGACGGTCGTCCCGTTCAGGACCTCTCGGTAGAGCGACTCGGCGACGTCGCCCGCGATGATCGCGGCGTCGACCTGACCGGCCTTCAGCGCCTCCCAGCCCTGCTGGTAGCCGCCCGCGAAGGTGACCTGCCCGAAGAACGTCTTCGGGTCGGCCTCGCGACCGGCCGGTGGCTTCGCCACCAGGCCGAGCTCCACCAGGCGCGCCAGCGGCGCCACGTATCCGGACGTCGAGAGCTGGCTGGGGAAGGCGACGCGCTTGCCGCGCAGGTCCTCGAGCTTGGTGATCGGGCTGTTCTTCGGGACGATCCAGTACGAGAAGTAGAAGGTCTCTTCCTTCTTGTCCTGCCCGATGACGACCTCGCGGACTTCCGCGAGGGCAACATCGGCTTCCGCGATCTTCCATGCCAGGCGCGCCGGCCACGCGCTCATGAACGCGGCCTGGGCGTGCCCGAAACGCAGCGACTCGACGACTCCGGCGTAGGTGGTCGGGAACACGAGCTCGACCTCGCGCCCCATCTTCCCCGTCAGGAAGTCGCGAAGCTCCTTCGCATTGGCGGAGAGCTGCTCCGGCGTGGCCGTCGGCTGGACCGCGATGGTGATCTTCGTCCCGCCGGTGGTCTGCGGGGCCGGGGCCGGCTGGCCACATCCGACGAGCACGATCGTCAGCGCGAGGAGGAGCGCCAGCGGCGCGCGGGGACCTGTCATCGTCATCTGTCTCCAGTGCCATACTTCGATGCCAAGGGAGCGGATTAGGCGTCCCTAAGCCCGACTAAGGCGAACCTAACAAATTCCGACCCTGGAGGTCACCAATGGTCGTGCAGGCCTCCCCAGCCACCGAGGAGTACCTCCAGGCCGTGTACACCCTCGCGGACGAGGGCGGTCAGGTGATCGGCGCGCGACTGGCCGAATTCCTCGGCATCTCGGCCCCCGCCGTCTCCGAGATGGTCCACCGCCTCGAGCGCGAGGGGCTCGTCACGCTCGACGCTCGAAAGGAGGTCCGCTTCACCGAGCGCGGCTACGCCGCGGCGAGCTCGATCGTGCGCCGGCACCGCCTGGCCGAGCGGATGCTGGTGGACCTTCTCGGTTACGAGTGGTGGAAGACGCACGAGGAGGCGGAGCGGATCGAGCACGCGATGTCGCCCGAAATGGAGGAGCGGCTCACGAAGGTGCTCGGCGATCCACAGACCTGTCCGCACGGCAACCCGATGCCCGGGGCGACCGCGCGGCCCACCCGACCGCTCGAGCGTCTCGCCCCTGGAGACCGCGCGAGGGTCGAGCGCATCCCGGACCAGTTCGAGCATGAGCCGGGGTTCCTCGAATACCTCGACTCACAGGGCGTGAAGCCCGGCGTGACCCTGGAGATGGTCGAGCACTCCGCGGAGACGCTCCGCGTCCGCGTCGGCGACAGCGTGCGCACGCTACGCCCGGACTGCGGTCACAAGGTCTGGATGCTGGCGTGACGGATCGTTCGGCAAAGCCATGAGCGACGCGGCCGGGCAGGCGAAGATCTTCGTCGGCGAGGCGCAGCCGGGCTACTTCCTGGCGAACATCCCCGTCCTTCCGGGATGCATCGCATCGGGCAAGACCCGCGACGAGGCGATCGCGAAGGCACGGCGTGCGTTCCGTGAATACCGCGCGCTGCTCGGGGCGCACGGAGTCGCCATCGAGCATTGGAAGGACATCGACCCCGACACGCTCGAGGTCGGGGAGCTGAAGGATCCGCCGCTCGTCCCGGGTGAGGACCGACCGTTCGAGGAGCACGAGATCCGCGACTTCCTGCACCAGTACGAGGCGTCGCATGCGGCAGTCCTGGCGCTCGTGAAGCAGCTCACGGCCGAGCAGCTGGAGAGGACGCCCGACGAGAAGACCTGGAGCGTGCGACAAGCGCTCGAGCACATGATGACCACGGACATCGCGCTGCTGTCGCGCCTGGAGAAGTGGACGAAGGACCCGCTGGGCGCATATCAGGCCGTGCACCGGATCGCCGTGCAGCGCTTCAGCGTGATGGAGCCGGACGACTGGCGCGATCACACGATCATGGGGCGGCGCTGGACGACGAAGCGCGTCATGCGCCGCCTGCTCGAGCATAGTTCGAGCACTACGAGCACATTCGCGGGATCATCGCCGCTCTTGGAGACGTCGAGCAGAAGCGCTGATCACGTCTTTCCGCTCTTGGCGACGTCCGGCAGGTTCCCCAGCGCATCCTCGTTCGACACCTCGACGAGGTTCCCGTCGGGATCACGGAAATACACGGAGCGCAGCGGGCCCCGCGCGCCGACCTTGGCGATCGGGCCGAGCTCGACGACGACGGACTCCGCGCGCAGATGCGCGACCACCTCATCGAGCGGCACGTGCGTCGTGAAGCAGATGTCGACCGCGCCCGGCGTCGGACGGCGCGCCTTCGGCTCGAATTCCCGGCCGGCCTGATGCAGGTTCAGCTTCTGGTCGCCAAAGGCGAGAGCGCGCCGCCCCTCGCCGAACGTCACGGGCGTCATGCCCAGGACGCGCTGATAGAAGGAGAGCGTCCGCTCCAGATCGGCGACCGTGAGGACGACGTGGTCGATGCGCGAGACCCTCACGGCCGCGCTGCCCAGGCGATCGCGGCCGCGGCGTGGCGCTCGATGAGCCCGCGCTGGTCGGCGCGGACCTCCGGCAGCGCGTCGGGCGAGAAGCTGCGAAGCTCCACGATCTCGCTGGAGAGCGCCGCAGCCCCACCGGTCACGCGGTACGCGAACACGATCTCCACACGCTCCCAGCGGTAGCCCGTCACGACCTCGAGGATGGGGCCGACCTCCACGACGAGGCCGGTCTCCTCGCGGATCTCGCGCGCCAGTGCCTCGTCGACCCGTTCGCGCGGGTGGAGGAAGCCGCCGAGGAACCGCCACTGCGGGGCGCCGAAGCGGTGGCGAGCGAGGAGCACGCGTCCCTGCGCGTCGACGCCAAGGCCGGTGATGCCGACGAGAAAGCGGTCGTTCGCCGCGGTCATGAAGCGTCGCTGCCACCGCACCGGGAACGCGTTGAACACCCTCGCGAGCAGGCGCATCAGCATCGCGGGGCAACATTAGGCGCCGCGCGGACCGGCAGCGGCGCGGGTTACGGCGCGGTGATCCCGACCGACGCGATGCCGTGCGCCCTCGACACGGGAAGCTTCTGCACGACCTGGCGGGTGGTCATGTCGACCACGTTGACCATGCCGTCGACGCTCGTCGTCACGAGGAGCCGGCCGCCCTCAGGGTCATACGTGGAGTGGAACGGATGTCCACCGAGCTTGGTCTCTCCGAGGACCGTCCGCTCGCGCCAGTCCAGCCAGACGAGCGATGGTCCGAGGTGATCGGACAGCACCATCACGCCGGCGTTCTCAGGGTGATAGACGCCGTCCTGGAACGCCTTGAGGGTGTGGAACGGATAGCGTCCCGGCAGGCGGAGCTCCTGCTTGACCTTCCGTGTGATCGGGTCGTAGATGACCATGCGGTCCGACGGCTTCTCGAGGAAGCCGGACGAGCTCGACCAGATCTCGCTGCCGTCGGGCGTGAAGTACGCGTCGTGCACGTCCT
>JBIOUD010000058.1:0-7539 GCA_044866725.1 Candidatus Limnocylindria bacterium | reverse complement strand
AGAAGCTGCGTCCCAACCAGGCGATCCGCACGCACCCGCTCGACGTGCAGGCCGCCGTCGAAGCCGCGGTAGAGTCGGGCGTGAAGATCGAGAGCTGCGCGTTCATCGGATCGTCGCCGATACGCCGCTTCGCCGAGGACTGGTCGCTCGACACGATGCTGCGCAGCGTCGAGGAGTCGGTGACGACGCTCGTGAAGAACGAGCTGCCGGTGATGTTCGTGACCGAGGACACGACGCGGGCCGATCCCGAGACGCTCGCGAAGCTCTACGAGGTCGCGATCGGCTGCGGCGCGGAGCGGATCTGCGCGTCGGACACGGTCGGCCACGCGACGCCGGAGGGCGTGCGCAACCTGCTCACCTTCCTGCGCGACGACGTCATCAAGGGCCGCGACGTGAAGCTCGACTACCACGGCCACAACGACCGCGGCCTCGGAACGATCAACGCGCTCGCGGCGACAGCCGTCGCCGACCGCGTGCACGGCTGCGCCCTGGGCATCGGCGAGCGCGTCGGGAACACCTCGATGGATCAGCTGCTGGTGAACCTGCAGCTGTGGGGCCTGATCGACCGCGACCTCACCGCGCTCGTCGAGTACGCGGCGCTCGTCGCGGAGCACTGCGGCATCCCGATCCCGCCGAACTATCCCGCGCTCGGCTCCGACGCGTTCCGCACCGGCACCGGGGTGCATGCGGCCGCGGTCATCAAGGCGCTGCGCAAGGGTGACCGCGATCTCGCGGACCGCGTCTACAGCGGCGTGCCCGCGTCGGTGCTCGGCCGCGAGCAGCGCATCGAGGTCGGCCCGATGAGCGGCGAGTCGAACGTGGTGTTCTGGCTCGAGTCGCACGGCATCGAGCCGACGCGCGAGCGGATCGGGCGCGTCGTGGAGGCGGCGAAAGCGTCGGACCGTCTGCTCACCGACGCGGAGCTGGAGCGCCTGGCCAGCGGCTAGAGCGCGCTCCGTTGGCGCGCGCCGCCGCCCAGGAGGCCGATGTCGACCGCGAGGCCGATGAGCAGTGCGACGATGCCGAGCCCATTCAGCCCGCTGAACTCGTTCTGCGCGACCGCGTATCCCACAGTCGTCGCGGGCAGGAAGATGAAACCGAGCAGCGGTATGACGAACCCGTCGTATGCACGGCTGAGATAGTCGGTGAACAGCCAGAGCAGAAAGAGCACGATCCGCGGCGTGAAGAACGCGAGCAGGATGAGGACGCAGCACACGCGCGGCAGAGTGCCACAATCGAAGCGATGACCCAAACGATCCGTGGTGCCGAGCTGCTGCCTGGTGTCGACGTGCGGCGCATCCCGGGACCGGAGCATGTCGACGGCGGTCGCGCGAACGGTCGCGCGATACGTGGCAAGGCGCTGATCTTCTGGGATCCCAAGGTGCCCGGGAAAAAGCTCGACGCGATCGACACCGACCAGATCACGCCATCGAACGACTGCGTCTCGGAGAGCCTCGAGACGCTCGACCACCGCTGGAAGGCGGGCTCGTTCCGGTTCCTCATGCCCGACTTCCGCGAACGCGTGCACCGCGGAGAGACGTTCGTGATCGCGGGCGACCGCTTCGCCATCGGCTCGTCACGCGAGATGAGCCCGGCCGGCCTCAAGGGCGTGGCCGAGGAAGCGGGCCGCGAGCTCGTCATCGTGTGCGGCGCGGGGATGGGCGACATCTTCCGACGCAACGCGCTCAACCTCGGCCTGCATGTCGTGCAGAGCCGTGCCGCCGTGGAGGACGCGCAGGAGGGTGATGTCTTCTCGTTCGATCCCGACACGCGGCAGCTGACGAACGAGACGCGCGGCAAGACCTACGAGCCCGCCGCGCTCTCGCCGGCCGAGGACGACATTCGCCGCTCCGGCGGGATCATCAAGATCGGCCGGCGCGAGTTCCGCGACTCCATCCTGCGTCGGCCCGGAATCGTGTGGCCGGACGGGGAGACGGCGCGCTCGCTCACGTCCACCGAGCAGATCCTGTGGGCGCATCGCGTGGACAAGGACGCGGCGGTCCGCGCCGGCGCGACGCTGCGGGTGTACGCGGACCTGTTGCCCGCATCCGACGGGACGGCCCCGTTCTCCATCCACACGTTCGACCAGATCACGGGGGGCGACACGATCCGCCCGCGCCAGATCGCGGTCGCGAACGACCACTTCGTGTTCAACCGGCGCGAGGCCGATGACAAGCAGACCGCGATCGGCAAGCAGTTCGCGGATCTGCACGGCATCACGCGCCCGCACTACGCGACGCCGGGCGACGGCATCTTCCACTTCTATTTCCCGGAGCAGGGTCTCGTCGTTCCCGGCGCGCTCATCCCCGGCGCGGACTCTCACAGCCGGGCCTACGGTGCGTACGGCGCGCTCGGCTACGGCGTCGGCTCGACCACGCTCGGTTTCGGCTGGGCGACGGGCTACGTGTACTTCACCGTCGCCAAGCAGCGGCGCGTCGTCTTCACCGGACGGCTGCAGCCCTGGGTGAGCGGGAAGGACGTCGTGCTCGCGCTGCTCGCGCGATGGGGCCCCAGTCAGTCGCAGGGCATGAGCGTGGAGTTCGTCGACGCCGACAAGCAGCTCCCGATGAGCTACCGGAACACCATCGCGAACATGATGGCCGAGGGCGAAGCCACGAACGGCATCTTCGCCCCAGACGACCTCACGTACGCCTGGTACCGCGAGAAGCGTTTCACCGATCTCCCGTACCCGCGCTTCGCGGCGGGTGAGAACGCGCGCTACGAGCTCGACGAGGTGCTCGATCTCTCCGCGGTCGTCCCGCTCATCGCGAAGCCGTTCAGCCCCGGCAATGCGTTCCCGGCGGACGAGGTCGCGCGCGAGCGCATCGCGTTCGACAAGGCGTTCATCGGGTCGTGCACCAACGGTGGCTACAGCGACCTGCTCGAGGCGGCCCTCGTGCTGCGCGCGGCGCGCGACAGGGGCGCGAAGCCGGCCGAGAAGGAATTCGTGATCTTCCCCGGCTCGGGCAGCGTGAAGACGGACATCGAGCGCACCGACGCGCGTCTCGGCGGCGAGTCGATCGCCGGCGTGTTCCGCTCGGTCGGCGGCCAGATCCGCGAGTCGTGGTGCGGACCGTGTTTCGGTCAGGGTCCGGACGCGCTGGTGAAGGGGCAGACCGCGATCACGTCCTTCAACCGCAACTGGGCGAACCGCATGGGTGTGGGTGGGCTCGGCTACCTGGCGAGCCCCGCGGTCGTGGCGAGCTCGGCGCTCCTGGGTTACATGGGGCCACCCAGCGAGCTCGGCATCGAGTGGCAGGCCGAGCGTTTCGTCTGACGCCGACGGTCTAGCGCCCATTTCCTCGCGCCCGTGCCGTTGCTGTTCAACTTCCGTTAATCCCGAGCGTTTTAGGGAGGGTTTCGATGCGAAAGCTCGGGATCGCACTGCCTGCGGCGCTCGCGCTGAGCGCACTGCTCGGCGCGCAGGCTAGCGCCAGCATTCCGGTGGGCGCGGCCACGCACGCCGTCGCTATCAACCACACCACCGGTCTGGCGTACGTGGGTGCAAGCTGCGCCTGCGGCGGCAGCCTCGTCGTCATCGACACGGCAACCGATTCGGTCGTCACGACGATCACGACCGCGAGCACACCGACGCAGATCGCCGTCGACGAAGAGCGCGATCGGATCTTCGCCGCGCACTTCGCCACCGGCACCATCTCGGTCATCGACGGCGGGACGAACACCGTGTCCGCCACGCTCCCGTTCGGCGGGCCCGGCCTGGCCGTCAACCCGGGGCGCGACCTGCTGTACGCAACACTCGGCACCGGCGGGATGGCCGTCTACGATCTCGCGACCCTCGCTCATGAGCGCACGGTCCCCGCTGCGCCGCTCTTCGCGAACTGGTGGGGCGTCGCCGTGAATCCCGTGACCGATCGGATCTATGTCGAGAACCTTTTGGGAGCCGTCGAGGTCCTGGACGGCGAGACTTATTCGCTACTTGCCGACATCAACATCTTTGGCGAGGCGCGGCTCGGCGTCACGGTCGACGTCGGAGCGAATGTCGTGTACGTCCCGCGATACGTCGCGAACGGCCGAGTCCACGCCATCGACGGAGCGACCAGCACGCTTCGCAGCGATTTTGCCGCGGCCGGCAGCTTCCCGCGTGCGCTCGCGCTCGACGCTACGGCCGAGCGGCTCTACTCCGCCGACCTCGGCAGCGGTACCGTCACGGTCTTCTCTACCGCAGGAACGCTGGCACGCCTTGAGACGATCTCCGTCGGCGGTCAGCCCAACGGCGTCGCCATTCCGACGCTCGGTCCGAAGCGGCTCTACGTGACGAATGCCTTGGGCGGCGACGTCACCGTGATCCCGATCACGACCAACCGGCCGCCCGCGATGGTCTCCGTGACGATCGCGCCGACCTCGCCGGACACCGACGACGTGCTCGCGGCGACCGCCGTAGCCCAGGACCAGGACGGCGATGCGCTGACCTACGCATATCAGTGGACGAAGAACGGCGACGACATCGCCGGAGCGACCGGCGCCACGCTCGATCTCGGCGTCAGCGGCAACGGCGACCGCGGCGATGCGATCGCGGTGCGCGTGACCGCGAGCGACGGCGGCGCCACCAGCGCTCCGCTGACATCGGCCGCGGTCACGGTCCTCAACACACCGCCCGTCGTGATCTCCGCGACGGTCGCGCCGACATCACCGGACACCGACGACGTGCTGACCGCCACTGCCGTCGCCAAGGACCTGGACGGCGATGCGCTGACGTACTCGTATCAGTGGACCAGGGGCGGCGCGGACATCGCCGGAGCCACCGGCGAGACGCTCGATCTCGCCGTCAGCGGCAACGGCGATCACGGCGATGAGATCGCGGTCCGGGTCACTGCGAGGGACGGCGCCGCGACCAGCGCCCCGCTCACATCGACCAGCGTCATGGTGGTCAACAGCGTCCCGTCCGCCACGGTCGCGCTGACCCCGACCAAGCCCTCGCACAGGGGACTCCTCACCGCCGACGTGACGGTCGCCGACGCGGACCTGGACACGATCACCCTCACCTATGTGTGGCGAGTCGACGGCGAAGTTCGCCGCACGGTGACGACGACCGCCACCAGTGACCAGTTCGACCTCTCGCTCCCGCACAACGGCACTCCGCACGACACCATCACCGTCACGGTGACGCCGAACGACGGGCTCACCGACGGCGCCGCGGTCACGGCGACCGCGATCGTGGTCCCCGGGAACTAGCTCGGAAAAGAGCGCCTCGCACGCGTTCGGAAGCGAACGCGTGCGGGGCGCAGACCGACACGCCGGCCCCGTCCAGCAAGCGAGCGGCCGAGCGATCGAGCGACCGACGAGCGCACGTCGGCACGCCAGGTGCGGACAGACTCGCCCATGTCCGACACCACGAAGATCATTCCGCCGCCGCGGCGCGGACCGCGGTGGATCGACCTCGTACTGGCCGCGGTCGCGGGCGCCCTCCTGACCATCCTGCTCCTCTTCCTCGTCGCGGGAGGTGGGCTCTCGCGCCTCGCGGGCGCGACGGCGTCGCCATCGCCGAGCCCGAGCCCGTCGCCGTCGGCGTCGCCCAGTCCCACACCGATCCGGACCGCGGCGCCGACGACCGCGGCGCCGAGCCCATCGACGGCTGCGCCCACAACCGCGGCGCCGACCACCCCGCGGCCGACCACGGCACCGACGACCGCGCCGCCCACCTCTGCGCCCACCACCGCGGCGCCGACGGCGGCACCGACCAGGACGCCCTAGGTCAGGTCCCGCGGAGCTCGGCGACGATCGGCGCGAACTCGCGCATCGCGTTGCCGGGCACCGAGATGTAGCTGATCCCAAGGCGCTCGCGGCGCTCGACGAGGAGCTCGCGCAGCGACGAGCGCGAGCCGTACAGGACGAACGGACTGCGCGCCACGGCGTTCGCGGCGCGGCGCAGCCGGGCACTCACTGCCGCGATGAGCGATCGCGCGCGGTCGGTCACGGCCGCGTCGAAGACGAACACGTTCAGCTCCACCCGGTCGGCGCGTGCTCCCGCGAAGCCACGGAACCGCGCCACGCGGTCGGCCAGGGCCTTCTCCGTCAGCGCGTCGATCCGGGGCCGGCCGCTCGCGGTCACCTGCGGTGAGAACGTGACGATGTCCGCCTCGCGCGCGGCGAGTCGCAGTACCCGTGGCCCGCCGCCACCGATCATGAGCGGCGGGTGCGGACGCTGGATCGGCCGCGGCTGCAGCTTCGCGCCGCGCACGATGTAGTGCTCGCCGTCGTGGTCGACGGTCTCCTCGCTCAGCAGACGCTTGAGGAGCACGACGGACTCCTCGAGCCGACCCACGCGGACGGCGGGTGCGTCGTACGGGATGCCGAGCTCCTCGTAATCGCGAATGCTCCAGCCCGCTCCGATGCCGACCTCGACGCGGCCATCGGAGAGCACGTCGAGCGTGGCCACCTCCTTCGCGAGCATGACCGGATTGCGGTAGTCGTTCGCGAACACGAAGCTCCCCACGCGCAGCCGCGTGGTCGCATCGGCCGCGGCCATGAGCGCGGGGATCGGCGCGAGTTGCGCGCCCATGTGATCGGTGACCAGCAGCACGTCGTACCCAAGGTCCTCGGCGCGGCGCGCGACATCGCGCCAGTGCGTGCCACTGCGTGTGAAGCGCGCCGTGACCGCGAAACGGAACGGTCGTTGCACCGCGGCGAGTTTAGGCACGTGCGCTCGCTCGCTCGCCGCTGAACGCGCGCTGAAAGAAGTGATGGCGGCCCGCGACACACGTCCTCGTCCCATCGTTTACTGGAGTAGTGAGGAAGGTCTCCCTGGCGCTCATGGCCGTCATGGCGCTTGTCTGGCTCCCGCAGCAGTCGGTCTCGCGGGAGCCCGATGCGGTCATGCCCGGCGGCGGCGAGCTCCGCGCGTACTGGGTCGACGCGTTCGGTGACGACCTGTACGACGCGCCGCGCATCGACGCGATCGTCGCGGCGACAAAGGCCGCGAACATGAACGCGATCGTCGTGCAGGCCGTGCGTCGCGGTGACTGCTTCTGCAACCGCGCGTCCGTCCCACGCACCGAGCAGCCTGGCGTGGCGCCCTTCCCCTTCGACCCGCTCCAGACGCTCATCGACAAAGCGCACGCGCAGGGCATCGAGGTCCATGCCTGGGTCATCGCGATGGCGTTCTGGCGCAGCGGCGGTCAACCGGCCGTGCCCGCCTCGCCGGATCACGCGTTCAACCTGCACGGCCCGAGCGCGAGCGGTTACGCGAACTGGCTCATGTCGCGCGACGACGGCGTCATGCAGTCGGGGAACGACTGGCTCGTGGATCCGGGCCATCCCGACGCCGCGCAGTGGATCGTCGACACGGCGACGAGCATCGTCTCGAACTACGCCGTGGACGGCATCAACCTCGACCGCATCCGCTATCCCGACGGCAACAGCCAGGTCGGCCAGCCGACCTGGGGCTACAACCCCGTCGCCATCTCGCGCTTCCAGCAGGCCACCGGGCGCACCGATCGCCCGGCCGCCTCCGATCCGCAGTGGGCGCAGTGGCGGCGCGACCAGGTCACCAACATCGTGCGCAAGGTGTACATCGAGAGC
>JBIOUD010000057.1:0-7011 GCA_044866725.1 Candidatus Limnocylindria bacterium | reverse complement strand
CGGCCGGCTCTCGGGCAACGTGCAGGAGGCGCTGCGCCAGGGCGTGCGGGCCGAGGTCGATCCGGCGAAGCGCGATCCCTCGGACTTCGCCCTCTGGAAGCGCGCCGAGGCCGGCCGCATGGCCCTCACGTGGCCGTCGCCGTGGGGCGATGGCTATCCCGGATGGCACATCGAGTGTTCAGCGATGAGCACGCGTTATCTCGGCGAGCGCTTCGACCTGCACACCGGCGGCGTCGACAACATCGTCCCGCACCACGAGGACGAGATCGCGCAGTCCGAGGGCGCTCTCGCGCACCCGGTCGTCGGCACGTGGGTCCACGGGCAGCACCTCCTTTCGGACGGCGTGAAGATGGCGAAGTCCGCGCGCAACACGACCGAGGTCGCGGAGCTCGCCGGGCTCGGCATCGATCCACTGGCGTTCCGATATCAATCGCTCCTCACGCACTACCGCCAGCGCATGCACTTCACGCTCGCCGCGCTGCGCCAGGCGGCCGAGGGGCTCGACCACCTTCGCCAGCGCGTGCGCTACGTCGCTCAGCTCTCGCAGCCTTCGTCCGACGGCGGTCGAGGTGGAGGCGCGGACGAGTGGCTTCACCGGTTCCGTGAGCGCATCGCCGATGACCTCGATCTGCCGGGCGCCCTCGCCGTGGCGCAGCGCTGCGTCGGCGACGAGCCGACGCGGCCTTCGGAGCGCATCGCCGCGCTCCGCCGGATGGACGACGTGCTGGGCCTCGACCTGGATAGCGTGATGCGCGAGCCCGACGACGCGCCGGCCGAGATCCGCACGGTCGCGGAGGATCATCGCCGCGCGAGGGTCCGGAACGACCTGCGCGCAGCCGACGCGCTGCGCACCCAGCTCGATGGGTGGCGTGTCGACGACATCGATCGCCAGCGGATCGTCCTCTCGCGTGCCGCGCACCGGCTCGAGCGGCGCGGCCTCCGGCGCATCTCTTCCGGTGCCGAGCTCGAGGACCACCGCGCGTCGGTCGCGGCGTGCGCGTGGTCGATCTGCATCGTCTCGCGCGAGTTCTCCGCCGACCTCGAGCGCTGCGTCCGCTCGGTGCTCGCGCGGCTTCCAACCGCGAGCGAGGTGCTCGTGCTCGACCAAGGGTCCAGTGAGGACGCGGCACGACGCGCCGAAGCGCTCGCCGGCGACCCCCGCGTCAGCGTGATCTTCAGCGATCGCGATCTTGGCGAAGGTGCCGGACGGAACGCGCTCCTCCGCGTCGCTCGTGGTCGTCTCCTGCTGCAGCTCGATCCGTCGGTCGAGCTCGTCGGCGATCTCTTCACCGCGCTCGCGCGGGCGCTGGGGTCGCCGCGCGTCGGAATCGTGGGTCCATGGGGACTGCGCGCGGTCGATCATCTGAAGGAGTTCACCGAGGTCACCGACGGTCCGTGCGACGCGGTGCAGGGGTACTGCGCCGCGATGCGGCGCGACGATCTCCTCGGCATCGGCGGTTTCGACGAGCGCTACCGGTTCTATCGCAACCTCGACATCGCGGTCTCTCTCGCGCTGCGCGAGGGCGGACTCGCGTCCGTCGCCGGCGGGAGTGATGCGGTGATCCGCCACGAGCACCGCGCATGGGAGCGACTGCCCGAGGATGAGCGCCAGAAGCGAAGCCGCCGCAACTACGATCGCCTCGTCCGGCGATTCGGTGGACTCGGGGTGGGGACGTGAGCAAGGGTCGCCTCGTGCTGGCGGGATCGGGCGAGTTCACGCCCGCGATGAACGAGATCGACGCGCAGCTCCTCAGCACGCTCGGCCCGAGAGCGCGTGTCGCGATCGTGCCCACGGCAGCGGGGCTCGAGGACACGCCGCCGACCTGGGCGCGGATGGGGAGCGAGCACTTCAGCGCGCTCGGCGCCGAGCCGGTCGCGGTCATGGTCCTGAACAAGAAGGATGCCCACGACCCGCGGTGGCTCCGGGCGCTCGACGGCGCCGACTGGGTCTACTTCTCCGGCGGCAGTCCCGGGCACGCGGTCGAGACGCTCGAGGGATCGCCGTTCTGGGACGCTGTGCTCGCGCGCCTCGAGGCCGGCGCGATCCTCGCGGGGTCGAGTGCCGGCGCGATGATGCTCGGCCAGACCACCTTCGTCCCGCTCGCGCGAGGGCCGGATGGCCTCCCGACCAGAGTCGAGACGCGCGCGGCCACGGGGCTGGTGCGGGACATCATCGTGGTGCCGCATTTCGACATCATTCCGCTCGAGCTCCTCCGGCTCTGGTCGGCGCTCTGGCCGGCGGGCCATCGGCTGCTCGGCATCGACGAGGACACCGCGATCGTCCAGGACGACGGTGCGTGGACCGTGCGCGGGAAGGGCCGCGCGATCGTCTTCCGCACGCTCGACGACGCCGACACCTACACCGCCGGAGCGCGGCTCGACCTGCGCGCCCTTCCCTAGACTTCAGAAGTGCGTAGCGGTGAGCGCCGCCGAGTCGTCGTCACGGGCCTCGGTATGGTGTCGCCCCTTGGTCTCTCGGTCGACTCGACCTGGGAGGGCATCCGCGCGGGCCGCAGCGGGATCGGCCAGATCACGCGATTCGACACGACCGGGCTCGAGACGACGATCGCCGGCGAGTTGAAGGACTTCGACCCGACGCTGTTCATGGACCGCAAAGAGGTCCGGCGCGCGGACCGGTTCGCGCAGATGGCTGTGAACGCGGCTGGTCAGGCGCTGAGGGATGCGAAGCTCGAGATCACGAAGGAGAACGCGCCGCGCATCGGCGTCGCGTTCGGCTCAGGCATCGGCGGCGTCTCCACGGTCGTCGACAACGTGCTCTCGCACGCGAAGGATCCGCGGAGGGTCTCGCCGTTCATGATCCCGATGATGATCGTGGACATGGCGGCGGGCGAGATCGCGATGAAGTTCGGAGCGAAGGGACCCAACATGGGCCACGTGTCCGCGTGCGCTTCGAGCGCGCACTCGATCGGTGAGGCGACCGACACGATCCGCCGCGGTCAGGCCGACATCATGCTCGCCGGCGGATCCGAGGCCGGCCTGATCAAGATCGCCATCGCCGCGTTCAACCAGGCGCGGGCGCTGTCGACGCGCAACGACGCGCCCGAGAAAGCGTCGCGACCGTTCGACAAGGACCGCGACGGCTTCGTCTTCAGCGAGGCGGCCGGCTGCCTCGTCCTCGAGGAGCTCGATCACGCGCGCGCGCGCGGCGCGGCGATCGTGGCCGAGATCCTCGGCTACGGCGCGTCCGCGGATGCGCACCACGTCACCGCGCCGGCCGAGGGCGGTGAGGGCGCGATGCGCGCGATGAAGATGGCGCTGCAGGACGCCGGCGTCGGGCCGAGCGATGTCGAGTACGTGAACGCGCATGGCACGTCAACACAGCAGAACGACGTCTCGGAGACCGCGGCGATCAAGAGCGTCTTCGGGAAGCACGCGTACGAGCTCGCGGTGTCGTCGACGAAGTCCATGACCGGCCACACGCTCGGCGCGGCGGGTGCGATCGAGGCGATCTTCTGCATCCTCGGCATGCGCGATGGTGTTCTCCCGCCGACGATCAACCACGACACACCGGACCCGGCGTGCGACCTCGACTACGTGCCGAACACCGCGCGTGAGAAGTCGTTCGACCTCTCGATGTCCAACTCGATGGGCTTCGGCGGACACAACGCGTCGCTCCTCATTGGCCGAGGAGGCACGGCATAGCGGATCCGAAGAAGCTCCGTGCCGACGCGAACGCGCTCGTCGCGGAGCTGCTGCAGCGCCTCGGCGACGAGCAGGTCCACGAGCTCGAGGTGCGACGCGGTTCGCTCCGCGTCCGGGTGAGCAAGGACGGCGCGCCACCGCCGCAGGCGCCCTTCGCGGCGGCCCCCAGCGCGAGCGGCGTGACCGTCAGCGGGCCGGAGGCGCCCACCGCGCGGAGCGACTACCCGACCGTGACCGCGCCGCTCACGGGCATCTTCTACCGCTCGCCCTCGCCGCAGGCCGCGGCGTTCGTGCAGGTCGGCAGCAGCGTCGCGCAGGGCGACGTCATCGGTCTCATCGAGGCGATGAAGCTGTTCAACGAGATCCGCTCCAACGTGAGCGGCAAGGTCCGACGCATCCTCATCGAGAACGGACAGCTGGTCCGCGCGCACCAACCGATCATCGAGCTCGAGTGATGCAGGAACGGGTCTGCGTCGTGTGCAAGCAGCCGCTCGGCGAGGGCGCGCTGCGGCTCCGCTACGAGGGCCGGCACTACGACTTCGATCGCGAGCGTTGCAAGCGCATCTTCCAGGAGAACCCGGATCGCTGGCTCGACGCGTTCGGAGGCGTGCTCGAGCAGCCGCGGTGAGAGCGCGCTGGGCGACCGTCGCCGCCACGCTGCTCGTCGCGATCGCGGGCGTGCTCGGCGTATATGTCGGAGCCACGACGCTCTCCGCACCGCGCGCGGCGCCTGACGCGAGCCTTGCGCTCGCCTCGTCGCCCTCCCCGCGCCCGTCGCGCAGCCTCGCGCCGACGACCTCGGTGGACGGGCTCGTCGCGTATCCGATCGGGCCCATCCCGGCGGACTACCGCTTCGTCATCCTTGGCGACCCCGGCGACGAGCGCGTGCTCCTCCTCGACTTCGTCGCGAAGCAGGTGAGGCTCGTCGCGCACTTTGAGGGCTTCGGTTCGTACAAGGATGCGCGCGTCATCGAGCTCACGTCGACGGCGGCCGGTGACCTGCTCGTCATCGACCTCCGCGCCGATGGACCGCTCTCGCGGCTGTACTTCGTGAGACCGGCGACGGCCGACGTGCGAACGCTCACGATCCCGAAAGCGGAGAACCCGCGCCTCTCGCCGGACGCCTCACGCCTCGCGGTGAGCCGGAACTCGCAGGACCCCGACCAGCACGGGCTCTGGTTGCTCAACACGAGCGACGGCTCCGGAAAGCGCATCGTCGTCGACGCCGGCCGGCGCGCGACGCGCGCGATCCAGTGGACCGCCGACGGGTCCCGGCTGTCGGCGCTCCTGGATCCGCTCGACTTCAAACGCGAGCTCGTGATCGTCGACGTCGACGGACGGGTCACGCCTTCGCTCGGGCGCGCGACGGACGCGCGCTGGCGCGGCGACGACCTCTACTTCTGGGCGAACGATCTCGCTGGCCCGGTGCGCACGTACAGCACATCGCGCGGCACGCGCATCGCCTACGAGCCGGCCGCCGACGTGATCGTCTCGCGGGTCGAGATGAAGCCGCGCTCGAGCGACCTCGCCCTCCGCGTCTCGACGCAGAACACGCTCCCGAAGATCGTGCTGTGGAACAGCAGCACGGGCGCCCTCACGACGACCATGGAGGACGCGCAGTGGGTCGTCGGGCTGTGGTGGTCGGCCGACGCGCTGCACCTGTATGCCTGGATCTTCGACAACGACACGACCTACGTGCGCGACCTCTTCACGAATCAGATCATCCTGACGTTCTGCTTCCGGACGAAGATCGACCCACCGTGCAAATGAGCCCAGTGGATCCTTTCGGGGCCGATCTCGTCGAGCGCACGGATCGGCTGCGCCGCCTCGCCGAGCGGCGACTTGCTCTCGCCGTCGCCGGATCCGCGTCGCACGACCGGGCGCGTCAGCTGCGCGACCACCTCGAAGGTTTCATCGGTCCACGCGCCGCGGACATCGACGCGCCGCTGCTCGTGCTGCTCCTCGGGCCGACCGGCGCCGGCAAGTCCTCGCTGCTGAACACGATCGCTGGTGTCGAGGTGAGCCGCGCCGGGGTCCTGCGGCCGACGACGCGTGAGGCCGTGCTCTACGCGACCGAGGCCGACGCGGAGCGGATCCTGTCGAGCGGGCGGCTCGCGCGTGTCGAGCGCGACCGCATCACGCTCGCCGCGGCGCCCGCGACCACGGCGGGCGTGGCCGTGATCGACGCGCCGGACATCGACTCGGTCGAGCGCGACAATCGCGAGCTCGCGGACGTCCTCGTCGAGGCGAGCGACCTTTGCGTCTTCGTGACCACGGCCACGCGCTACGCCGACCTCGTGCCGTGGCAGGTGCTGCGGCGCGTGAATGAGCGTGGCCTCGCCATCGTCGTCGTGCTCAACCGGCTTCCGCTCGATCGAGGCGACCGCGATGAGGTGCTCGCCGACACGCGGCGACTGCTCGCGGATCTCGGTCTCGATGGCATCGACGTGATCGCGATCAGCGAGGGCGACCTCGACCCAGGTGTGAACGGCCTTGCGCGCGACAAGGCGCAGGCGCTCCTCGACCACATCACGCAACTCAGCTCCGAGGCCGACGCGCGACGAGCCGTCGCTATCGACGCGCTCTCGGGCGCGATCAGAGGACTCGCGCCGCTCGTTCACAACGTCGCGGACGACCTCGAGCACGAGGCGATCGACGCGGACGCGCTCCGTCGCACTGCGCAGGGCTCGTACGACGCCGAGCGAGCCTCGCTGGCCGCGGCCCTTCGCGGTGGCCTCCTGCTTCGCGCTGAAGTGCTGCGACGCTGGAACGATTTCGTCGGCGCGGATCAGATGCTGCGCTTCATCTCGACGGGACTGGGGCGAATTCGCGCGCTCATCCTCACGGCGTTCCGCGGCACTCAGCCCGCGCCGGTGTCCGCAGTCGAAGAGGAGATGACGAGCACGCTCGAGGCGCTGGCGCTGCGTCACGCGAGCGACGCCGCTCGGCGCACGGCGTCGGCCTGGTCCGAGCGCGGCGCATCAGCGGCTCTGGTGGCGCGGGATCCCGCGCTGTGGTCGGCCTCGGTTGCGTTCGCGCCCGCCGTCCGCGACGGCCTCGGCGTCTGGATGGGCGAGATCCTCGACGACGTCCGCGCGCACGCCGCGCGGAAGAAGGCCGTGTCGCAGATCGCGGCGCTCGGCGTGAATGTCGTCGGTGTGGCGGTGATGCTCGGCGTGTTCATCCACACCGCAGGCATCACCGGCGCGGAGGTCGGCATCGCGGCCGGGACGGCGTTCCTGAACCAGAAGCTCCTCGAGGCGCTCTTCGGCGAGCGCGCGATGGAGGAGCTCATCAGCCGGGCGCGCACGCGCCTCGAAACGCTCTTCGAGTCGCTGTTCGCGCGCG